>NZ_CP054475.1:0-305000 GCF_025345565.1 Thalassolituus hydrocarboniclasticus | reverse complement strand
AACTCTTTCGAATCCGTCTCAACTCAGGAGCGGCGCATTATAGAGATCCCGGATGCGCCGTCAACTCTTTCTTCAAACTATTTTGCAATCTCGAACAGGTGGTACTTTTTCTTGCCGAGTTTAACCAGGAAGAAACGGCCATAAAGTGCCTTTTCCGCACTGAAGGCTTCGGCGGTTTTCATGTTGTCTTCCGCACCCTGCGCCACACCATTAATGAAGATGGCATTGCGGCCCAGAGCGTCTTTTACTTCACGACCGGCTTTAACCATGCCGCTGTCGGTAAACAGCGTGGTCATCGGAACATCAGCCAGACCAGCCAGCTGCAGATCGCTTGATGACAGACCATCCAGTTTGATTTGTTCCAGCTCGGCTTCTGACAACTGAGCGATATCGCCGGAGAACAGCGCTTCGGTAATACGGCGTGCAGACTGCAGGGCTTCTTCGCCGTGTACCAGACGGGTCACTTCTTCCGCCAGAATCGGCTGCGCGGTTTTACGGCCTTCGATCGTTGCGTCGTGCGCTTCGATTTCAGCAATACGTTCTACCGGCATAAAGGTGAAGTAACGCATGAACTTATACACGTCGGCATCGGCAGTATTCATCCAGAACTGATAGAAGCTGTATGGCGAGGTCTTCGCCGGGTCCAGCCATACGGCGCCGGATTCGGTTTTACCGAATTTAGTGCCGTCGGATTTGGTTACCAGCGGTACCGTCAGGCCAAACGTCTGCGCACCGTTCTGACGACGCGCCAGATCAATACCACCAACGATGTTGCCCCACTGATCCGAACCGCCAATCTGCAGCGTACAGCCATGACGACGGTTCAGTTCTGCAAAGTCCATCCCCTGCAGCAGAGCGTAGGAAAATTCGGTAAAGGAAATACCGGCACCTTCACGGTTCAGACGCTGCTGTACCGATTCTTTGTTAATCATGGCGTTAACAGAGAAGTGTTTACCGACATCGCGCAGGAAATCGAGCACGTTCATCTGTCCGGCCCAGTCGAGGTTATTCACCACGGTAGCGGCGTTGTCGATGCCATCAAATTTAATGAACTGACTGACCTGCTGGCGGATCTTATCGGCCCAGCCGGCAACCACATCGGCGGTGTTCAGCTGACGCTCGGCGGCTTTAAAGCTCGGATCACCAATCAGACCCGTCGCTCCACCCACCAGCGCAATCGGCTTGTGTCCGGCATTCTGGAAGCGGGTCAACACCAGCAGCGGAACCAGGTGCCCAAGGTGCAGACTGTCAGCCGTCGGATCAAAGCCGCAATACAGGGTGATGGAACCAGATTCCAGATGTTTGGTCAGTTCCTCATCCGCCGTCGCCTGATTAATCAGACCGCGTGCTTTTAAGTCGTCTAATAATGCAGCTGTCATGGGAGCACTCTGAATTGTGTCGGTATTAGAAAGGTTGGTGAACATACCTGATCAATGTGCAAAATCAAGTTCGCGGGGTAAAATGCCGGCGAATTGTTTACACTTATGAAGCATTCAATCATTTACAGAATAAGGACGACCAGATCGCTATGGCCTTGTCGGGACGCCTGCAGTATTTCCCTCTGACTCACTTACTCGGTGTTCTGACCGCTCTGGTTGTGTTACTGATGTTGTTGCTCTGGCCTCAGGCACCAGAAAAAAATCTGCAACAGACCCGGTACATTATTGAGATGCCGGATACGGTGGCCGAGCCAGAGGGTGAAGCCGCTGTACTTAACTGGGAAGAAACCACGGTGCGTCCCGGCGATAACCTGTCCATTCTGTTCAGTCGCCACAACCTCAGCGCCGCCGATGTTATTGAAATTGCCGCCGTCGCGCCAAAGGAAGCTATCCAGCTTAAGCCCGGCCAGACCCTGCACTGGGTTCGCTCACAGGATAACCATGTGCAGCAATTCCAGATTGAGATATCCCCTCTTGCCCGACATACCTTCGAACGAACCACCGATGGCAGCCTGAAATATGAGCTGGCTGAGCGCCACGCTGATTACCGCCCGCGTTTTGTCGGTACAACCATTGAGAACTCGTTGTTTCTTGATGGCTCCCGTGCCGATATTCCGGAGCAAATCCTGATTGAACTGGCCGCTATCTTCGGCTGGGACATCGACTTTGCTCTTGATATCCGCCAGGGCGATCGTTTCAGCCTCATTTATGACGAGGTATTCCTCGACGGTGAAAAAATCGGTAATGGCAATATTCTGGTTGCGCGCTTTATCAATCAGGGACGGGAACTGACTGCGGTGCGCTATGAAGATCAGGCCGGCGACGCCAACTACTACACCCCTGAAGGCCAGAGTATGCGCAAGGCTTTCCTGCGTAACCCGATTGATTTTGCCCGCATCAGTTCACGCTTTAACCTGAACCGTAAACATCCGGTGCTGAATACATTACGCGCCCATAAAGGCACCGATTACGCTGCGCCAACCGGCACCCCGATTAAAGCCGCCGGAGATGGCAAGATTGTGTTCGCCGGGCGCAAAGGCGGTTTCGGCAACTGTGTCATTATTCAGCACGGCTCCCGTTATCAGACACTTTATGCACACCTGAGCAAATTCAACCGCAGCGCCCGGGTTGGCCGCAGTATTAAACAGGGTCAGGTAATTGGCTATGTCGGCAGCACCGGCCTGGCAACCGGTCCGCATCTGCACTACGAATTCCGTGTTGACGGTGTACACCGTGATTCCCTGCGGGTGAAGCTGCCAAAAGCCGATTCCATTCCATCAAAAGAAAAGGCCGCTTTCCGCCAGAAGTCTCAGAGCATGGTGAGCTGGCTGAACAGCTATAACGAGAACGAAGACAACCGCGTTGGTGCATTCCAGTGACGCTCTATATCGGCCTGATGTCCGGCACCAGTGCCGATGGAATGGACGCCGCCCTGGTCGATTTTGCTCAGGGCGCTCCGCGCTTACTGGATGCTCTCTGCCTGCCTTACGAGGCCGACTTCCGCCAGCAACTGCGTACCCTTGCCGTTGCCCGCGACGCTGATATCAACGGTATCGCATTGCTCGAACGCCGCATCGCGGCCTTATCAACTGACGCTGTAATGCAGCTGCTGCAACGCAACAGCCTCAGCGCGGCGGATGTCCGTGCCGTTGGTTCTCATGGCCATACCCTGCGCCACCGCAGTCAGCCGGATGGCTTCAGCTGGCAGCTGGATGATCCGAGCTGGATCGCTGAGCATACCGGCATTTGCTGCATTGCCGACTTCCGCCGCCGTGATATCGCTGCCGGCGGTCAGGGCGCTCCGCTGGTGCCGGCTTTCCATCAGCATTGTTTTGGCCGCAATGTGCAGGTGCTGAATATCGGCGGTATTGCCAATCTTTCCGTACTGCCAACCGACAGCCAGCCCGACAGTATGATGGGCTTCGATACCGGTCCGGGTAATGCACTGCTGGATGAATGGTGTCAGAAATATTTTGGTTGCCCGCGCGATGACCGCGGCCAACTCGCGGCCAATGGTAAGGTCATCAGTTATTTATTAGACGACTGGCTGAGTCAGCCGTACTTTCAGCTGTCACCACCAAAAAGTACCGGTCGTGAACTGTTCCGTCTGGAACATCTGGGCGACCTGAACCATGAAGATCCGCAGGATGTGCTGAGCACACTGACCGAACTGACCGTGCAGAGTATCGCACTTGCGATCAGGCAATTTGGTCATGCAACTGGCGAGTTGCTGGTATGTGGTGGCGGTGTGCATAACCATTATCTGATGCAGCGTCTGCAACAGGTGTTGCCGCAACTGCAGGTACAGAACACTGCCAAACGCGGCATTGACCCTGACTGGATGGAAGCCATGGCATTCGCCTGGCTGGCGCAACGCACGCTGGAAGGTTTAAGCGGTAATGCGCCGGCGGTAACCGGCGCCAGAGGTGGGCGCATTCTGGGTGGGATTTATCCTGCCTGACTGCGCTGAGACCGTCAGGGCAGGCTGATACTCTCTACCGCACGGCGAACTTTCTCTTCGCCCCACTTCAGCGGTTGGCGTGGTGGCTCGCCAGCCACTACAGATACACCGAAACCCGGTTCTTCAATAAACACCACTCCGGCGTCATTGCGGATTTCCAGTTTATGCTCACCTTCCAGCATGATGACATCCAGTACATCCGGCTGCAGATATCCACCCCAGAAATCGGTGCCACGGATGCCAATAGTGGCGGCTGGCGTGGTGACCGTCAGTTGCGGATCAGTCTGACGGGTAATTAATCCGGTGATAAAACGAAAGGCGCCTTCGACAAACTCCAGTCGCGCTGAATTGCTGTCACTGCCAGCCGCGTATTGCCATTCACTGAGCTGAACGCTGGTGTCGGCTCCCAGAGTAATCACGCTGCCTTCGTTCATTTTCAGCACCAGCCGCGCCTTGCTGCCGGTAGATACTTTATCGCCCTGCTCTACCGCATCACCGCGTTGCAGCTGTATTGCTTCACCGCCGCGGTGCCAACTGACCTGGCCGACGCTCACGCTGATGATGCCTATATTCTCTGCCTGCACTGGCAGTATCAGCAACATGCATAAGGCAAAGAAAAGGGATTTCATAGCGGCTCCTCAGGCTGGTACGGGACACCCCGTCCATCACAACATAGCATCAGGAAGCCCTGAGCGCACACCGGCGGCATACGCAGGGGAGAGGAAATCAGAAGCTGGCGTAGCCTTCGAGCTGCAGACGGGTAACCTCTTCTGCACCATTGGTCACCGGGTCAAGAAAAGCCGGCAAATCGGCGACGTCAACTTTATTACGCGCCATCCAGCTCCGGCACACTTTCAGTTCAACCACATTAAATGCATCGAGCCGCGCCGCCAGATCCACCAGCGCTTTATTGCCGCGATAGCTGCTACGCACGAAAATGGCGATTTCATCGCCGCTCAGTACCAGCCTGACCGGCTCGTTATTGCGGTAATCAACGCTGCGCGACAGCTCTTCTGCGCGGGTCAGCAAAGCCTGCAGCTCTTCTGCGGTATGAAGTTTCACCACCGCCTGAATTTTACTGCCGGGCTGCAGCTGACCTGCCGTTGGCGCGATACCTTCGAGAGGTAACTCCGGAGTGCTGGTCGCCTCTGTGCTGACTGCCGCCGGCTCTTCTGTCAGAGGTACAAGCTCCGCCAAAGCAGGCTGCACCAACAACAGAGAAGAGAGTAAAACGAGGCGCGAAACAGCCATCAGGCATTCCTTATCAGATGGAGAACGACGATCCACAGCCGCAGGTGGATGATGCGCCGGGGTTATTCACCATAAAGCGTGAGCCTTCGAGGCCTTCTTTATAGTCCAGTACCGAGCCAACCAGATAGCTGTAGCTGAGAGCATCCACCAGCACGCGGACACCCTCCAGACTGATCAGCGTGTCATCTTCGGCACGTTCATCGTCGAAAGTGAAACCATACTGAAAACCAGAACAGCCACCACCGGTGACAAAGACTCTTAAGCAGAGTTCGTCATCCGCCTCTTCCAGCAGCAACTCACGGATTTTATCCTGAGCTGCCTGGCTGAGTTCGATCGGGCTGGCCTGTTGTACTGCACTCATAATGATTCCGGCTTGCTGAATATCGGCAAATTATCGGTTTTTCCGACTAATTTAGTCAACTTTAACCTCAGGCTCTGCCACTACAGGAGCAGGCTCCGGCTTCTTGCGGCTGTCACCTTTTGTCTGATGGTGCAGTTTGCCGTTCACTTCGGCACCCATCACCATTTCCATCATCTGATAATAAACATCACCGTTTACCTGAGCTTTCTTCGCCAGCTCAATGTATTCACCGGCATGCACGTCACCGATGACTTTGCCGTTAATAATGATATTGGGCGCACTGATCTGGCCTTCAACCCGGCCTTTATCACTTACCCGCACAACGGCACCACTGCCGGCTTCAGCCACCAGATTACCTTTAATCACACCATCGATGTGCAGGCCGCCAGTGAATTTCACATCGCCGGTGATTTCGGTTTTAACAGAAATCAGGGTGTCGTAATGAGTATTGCTGCCCTTGTCTTTACTGCTGAACATTAAGCCTCTCCTTATTGGGGCCAGTCGATGGTTTGTTCGACGCGCTGTGCTTTACCGCCGGTGGATTGCAGAACAACCTGCACCTGCTGTGGCACGAAACCAGCAGGTAATCTGAGATCACCTGCTACTTCCTGAAAATAACGGAATCTGAATTTTACGCCCAGATCAGTCACATTACTGTCGAGATCACGTAACGGCAGGATGACTTTTTCCGCCCCCTGCATACCAACAAAATTCACTGCCGCCAGCCCGGAGATATAAGAGCTGTTATCCGCCACCTGAGTCATCATGATGGAATAACGGAAGGTTTCGGTGCCTTCCTGCGGCTGAATCTCAACTTTACTGACGCGTAAACCTTTGTCATTGGCACTTGGTGCCATGATGCCTTTATAGAAAGCCACTTCTTCTTCAAGGGTGGATATCTGCGCTTTCAGTTCTTTAACGGTCTGGCGGATACCTTCGGTGGCCTTACGGTCAACCTGACCACCCTTTTCCAGAACGCCTACACGCTGGGTCAGATTGGTGATGGTTCGCTCTGCATCCTGCAATGCCAGTTGCAGCGAATCGCGGGTCGCCGTCAACTGCTGAATACTGCTCATGCTGTCGTAAACACCACCAAAGTAACCACCAACACCCACCGCTACGATGAACAGCACCATATACAGGGTTCGCCGAAAGCGTTCCCAGGGCCGGTACTGACGAATAATCAGCTGATCCTGTTGGCTACCTTTTACTACCGCCATGCGTGTGTCCTTATTGATCCATGTATTTAAAACGTATCAGGGCAACAGTGCGACCTGCTTCAGGCCTGCATCCTCAGCCAGACCAAACATGATGTTCATGTTCTGTACTGCCTGACCCGACGCACCCTTAACCAGATTGTCGATTACCGATAATACTATCACCTGTCCGGTATGGGCATGATGATGAACGGCAATACGGCAGACGTTACTGCCCTTCACACTGCGCGTGGCAGGGTGACTGCCAGCCGGCATAACGTCGACGAAAGGCTCGTTGGCGTAGCGGGCTTCGTACAACGCCTGCAGATCTTCTGCCAGCCCCGGAGCCTGAGCATAGAGTGTAGAATGAATTCCGCGGATCATCGGCGTCAGATGCGGAACAAAGGTAAGGTTGACCGCTTTACCCGCAGCACGTTCCATACCCTGACGGATTTCCGGTAAATGGCGATGGCCTTTAACCGCATAGGCCATCATCGATTCGCTGGCTTCGCACAACAGCGAGCCCACGCTGGCACCACGACCGGCACCGCTGACGCCGGATTTACAATCGGCAATCAGCATCTGCTCAGGTAACAGGTTATTTTCCAGCAGCGGCAGGAAACCCAGCTGTACCGAAGTTGGGTAACAACCCGGCACCGCAATCAGACGCGCTTCTTTAATCTGTGCGCGGTTCACTTCTGGCAGACCGTATACCGCCTGCGGCAGAATGCCTTTGGCACCGTGTGGCTGGCCGTACCATTTTTCCCACTCAACCGCGTCCTGCAGACGGAAGTCGGCTGATAGGTCGATCACGCGGGCGCCGGTATTAAGAATTTCTTCCGCCAGCGAGTGCGCAACACCGTGCGGCGTGGCAAAAAACACCACATCACACTCACCCAGCGTCTGTACATCAGGTACGCTGAAGCGCAGATCGGTATGACCACGCAGGTTGGGGAACATATCAGCCACCGGCAGACCATCTTCACTGCGCGAAGTGATCACCTTCAGCTCAACGTCCGGATGGTTTACCAGAATTCTGAGCAGCTCTACACCGGTGTATCCGGTGCCACCAACGATACCGACTTTAATCACGCCAAACCTCGTTTGTCAGAAGACCGCTCCGGCAAAACCGGGGGCGGTTAAATACAGAAAGGCAGGTATAATACTGATTCTTGTCCCCCGTTGACACCACGCCGGTAAGCCCATTGCCGGATAAGGATGCCGGTTTACCGTGAAGCGCCTCAGACAACAGTGGCTCAGCCTGATTGCTTTATCAGATAACCAGATTGGCCTGGCCTTTCTCTCACTGCTGGCCGGTCTGGCCAGTGCGCTGGTGATTACCCTGTTCCGTCTGGCGATCGAATTTCCTTTTGCCACCCTGTTGCCGGTGGAGCACTCCGACGATTTCGAGCACCTCAGCGAAGCTGCCCGCATTGCCCTGCTGTGCGGCGGCAGCCTGCTGCTGATTGTTATCTTTTATCTGGTAAAGCCGGAACGCCGCGGCGTTGGCGTGACCCATGTACTGCAACGGATGGAATCGCATCAGGGCTATCTGCCGCGGTCGAATATTGTGCTGCAGTGGTTTGCCGCGGTGATCGCCATTATCAGTGGCCACAGCGTGGGGCGCGAAGGACCGGCCATTCATCTGGGTGCCGGTACCGCCAGCCAGATCGGTCAGAGTGTTGGCCTGGCGCATCACCGTCTGCGAATTATTGCCGGGGCCGGTGTCGCCAGTGCGATTTCTGCTTCTTTTAATACACCCATGGCAGGCGTGATCTTCGCCATGGAAGTGGTGCTGCTGGAATACAACATCCGCGGTTTTATTCCGATTATTCTCGCCTCAGTCGCCGGTGCCATTGTCAGCGAAGCGGTATTCGGCGCACAGACGGCCTTTGCCGTGCCCGGCGTTGATATGAATTCGCTGCTGGAAATTCCTTATATTCTTGCCCTCGGCATTATCGGCGGCATCGTCGCCAGCGGCTTTATTCTGCTGGTGCGTTTTTTCCAGCGTCTTAATCCCCTGCCGTTATGGCTTAAATGGGGCGGACTGACCGCTGCCACCGTACTGATCAGCACCTTCCTGCCGCAGGTCATGGGGATCGGCTACGACACGGTGAACGATGCATTAGCCGGCAATGTGGTCATGGGAACCCTGCTGGGTTTATTGCTGGCCAAACTGGTGCTGGCCGCCTGGGCCGCCGCCGTGGGTTTTCCCGCCGGTTTAATCGGCCCGACCTTATTTATCGGCGCCGCGCTGGGCGGCCTGCTCGGGCAATTATCCGCCTGGTGGCTGCCACAGTATCCGGTATCCGTGGGGTTTTATGCTCTGCTCGGCATGGCTGCGTTAATGGGCGCGGTTCTGCGCGCACCGCTTGCAGCTCTGGTGGCGCTGCTGGAATTAAGCGCCAACCCGAACATTATTATGCCGGGCATGCTGACCATCGTGATTGCCAGCCTGGTGGTGAGTGAGGTATTCCGCCTGCCATCAGTCTTTGAGGTGCAGCTCGGTGGCGGCCACAATTATCAGCAGCCCGATCCGGTGCAGCAGATGCTGCGCAATACCTGGGTGGCCGAAGCGATGGAACAATCTTTTGTCACGGCATCGCGCCAGCTGTCACCGGAAGCCGCGGGTTTTATTCTGCAGCGCGAACCGGAGTGGCTGTTACTGGAAGAAGAAAACGTTATCCTGCCCCCGGCCGCAGTGGCCGAGGCGCTGAGTCTGCGTAAAGAGCAGGAAGAAAGCGGTGAGCGCAACGATGACGATATTGATCTGATTGCCATCCCCGCCGACAGGCAGCCGGTCGAACGCATTTCGCTCAAGGCCAATCTGCAGGATGCCTTAGACCTGATGCAACACCATCACTTACAATGGCTGGCCGTTTACCGCGATGACCAGTCCAGCCGCTGTGTTGGCATCGTCTCGCGCACACACATTGAACACTTCTATCACTACCAGCCAAGAGGCCGTTGATGCTCTGGGTAAAAGCCTTCCACATTGTTGCCGTCGTCACCTGGTTTGCCGCGATTTTTTATCTGCCACGTCTGTTTGTATATCACGCCAGCGCCGAAGATCAGGTGTCGCGTGAACGTTTTAAAATCATGGAGCGCAAGCTGTACCGCGGCATTATGACGCCGTCGATGATTGTGGTGCTGGCGTTGGGCGCCTGGCTGCTGACGTTTAATCCGCGCTACTACTTTATCGACAGCCACTGGATGCATGCCAAGCTGACGCTGGTTGCCCTGCTGGTGATTTACCATTTTTACTGCGGCCACTTATTAAAAGTATTCCGCGACGATAACAACCAGCGCAGCCATGTGTTTTACCGCTGGTTTAACGAAATCCCCGTCTTCATGCTGATCGCCATTGTTATTCTGGTGGTCGTGCGTCCGTTTTAACGTCTGTAAAAAGAGAGTGCTATGAGTTATTCCATCGCCCAGTCCGAAGCCCTGTTTGCCGCCGCACAGAAACACATTCCCGGCGGAGTTAATTCACCGGTGCGTGCATTTAAAGGCGTGGGCGGCACCCCGATTTTCTTCGATCATGCCAAAGGCGCTTATGTGTTTGACGCCGACGGCAACCGCTATATCGATTACGTGGGCAGCTGGGGGCCGATGATTCTGGGCCACAGCGCCGATGAAATTCTCGATGCCGTACGCGCCCGCATGGATAAAGGCCTGAGCTTTGGCGCACCGACCCATATCGAAATCGAAATGGCCGAAGAAGTGTGCAAACTGATTCCGTCCATGGACATGGTGCGTATGGTGAACTCCGGCACCGAAGCCACCATGAGTGCGATTCGTCTGGCGCGTGGTTTTACCGGTCGCGATAAACTGGTGAAATTTGAAGGCTGCTACCACGGCCACGCCGATTCACTGCTGGTAAAAGCCGGCTCCGGCATGCTGACCTTAGGCGTACCGACCTCTCCGGGCGTACCGGCCGCCGTTGCCGCCAACACCATCACCCTCGACTACAACAATCTCGACAGCGTTAAAGAATGCTTCGCGCAAATGGGCGACGAAATTGCCTGTGTGATCATCGAGCCGGTAGCCGGCAATATGAACTGTATTCCGCCAAGCAAATCCTTCCTGCAGGGGCTGCGTGAGCTGTGCTCCGTGCATGGTATTGTGCTGATTTTTGATGAAGTAATGAGTGGCTTCCGCGCCGCACTGGGCGGCGCTCAGGAATATTACGGCATCGTGCCGGACATGACCTGTCTGGGCAAAGTCATTGGCGGCGGTCTGCCGGTCGGTGCCTTTGGTGGTAAGCGCGAAATTATGGAATATCTGGCACCGCTGGGCCCGGTCTATCAGGCCGGTACACTGTCGGGTAATCCGCTGGCGATGGCTGCAGGTCTGGCCATGCTGAAAGCCATTCAGAAACCAGGTTTCTACGACCAGCTGAACGCCCGCGTGCAATTATTGCTGAACGGTCTGCAGGCCGCCGCCGATGCGCACAATATTCCGTTTACCCACAACAGCGCCGGCTCTATGTTTGGTTTCTTCTTTACCGGGCTGAAAGAAGTAAACACCTTCCGCGACGTGGCTGACCACTGCGATGGTGCACGCTTTAATCAGTTCTTCCACGGCATGCTGAAAGAAGGCGTTTACCTGGCGCCAAGTTCTTTTGAAGCCGGTTTTATGTCCATCACCCACAGCGAGCAGGATATTCTGGAAACCATCGCCGCCGCCGACCGCGTAATGGCCACCCTGTAATGGATGCCCAGTTTGCCGCGATGATGCTGTTGCTGGTCGGCGCCTGGCTGTGCCTGCAGCAGCGCCCGAACCAGCAGCGTCCGGATGAGGAAACACAAACAGAATGGCGCGGCGAATCGGCCGCGCGTTTTGCTGCCGGCCTGTTGCTGCTCTGCGCGGCGGCCGCCGAACTGTTTCAGCTGCCGCCCGCGGCCACATTATTACTGCAACAGCTGAGCCTGTACGCTGCCCTGCCGTTATTAATTATTGTGCTCGGTGCTCAGGCGCTGGGGTATCAGTGGTCACGCATGATCTGGGGACGGGTACTGCTGGCATTATGTGTGGTGTTTGAGCTCTGCCGCCGTAATAACCAGCTCGATGCATTGCTGATAACCATCGCTGCGGCAGCCGTAATCGCCCTGCTGCTGGCGCTGTGGAAAATGAGCGCGGTACGGGCCTGGCTGGCCGCGCAATTAATGATGGCCTGCGGCGCACTGGCCTGGATATCAGCCAGTCAGAATCTGCTGGAACCATTGTTATTCTGGCTAAGCATGACCAGCATCAGTGTTATGCCAATTTGGGCGGAGCGGCTCAAGCAATCTGAACTAGGCTGAAGGGAGTTTGCCAATGGCAAGACAATAAAGTTCTGCTATTGGCTTCACCCTTTTGACCAGACAGGTGTTGCATGACTTCCATCCGTGACGATTTCTACCGTCAGGCTGACCGCTTTTTCCTCGGCATCAACAGCGCTCTTTTCGGAGTCTCTTTATTACTCGCCAACTGGTATAACACCTGGACGGAAGCCCTGATTATTGGCCTTCCGGCTCTGCTGGTTCCTCTGTTTATCAGCAAAGCATCCCCAGCCAGTCGCTTATCGCGGATGACCTATGGCGCTTCGCTGATGATATTTTCTGCCCTGCATATTCATCAGGCTCACGGCTTGCTGGAAATGCACTTTGGTATTTTCGTGCTGCTGGCCCTGCTGCTGTATTACCGCGATGTCATGCCCATTCTGGTGGCTGCCGCCACCATTGCCGTACACCATTTACTGTTTAATTACCTGCAGGAAAACGGCAGTGCCGTTTGGGTATTTGAATCCCGCACCGGTATCAATATCGTATTACTGCATGCCGTTTTTGTTGTGATTGAATCGGCGGCACTGATGTATCTCGCCCATAAAAGCTGGCAGGAGTTTCAGCAGCATACTGAACTGGCGGAGATCGGTGCCCATATTGCCGATGACGGCAAAGTGGATCTGACCTTCCGCATTGAGAATCCGAAAGGGAAATTCACCAAATCCTTTAATAATTTCTTTGCCCTGATGAATGATCTGGTCAGTCAGGTGGCGCGGCTGTCACGGCAGATTAACGACGTTGGCCAGTCCTTCGCTCAATCCACACAGCAGATGAGCGAGGGAGCCAGACGTCAGCATCAGGAAACCGAAATGATTGCCACCGCCACCACGCAGATGACGGCATCGATGCAGACCATTTTTGCCCATTCTCAGGATGCTGCCAGCGCAGCCGAAGCCGCCGATAAAACCGGACAGGAAAGTGAAAAAAATATTCTGCAGGCGCGCAGCACCATTGAAAACCTGGCCAGCAATATTGAACGCGCCAATCAGGTGATCAAAAATCTGGATACCGAAAGCAACAATATCGGTTCCGTGCTGGCCGTGATTCAGGGCATTGCTGAGCAAACCAACCTGCTGGCACTGAACGCCGCCATCGAGGCAGCCCGTGCCGGTGAGCAGGGACGTGGTTTTGCGGTGGTGGCCGATGAAGTCCGCACCCTGGCATCGCGCACCCACGAAAGCACTGAAGAAATTCAGCGCATGATCGAACGCCTGCAGAAAGGCTCACGCGAAGCGGTCAGTGCGATGGATACCAGTAAACAGGGAGTCGATAACAGCGTTACCCAGATTGCCGCCAGCAGCGACAGCCTGCTGGGTATGAAGCAGGCGGTCACGAATATCCATCATATGAGCCAGCAGATTGCCGGCTCCATTGATGAGCAGAACAGCGCCATTAATGAAGTGAATTCGAATCTGAATGTTATCCGCGATATCAGTGAAGACACCTCGGAACAGGCCAGTGGTTCGGCACGTAATTCCGAGCGTCTGGTTGCCATGGCTACCGATTTACGCGGCCTTCTGACTCAGTTTAAGGTCTCCGACTGAGCCGGAGCGTCGCCACTGGCATTATCCTCCGGAGCAGAGCACAACTCCGGGGGATTAAATAAGCCTTCCGGCTTTCCTACCAGAACTCATCAACAACCGGATTCTGATTAACCGGCAATACCGGCTCCGATTTAATCTTCAGCTCACGCTGACTGCCCAGTAAAGACAACGTTATTTCGGTATCGCCCTGGGCATAGCCCTGATAAGTGGCGTTCATTTTCATATCAACACCCAGCGACTGAACCTGATTAAGCACAGTCTCGAGCCCGCGGCTCTGATTATTCATCTGCCCCCGTCCGGCCACTTTCGCCATGCTCATCAGGTACTGATTAATCTGATCCATGTATTTGGCATCTTCCTCAGAAAGAGGTTTGCCGGATGAGTACTGGATCGCGAGGCTTCGGTAATCCGATTCTGACTCCGGTTTTGTTCTCCGCCATATTTCAACCCGTGCTTCAAATTCTTCAAACGTTTCCAAAGCACCCATAGAAATACTGACTGGTTTACCAACCAACAGCTCTTCCTTGTATGAGAAGTCGAGATTGATACGGTTGCCACTTGGCAGAGTCAGGGACGCAGATGCGTTAAATTCGTTGGTGACAATGCCGCCCCCTTTGGAAGCGTCATTAGGTCGGGGGCCGTAAGTAACCGCATCCTGCCGGTACATCATCGAAGGTGAATATTCCGCCACTCCGTATTCCAACTTCATATTGCCCGAGGTCTGACCGGCACTGAACAGCACCAGATCATGGCCAGGGTTCAGCTTGCCGCTGATAAGGTCGGCATTAACCTGACGGGCTTTCTCATCATCGGCCAGCCCCTGAGCATTGGAAATTTCCATATAGCGCAGCGACTGATCGGAGGTGAAATCAACAACACTCTTACTGTCATCCAGCAGATTGACCTGACTGCCGGAACCCGCGCCATTCTGCTGGTAACCGACGTAGCGCTGAGCATCCTGCCAGACCTGCAGAGACACCTGCGTCGTTGGCGCAGCGACACTGATGCCGCCATGGTGAGTAACCAGATTCTCAAGGGGATAGGGCTCAACCGGGCCATTCGCCTGGCTGTCGGCCTGATGACTGGCCGGAAGGTTTGCTGCCTGCATGACAGCCGATAACGGAGTGGTAATGTCCATGCGAGTCATCCTTACTCTGCGGCTTTAACCTGTTATCGGCATCCGCTCCGGATGTTTAGCCACAGCATGAGCTTATAACGCGACATTACCAACAACTGACATAACTGACAGTATGCTTTTACTGCTACCCCAACGCCGCCTGCCGCCTGAGATTATCTGCCTCGGCGCCACGGCCCTGCGCATCCAGCGCTTCGGCCATTAACAAACGCAAACGCCGGGTTAATTCCATGTCGCCACCGGCAAATACCAGCGCGCGCTGCAGTAACTGTTCGGCGCGTACGGCATCGCCCATCTGCAGGCTGACCCAGGCCTGACGATAAAACACCGCCGGGTTGCGCGGCTGAATCTGGCGCGCCTGATCAAGGTAGGTCATGGCTTTGCGCCACAGCTGTTGCTGGCGTGCCTGTTCGGCTTTGGCGAACAGGCTGGCGACCGCCGGATGATGTTCGCCCTGACTGAGCGAGGCCAGCATACCGTCCTGCCACTGGGGCAGATCGTCGGCCGTTGCCTGTTGCTGTTCCGGTTTGGGCGGCAGCGGCGTACAGCCGCTCAGCCCACCCAGTAACAGCAATAAGAACAACAGAGGAAGCGATCCACCTCTCAGAACAACCAGTCGAACCACGATTTTTTCTCCTCAGGCGCCGGTTCAGGCTGAAGCGGCTGACAGTCAGGCAGCGAAGCCGGTAAACGGCTGCTGATAAAAGGATAAAGCGTACCATGACAACCGCTGCCCACCAGCTCGCCGCGTTCATTCACGGCGGCAGTACGCAGCGCCGAGGCAGGTTGCAGCGGTTCACTACCTACCGTGCGGAAGGTATCCAGCCAGATTGGCAGCGCGGCGCTGGAGCCGGCAAAAGGCATCGGCTGGTTATCGTCACGACCAACCCAGATAATGCCGAGATAACGGTTATCGAAACCGGCAAACCAGGCGTCGCGCTGGTCATCACTGGTACCGGTTTTCGCCGCCAGCGGGCCGTTCAGCACCTGAGTTAAACGCCGTGCGGTGCCGCGCTCGGCCACCTGTTCCATACCATAACGCAGCCACTGCATCAGCGCCGGATCAAAGGCCTGCTCGCCGCGCAGCGCATAGGATGACAGGGTTTGTCCCTGTGCGGTGGTGACCGCTTCGATGGAACGCAATGGCATCACAAAGCCCTGCGAGGCGATGGTCTGATACATGCCTGCCACCTCATAGGGCGACAGCGAAATCGCCCCCAACAGCATCGACGGATACGGCGGCACTTCGGCCTGCAGGCCCAGTTTATGGAAGGTGGCGGCAACATTGCTCAGCCCCACTTTCATCCCCAGACGGGCGGTGGCCTGATTCAGCGACAGCGCCAGACCATCGACCATCGGCACCACGCCGTGGGAGCGGTGATCGTAATTCTGCGGCTGCCATAACTGGCCGCCGGGGCCGGATACCGACACCGGCTTATCTTCCAGTGGTGTGCCCCAGTGGTAACGGCCACTCTGCAGCGCGGTTAAATACACCACCGGTTTGGCCAGCGAGCCAATGGCACGTTTGGCCGCCAGAGCGCGGTTAAAACCAAAGAATTCGGCCTGACGCGAGCCCAGCAACGCCCGCACTTCGCCGCCATCGACGCTGGTAATCACCGCTGCGGTTTCGAGCTGACCTTTGAGTTTGGCCGAGCGGCTTTCCAGCTGCGTCAGCTGACGTTCGGCCGCCTGCTCTACCGCATGCTGCGCCCAGGGGTCGAGGGTGGTGAAGATATGCAGACCTTCGCTTTGCAGATCTTCCAGCCGGTAATCACGCTGCAGCTGGGCTTTGGCCAGTTCGAGGAAGGCCGGATATTCACGCTGACCGGCGCGGCGCGAATCGGCGGTGACCAATGGCTGTCCCTGCGCCAGAATGCGCTGGGCATCGGAGATGATGTTGTTTTCGGCCATCAACCCCAGAATCAGGTCGCGGCGCTGTTTCGAGCGTTCCGGATTGCGGCGCGGATTGTAATAAGACGCACCTTTGACCAGCCCGACCAGCGTGGCAATTTCGGCAGTGCTCAGTTCCTGCACCTGCTTGCCGAAATAAAAGCGCGAGGCCAGACCAAAGCCATGAATCGCCCGGCGTCCGGCCTGCCCTAAATACACTTCATTTAAATAGGCCTGCAGAATCTGCTCTTTGCTGTAATGCAGCTCCAGCAGCAATGCCATTAAGGCTTCCTGAACTTTACGCGCCAGCGTGCGCTCGCTGGTTAAAAAGAAGTTCTTCACCAGCTGCTGAGTAAGAGTCGAGCCTCCCTGCACAAAACCACCGGCTTTGACGTTGGCCAGCATGGCGCGGGCAATACCGCGCAGCGATACACCCCAATGATCAAAGAAGGCTTTGTCTTCGGTAACGATCAGTGCAGCGACCAGAGCCGGCGGAATCTGCTCCAGCTTAACCAGTTCACGGTCTTCGTTATGGGCCGGGAAAATACCGCCGATATATTGTGGTTCCAGCCGCACCAGCGCCTGATCATCGCCGTCTTCAACAATATTGCTGACCCGTCCCTGAGCGAACTCCAGCCGCAGCTTGCGCGCCGGTTCCTGACCATCCCAGAACGGGAAAGCGCGGCGGTAAACCACCCAGTCATCGCCATCGCGGTAATAGCTGCCCGGACGTACCGCCCCGGCCTGCTCACGGTAATCGGCCCATTCCAGTTCGGCTTTTAATTGCTCCGGACTGAGCAGCAGCCCCGGATATACGGATAATGGCCGGGCGAATACCTTGGCAGGCAATGTCCATTTATTACCATCGAATTTGGCCCGCACCTGAGCATCCAGATACACCAGCCCGGCCAGCGTCAGCACCAGTCCCACCAGCATCAGGCGCAGCAGCCACACCAGCCAGCGCGGCCAGCCTTTCTTCTGTGCGGATGATTGTCGGGAAGCGGAACGCTTGGCAGAGGGGGAACGGGACGTCTTTTTACCGTTACGGGACACCATCAAAACCTTCACTTTTTATCGTTGGCGGCATGATAACAGGCCACTGTTTACACGCCTAACGACAACCTAAACTACAGGATTAACCACATAGGTAACCCCATCATTAACGACAAGAAGAGCGCTTGTTAACGCGCCATGATCTGCAGGCCGCTGGCCTGCGAAGCTGTCATTCTGAACAGCTAAGATGACGACAACGCGACATCTCACATCCTCCGACACATCCCACAACACGACAGCCCGATCAGACTGACTTCATCATAAATAACAATGAGGACAGTTAAGCGCCAGATCGCGGCGCCCGGGCCGGCATTTATGGTGCCTCAGCTGCAACCGCTGCAGGGCCTGCGGTTGCAGCTGCGGTGCGGGTTTTCGCCGCTGTTGGCAGGCATAAAGCAGCCATCCTTTAAACAAGAGATATTAATCGTGACAATCCAATCTATTGTCTGTATTTTTTGCGGAATATTGCCATTATGGCGCGCAGCAGCAGGGCGACGAATATGGCGATCTGTCTATGCAAACTGGCACTAAGAAATGGCGTACTCTTACCTCAGGCCCGGGCCTGCAGGTGGCATTAAGATACCCCTGAATTTCTTATGAGACCGGATAAACCGCCGAAGGTTTATCTGTTTTATTGGCTTCCCTCACGGGGAACGGAGCTGGAGAACTGGCTTAATGAAAATGCGTTTATTGGGTATTGGTTCCATGACAGCCGCACTGATGGCAACTGCTGTTACTGCATCTGCTCAGGAAGAACTGCATATTTATAACTGGTCTGATTATATCGCCGAAGACACCATCGCCAATTTTGAAAAGGCGTCCGGTATCAAGGTGACCTATGACGTATACGACTCCAACGAAGTTCTGGAAGCCAAACTGCTGGCTGGCCGCAGCGGCTATGATCTGGCCTTCCCGACCGCGCGCCCGTTTGCCGACCGTCTGATCCGCGCCAAGCTGTATCAGCCTTATGACAAGAGCAAGCTGAGCAACTACGACAATCTGGATAAAGTCATCCTGAAATCCCTGAGCGATATCGACCCGGGCAACCAGTATCTGGTGCCTTATATGTGGGGTACTACCGGTCTGGCTTATAACGTCGACAAAGTAAAAGCGATCCTCGGCGACGATATGCCACTGGACAGCTGGAAGCTGGTCTTCGACCCGGAAATCAGCAAGAAGCTGTCAGCCTGTGGCGTTGCCCTGATGGACGACCCGACTGAAGTATTCGTTGCGGCCCGCGCTTACCTGGGCAAACCAACCGACGACTTCAGCAAGAAAGCCATTCAGGAAGCGGCCGATGTAATCGCCGGAGTGCGCGCCAACATCCGTTACTTCCACAGCTCACAGACCATTAACGATATGGCCAACGGCGATATCTGTGTGGCCCACGGTTACTCCGGCGATATGCTGCAGGCTCAGGCCCGCGCTGCCGAAGCAGCCAACGGCGTCAACGTTGAATACATCGTACCAAGCGAAGGCGCTGTGGTATGGACCGACGTTGCTGTCATTCCGGTGGATGCACCAAACCCGGCTGCCGCACATAAGTTCATCAACTACCTGCTGCAGCCGGAAGTGATTGCACCGATTTCCAACTACGTGGCTTATGCCAACGCCAACGCTAAAGCCACTCCGCTGGTTGATGCCGAAGTGCGTAACAACCCGGGCATTTATCCGCCGGCTGCTACCCAGGAAAAACTGGTCGTGCTGAAAACGCCGACCGATAAAGAAGCACGTAATATGTCCCGTATGTGGACGCGGGCGAAAACCGGTAAATAATTCGCTGTTCACCGGATTACGCCGACCAGAACCTCGCAACGTTGGTTGCGGGGTTTTTTCATTTATCGGCAAACCTATTAACCGTTTCACTGGAGCGTCCGGAACGAGATGACACAGATTCGTCCAGCATCCTCTGAGCAGCCCTGGGCTGCGCCTGAAGAAGAGCCTATTGTCCGCATCGACAAGGTAACCAAGACCTTTGGTTCTACCTACGCCGTTGATGAAATCAGTCTGAATATTCACCGTGGCGAATTTTTCTCGCTGCTGGGTGCCTCTGGCTGCGGTAAAACCACCCTGCTGCGTATGCTCGGTGGTTTTGAAACCCCGACCTCCGGCCGCATTTATATCGACGGTCAGGACGTGACCGATGTGCCGCCGTATCTGCGTCCGATCAATATGATGTTTCAGAGTTATGCGCTGTTCCCGCATATGAATGTGGCGCAGAACATCGCCTTTGGCCTGAAACAGGAACGTATGCCGTCGGCCCTGATCCGCGAACGCGTGGCCGAGGTGATGTCGCTGGTACAGATCGAAAAACTGGCAACACGCAAACCGCATCAGTTATCCGGTGGTCAGCGTCAGCGTGTGGCACTGGCACGTGCTCTGGCCAAACAGCCAAAGATTCTGCTGCTCGACGAACCGCTGGGCGCACTGGATAAAAAACTGCGCGAACACACCCAGTTCGAGCTGGTGAATATTCAGGAACGTCTGGGCATCACCTTTATTATCGTGACCCACGATCAGGAAGAAGCCATGACCATGTCATCGCGTATCGCCCTGATGCACGATGGCCGTATCGAACAGGTCGACGCGCCGCGACGTATGTACGAATTTCCGGCCACCCGTTATGCCGCCAGCTTTATCGGCTCGGTTAACCTGTTTAACGGCCATGTGGTGTCCCATGAAAATGACATGGTGCTGATTCATTCGGAAGAAGCCGGCAGCGATCTGCTGGTGCATCACAGCCAGCCGCTGAATCCGGGCATGGAAGTGACCGTGGCTATCCGTCCGGAAAAAATCGCCGTGCGCGATCATCACGGCGACGACCCGAACAGCATTCACGGCATTATTCAGGAAATTGCTTACCTCGGTGACGTGTCCATTTACCACGTTGAACTGCCAAGCGGTAAGCGTGTGCAGTTCACCCAGTCAAACGTTCTGGCTCTGGCCGAACAACCACTGACCTGGGGACAGGAAGTCGCGCTCAACTGGAACGCTTACAGCTGTGGGGTGCTGACTCAATGAACGGCTGGCTGCTGCAATTAAACAACCGTATCCGTGCGCTGGTGCCGGGTAAGGGTCTGATTGTTGGCGCGCCCTGGTTCTGGCTGGCGCTGTTTTTTGTACTGCCTTTTCTGTTTGTACTGAAAATCAGCCTGGCCGAACCACAACTGGCACAACCGCCCTATCAGGACTGGATCCGCGAAATTGAAGACGGCCTGATCACCATTAAGCTGAATTTCGGCAACTACGCCATGCTGTGGGAAGACGAGCTCTACCGCGATGCATTGTGGGGTTCGTTTGAAATTGCTGCGATCTCGACCTTTTTCTGTCTGCTGATCGGTTATCCGATGGCCTATGCCATTGCCCTGGCACCGACGCACTGGCGCATGCCACTGCTGATGCTGGTGATTCTGCCGTTCTGGACGTCGTTCCTGATCCGCGTCTACGCCTGGATTGGTATTTTAAAAAATAACGGTCTGCTCAATCATTTTTTAATGAGTATCGGCCTGATCGATCAGCCACTGGAAATTCTGCATACGCCCACCGCGGTTTATATCGGCGTGGTGTACAGCTATTTACCGTTTTTAGTGTTGCCGTTGTACGCCACCTTAGTGCGGCTGGATAACACGCTGCTGGAAGCAGCGGCGGATCTCGGTGCGCGACCATGGAAACAGTTTTTAACCATTACCCTGCCACAGTCGGTGCCCGGCATTCTGGCCGGTTCGATGCTGGTATTTATTCCGGTGATGGGCGAGTTCGTGATTCCTGACCTGCTTGGTGGTCCCGACACCCTGATGATCGGTAAGCTGATGTGGACCGAGTTCTTCAGTAATAAAGACTGGCCATTAGCCTCGGCGCTGGCATCGGTATTACTGGTGGTACTGATTATTCCGTTCGTACTGATGCGTCATTACGAACAGAAAGCCGCCGAAGAACTGAAGTAGGGGAAGAGTCATATGTTAAAACGCTATCCACTGCTGTTTGGTCTGCTGTTTCTCGGCTACGCCTTTCTGTATCTGCCGATTTTCAGCCTGATTATTTATTCGTTTAACGAAAGCCGCCTGGTGACTGTGTGGGGCGGTTTCAGTACCAAATGGTACGGCGAATTAATCAACAACGGACCGCTGCTCGATGCCGCCTGGCTGAGTATTAAAATTGCGGCGTTAAACGCATCGCTTGCTGTGGTGCTGGGTACGCTGGCGGCGCTGACGCTGGTGCGTCTGCGCGGTATCCGCGGTCATAAAAGCCTTGGCGTCATGGTGACGGCACCGCTGGTGATGCCGGAGATTATTATCGGTTTATCGCTGCTGCTGTTGTTTGTGGCGATGGAAGATTTAATCGGCTGGCCCGCTGGCCGTGGTCAGACCACCATTCTGCTGGCGCACGTTACCTTCTCCATGGCTTATGTCACGGTGATTGTGCAGAGCCGTCTCGCGCATATGGATACTTCCATTGAAGAAGCGGCTCTCGATCTGGGCGCACGGCCGGTAAAAGTCTTTTTTGCCATTACCCTGCCGATGATCGCTCCGGCGCTGGCCGCCGGCTGGCTGCTGGCCTTTACCCTGTCGATGGATGATCTGGTGATCGCCAGCTTTGTCTCCGGTCCGGGTTCAACGACCCTGCCAATGGTGGTGTATTCCAGCGTGCGTCTGGGCGTCAGCCCGCAGATTAACGCGCTGGCGACCATTATTATCGCTGTGGTGTCCACCGCGGTATTAATTGCCGGTGTCACCATGTACCGCAAAGAGCTGAAGGCGCAACGTAAGAGCTGATAGCTCTGTGGGAGTGACTTTGTAGGAGTGACTTTCAGTCACGATTCTCATCGCGGCAAAAATGCCGCTCCCACAAAAATCATCGCGGCAGCAATGCCGCTCCCACTCCTCATCCCCTTATCCTTTATTAATTGCCCTGCCTCTGTTTTTTATCCCCGAAAACCCGCTAGAGTATTGGCTTCCTGTTCTGATCAATAACGGAGCCCGCCCTTTTATGCTGTCCGCCGCACTGCACGACCACTGGCAACAGGTTACCACCCGCCTGACCGATCACGGAGAACGCACCGGTTTCGACTGGCCCACGCTGTGGCAAAGCCTGAGTACCGAACAACAGGCACGGGCACAAAAGGTGCTGAGCATCAGCGATTATGTGGCCGACGCCCTGCCGCGCGAACCGCAGTGGTTTACCGCCGCTTTAGCAGAAGACCGGCTGTCGCAGCCGCTGCCGCGCGCCACCATCAGCCAGTGGCTGGATGAACTCAGCAGCGGTGCAGAAAGTGACGAAGACTGGCACAAGGCGGTGCGCGTATTACGCCGCCGGGCGATGGTGCAGATTATCTGGCGTGACCTGCTGCGTCTGGCGCCAACACTGGAAACCACCCGCGCACTGTCCGACCTGGCCGATGAGTGTGTGGTGCGTTCACTGGAATTTTTAAGCCGTTCATTATTTGAGCGCCATGGCCGGCCCATCGGTAAAGCCAGTGGTAACGAACAGCAGATGCTGGTGCTGGGCATGGGCAAGCTTGGCGCTTATGAGCTGAATTTAAGCTCCGATATCGACCTGATTTTTACCTACCCGGAAAGCGGCGAAACCAGCGGGCCGAAGGTGATTACCAATCAGGAATTTTTTGTAAAACTCGGGCAGAAGCTGATTCAGGCGCTGGATAAACACACCGCCGATGGCTTCGTTTTCCGCACCGATATGCGCCTGCGCCCTTACGGCCAGAGCGGTCCGCTGGTGATGAACTTTGCCTCGGTAGAAGAGTATTACCAGGATCAGGGCCGCGACTGGGAACGCTACGCCATGGTTAAGGCGCGCATTATGAACGGCGAGCAAAGTGCAGAAGCGAAAGAGCTGCTGAGCATTCTGCGTCCCTTTACCTACCGTGTGTATGTCGACTACAGCGCCTTTGCCTCGCTGCGTTCGATGAAGGCGATGATCAACGCCGAAGTGCGCCGCCGTGGTCTGGAAATGAACGTGAAACTCGGCGCCGGTGGCATCCGCGAAGTGGAATTTATCGTACAGGCCTTCCAGCTGATCCGTGGTGGTCAGGACAAAAGCCTGCAGACCCGCGAGCTGGTAAAAGTGCTGGGCATTCTGCAGGCCGAAGGCTATCTGCCCGCCGCCGCCTGCGACGAGCTGAAACAGGCGTATTTATTTCTGCGCGACAGCGAACACGCGCTGCAGGCATTAAACGACGAACAGACCCAGCTGCTGCCGGAAGATGACAGCCAGCGCGCACGGGTGGCTTTAGCGCTGGGCTTCAGCGACTGGGACAGCTACCTGAACGAGCTGGAACAGCACCGCAGCAAAGTGCGCCATCATTTCGCCCAGATCGTCGCCAGCGATGATGACAACGAAGAAACCGACGAGCTGCAGCAGGTGTGGACCGATCTCTGGCTCGGCGAGCTGGACGAGCAACAGGCAGCGACCTTTCTTGAGCAGCATCCCTGCGCTAACTCAACGGAAGTGCAACAGCAGCTGAGCAATTTCCGCGACTCCCGTACCGTGCTGAAAATGCAGCAGATTGGCCGCGAGCGTCTCGATGCCTTAATGCCGCTGCTGCTGCAACAATTGTGGCAACAGCCTGAGCCGGTGACCACGCTGGAGCGCATCGTACCGCTGCTCGAAGCCGTGGTACGGCGTACCGCCTATCTGGTGCTGCTGAAAGAAAACCCGCAGGCCTTAACCCAGCTGGTTAAGCTCTGCGGTGCTTCCAGCTGGGTGGCGGAATACATCACCCAGACGCCGCTGTTGCTGGACGAATTATTAAGCCCGGCCAGCCTCTACCGTTTGCCGGAGCGCAAAGAACTGGCGGAAGAATTACACCTGCGCCTGCTGCGCGTTGATCCGGAAGATCTGGAACAGCAGATGGAACAGCTGCGTCAGTTTGTGCGCGCACACAAACTGCGCGCCGCCGCCTGCGAAGTAATGGATGCCCTGCCGCTGATGAAAATCAGCGACTACCTGACCTGGCTGGCGGAAGTGACGCTGCAGACAGTGATGGAGCTGTCGTGGAGTCAGATGGTGGCCAAATACGGTTACCCGACCAATACCGCCGGCGAAGCGGTAAGCCAGCCGGAATTTGCCGTTATCGGCTATGGCAAAGTCGGCGGACTGGAGCTGAGCTACAGCTCCGACCTCGATCTGGTGTTACTGCACAACAGCGCCAGCGGCCGCTATACCGACGGCGAGCGCAGTCAGGACAACGGTGTGTTCTATACCCGCATGGGTCAGCGCATGATTCATATTCTGACCACCCAGACCCGCTCCGGCGATCTGTACGAAGTCGATATGCGCCTGCGTCCGTCCGGTAACTCCGGCATGATCGTCGCCTCGATGAAAGCCTTTGAGGAATATCAGCAGAAACACGCCTGGACCTGGGAACATCAGGCGCTGGTACGCGCCCGCGTATTGTGTGGCAGCCAGCAGGCGGCGGATGAATTTCAGGCCATCCGCAACGCCACCCTCAGCCAGCCACGCGACCTTGGTCGTCTGCGCGAAGAAGTGCGAGCCATGCGCCAGAAAATGGTGGATAATCTCGGCTCCAAAGATACAAGCGGCCAACAATTTCACCTGAAGCAGGACGCCGGGGGTATTGTTGACATCGAGTTTCTGGTTCAATACGGGGTTCTGGCCTGGTCACACCAATACCCAGAGCTGTTAGACGTTACCGACAACATGCGGTTGCTGGACGCGTTCGACACAGCCGGTCTGATGGATCCACAAGATTGTCAGACCCTGCAGGAAACCTACCTGTCCTACCGAGCCGAAACTCACCGGCGTGCATTGCAGAAACAAAAGCTGTTACTGGATTCAGACACCCTGTCCAAACTTGGCTTCAATGCGCGGCGCAACGATGTGACCCGACTGTGGAAACTCTGGTTGGAGACTGATACGGCCTCGTGATTACGCGTATCATCCCCGGAACACATATTTTTTACTGAATTTAGAGTGAGGTCCTTATGCTACCTTCCATGTCCGACCGCGATGGTCTGATCTGGCTAGACGGAGAGTTGGTTGACTGGCGCGAAGCGAAAGTCCACGTACTGACTCACACCCTGCACTACGGCATGGGCGTTTTTGAAGGGGTGCGGGCTTACGAAACAGCACAGGGCGCGGCGATTTTCCGCCTGCAGGAACACACCGACCGCCTGTTCAACTCGGCCCACATCCTGAACATGAAACTGCCTTTCAGCAAAGCCGAGATTAACGAAGCTCAGCGTGCTGCTGTGCGTGAGAACAACCTGAAAAGCGCCTATATCCGCCCGATGGCATTCTACGGTTCTGAAGGTATGGGCCTGCGCGCCGAAAACCTGAAAGTACACGTGATGGTTGCGGCCTGGGAATGGCCAGCCTACATGGGCGAAGAAGCCAAAACCCAGGGTATTAAAATCCGTACTTCAAGCTTTACCCGCCACCATGTGAACATCACCATGTGTAAGGCCAAAGCCAACGGTAACTACATGAACTCCATGCTCGCCCTGCGCGAAGCACTGGACAGTGGCTGTGAAGAAGCCCTGCTGCTGGATAACGAAGGCTACGTGGCCGAAGGTTCCGGCGAGAACTTCTTTATGGTGACCAACGGCGTGATGTACACCCCGGAACTGACTTCCTGCCTGGACGGTATTACCCGCCGCACCATTATGGAAATGGCCCGCGCCCGTGGTATCGAAGTGCGTGAAAAACGCATCACCCGCGACGAAGTATATATCGCTGATGAAGCCTTCTTTACCGGTACTGCCGCTGAAGTACTGCCAATCCGCTCACTGGATGGCCGTATCATTGGTGAAGGCCGTCGTGGCCCGGTAACCGAAATGCTGCAAACCATGTATTTCGATACCGTAACCGCTAAAGATCCGTTTAACGCTGAGTGGGTTACTCCGGTTAAATAAGCCGGCGTTTTAAGCGTTACCAATAAAAAACCCCGGCATGCCGGGGTTTTTTATATCTGACAAACGTCGTTACAACATTGTCGTCCTGTCAGGGTCATCTGATCACTATCAGCGCTTACAAAAGAACCTGTCCATTAAAGGTCAGATTCCAGGTACAGGTTATCGTCTCACCATCAACCTCGGTAGAGCTACCTGAACCTGTTCCGCTGATCACAGCAGTTTCAGGATTGACTGTCAGTGTAAAACTTTCCTGTGAGGTATAACTGTAGCCGTCTTCCGTTTCCTGGTCTGAGGTTTTAATAGTAAAACTGCTTCCCTCTGCAGCAGAAAAAGATTCTTTAAAATCGGAATTCAATGTACGGATATAGCCCTTTTTCCAGTTGATAACAGAATACGTATCATCATTTATAGAATAAGAACCATCACTGCAGTTGCCATTACCGGTTATCGAAAATTTAACCAGATTTTCACCACCGGACAGCTTCAGCGTTTCACGGTTAAGAGTTGTCAGTATCAGCTCAAAATTACCTGAACCCTCATAGCTTTCAACGCTGACGCTATAACTCATGTTATCTGCTGCATCAAAAATAATATATTCTTCGGAGGAAGATGTATCGGCATATTCACTCACCGAGTAGTCGCTCGCGCGTACAGTAAGATCCAGATCTTCCGCTCCGGAGGTAAGACGCACGAGAACATTATCAACATCTGCCTGAGCCAGATAATTGAAATCCAGAATTGCCCTATCACCGATGGTGCCTGTATTGCGACTGTGTAAAATGATACTGTCTGCATCATTCACCGTTGCAGAGGTCAGTGATGGCTGGCTCGGGGCGCTCAGCAAAGCACTCTCATTAATGCTGATATTCAGACCATTATTGCTGCTACTATCGTCACCACCACAAGCAGTTAGCAGCGCCGCTGACAATAAAATTCCACTTACTTTAACGTTCATAAGAATATGTCCTTAATATGTATATATCCCAGAGGCCAGATTCTAGCGTTATCCAACAATTGCTGCAGCTGTTAATATACGACAACCTGAACAGACAGATGGCCATTAGCCCACCGCTGGCTACAATGCTCTGATTGTTATTCTGATTATCCGAGGTTCAGCCAGATGTGCGAACTCCTTGGCATGAGTGCCAACACCCCGACCGATTTATGCTTCAGTTTTACCGGCCTGACCCAGCGCGGTGGTAATACCGGGCCGCATAAAGATGGCTGGGGCGTAGCCTTTTATGAAGGTAAGGGCGTGCGCCAGTTTCATGATCCGCAGCCCAGCTGCGAATCACCCATTGCCGGCTTGCTGCAGAACTATCCGATTAAAAGCAAAAACGCGATCTGCCATATCCGCCAGGCCAATGTCGGCGATATCTGCCTCGCCAACACCCACCCTTTTGTGCGTGAGTTGTGGGGACGTCATTGGGTGTTTGCCCATAATGGACAGGTGCCGGATTTTGTCCGTCATGTCGGTATGTATGAACCGGTGGGCGATACCGACAGCGAAAATATTTTCTGCGATTTAATGAACCGTGTGCGTCAGACATTACCGCGCGATGCCATGCCACAGCAGCTGGCCGAATGCCTGGTCAGCTTTGCCCATGAATATGCCCAGCAGGGTGTGTTTAATTGTCTGCTCAGCAATGGCGACTGGTTGTTTACCTACTGCAGCACCAAGCTGGCCTGCATCACCCGTCGTGCACCTTTTGGCCCGGCACAATTAAAAGATGCCGACGTTACCGTCGACTTTGCCGCCGAGACCACCCCCAACGATGTGGTCAGCATTATCGCCACCGAGCCATTAACCGCCGAGCAAGACTGGCATATTTATCAGCGCGGCGAGTGGAAATTATGGCAACTGGGCGAAGTGGTTGCTGAAGGTTTAACCTCGCTGCCGCCACGGGAAAGCAACTGATGCGCCTGCGTTTTTCAACACCGTTTTCTGCCTTATTTTTTGCTCTGTTGTTTGCCCTGCTGCTTGCTCTGTTTTCTGTTCTGAACCGCAGCGCGGATATACCGGCCGGGGAAAATAAACCTGCGGGCGTTCGCAATATTATTTTGTTAATCGGTGATGGCATGGGCCCGGCGCAGTTTGGTCTGCTGGAAAGTTATGCCCGCCGTGCACCCAACAGTATTTATCAGGGCCGGCCAACAGCAGTCAGCCAGTTAATGCAACAGGGGAAAGTGCTGCTGTCCGATACCGGGCCGCACGATGTACTGGTCACCGACTCGGCCTGCTCCGCCACACAGCTCGCCATTGGCGAAGCCAGTGGCAGTGAAATGATTGGCTTAAATGCCCGTGGCGATCGCGTTGAAACCATACTGCAAAAAGCCAAACGTGCCGGCATGCGTACCGGCCTGGTTTCCGATACCCGTATTACCCACGCCACCCCGGCTGCTTTTGCCGCACACCAGCCGCACCGCCGCTTTGAAAATGAGATCGCTGCCGATCTGTTAACCACCGCACCGGATTTAATGCTGTCCGGCGGACTGCGTTATTTTCTGCCGCAAGACGCAGAAAACATCAGTGCAGAGTTACAAAAGAATATCAGCGCAGCGCAATTAACCTTAAAGTCAAAACGCACGGATCAGCGTAATTTACTCAGCGAAGCGCAACAGCAGGGTTATGCATTGGCCTTCAGCCGCGAGCAATTAGCGCGACAACAGCATTTACCGCTGCTCGGTTTGTTTGCCAGCTCGGCCATGAATGATGCGATTTATGCCCGCCAGAATCCAGATTCTGCACAACCGGATTTAAACGAATTAACGCGCAAAGCGCTGCAGTTACTGGGCACTTCTGAGCACGGCTTTTTTCTGATGGTGGAAGGTGGCCAGATCGACTGGGCAGCACACAATAACGATGCCGGCGCCCTGCTGCATGAACTGTTGCGTTTTGACGCTGCGATTCAGGAAGTAGTGAACTGGGCAGCAGACCGCGATGATACTCTGGTGGTATTAACCGCCGACCATGAAACCGGCGGCTTTGGTTTTTCCTACAGCGCGCACGATGTTCCGGTGCCCAGAATGCTACCCGGTAATGGTATGCGCGGTCAGGCTTTTGCCCCCAACTATAATTTTGCGCCGCACAGCCTGCTTGATCGTTTATTCGCACAGAAAAAGGGCTATTACCGCCTCTGGGGCGATGCCAGCTCAGACGGCAAAAACGGTTTGCCCACAGCGGACTCGTTAATGGCCGAAGTGAATGCGGCCCTGGATTTTCCGTTTTCCCGCACACAGGCCGAACGGGTATTGCGCCGCGATCCCAATCCGCATTTTGATCCGCAGACCGATGACCCGGCAGGCGCAACTCAGCCGCATATCGAAGACTTCAGTGATTTTTACGTCTACCGCGAAGAGCGCTATCTGAATGCACTGGCGCGCGAGCTGGCCTCCGCACAAAGCGTGGTGTGGAGTACCGGCACTCATACCGCGGCGCCGGTGCCGGTGGTGATCAGCGGACCAGAGCCGATACTGCAGAATTTTCAGGGCTTTACCCGCCATGCCGAACTGGGACATCAGCTGAAAGCGCTGATTAAAACCGACTGAACCGGGCCAACGGAACTGGCCGACTGAAAAAATTGGCCGGAACCAGATAACCGGCACTAAAGCATCTTCTGCATCAGCCGGATTCCCCGGCGCTGATGCACAATAACCGCAGCAATATGGCCAAGCACCAACAGGGCCAGCAGCGCACAAGAGTAGTGATGCGCGACCGAGAAAGCTCTGGTCACCTCACCCGCCTTAAACAATGGGTCCAGCTGCGCTAAAGCAAACACCGATACCGGCCTTTCCATCATACAGACACCACTGACCAGCACCGTCAGCACAGTGGCATAAATCAGCCAGTGACCACAGGCGGCCAACCACAACTGTCGCCGGCTCAGCTCCAGGGTCTCAGGCTTTTTCTGTATGCATGCCAGCGTCAGCCTTAACAGAAAAAAGGGAATAAAAAGCAACGTCAGGGTTACATTAAAGTGCCCTAACCACCGTTCGACAGCTGGCGATAAAGAAAAAAATGCCAGACTGAATCCCGTGACGATGGCCCAGATAATAACCAGGGCGGACAACCAGTGCAGACTGCGGCGCACCCGGCAATAACGATATTTGTGTAATTGATCCATCCCTCCTTTATAACCAAAAAACATGTCTGGAAGATGAAATTATTACCCGTTATGGCAACTCTGGCGGGTTACTTCAGCCAGATAAGTGCTCTGCCACCTTAATCGATGAAAAACGCTGCAGCACGATAAGATGCAGCCTGCGCACTGTCTTTTGACGACAAGGCCAGCGCGGTATGGCTGCCAGTCCGGGCTGGCGCCCCGCTGTCCGTTCTGAGCGGAAGAAGATGACGGCAGATACACGGAAGCCGAAGATGAAGATGCCGTCTTCTGCCATTGACCGGATTCGAATAGCAGCTAAGTTTAATACGTTGGGAAACGTCGAAGGATCCGATGCCCGGAAGTGCTGTTCCTGTCACGGTTACCCGTAATCATGCAGTGTTGCAGCAGGTACCCGCCAGAAATTATGCCTGACAGTACCGCGCAGCGGACCAGCATCAATTCCAGGAGGATTGCTCCACTCTTCAGGGGCTAACACCACGTGCAGACTTCAGGTCTGCAGCAAGGATCCAACATGAGCAGCAGCACTAACCTGCCCACAATGCGCAGGTTTTTCCTTATCACTGGTCTGATTGCTTTATTGCTGTGCAGCATACTGATGGCATTGCTCGAAAGCCAAAGCCGTGATGATGCCTACAAGCAGGCTTTCTCTGAACTGAGTGAGCAGGCTGCATTACGCGCTAATTTTTTCCTGAAGACGCTGAATACCGACAAAGACAAAGTCCGTTTTATTCATAGTACTCCTCCTATCAGCGGTATTGTCCGTGCACTGGAAAACGGTGGTAAAGATCACCTCGACAACACCACAACGCAGCAGTGGAAACAGCGCCTGCAAACGATATTCACCGGCTTTATTGCTGCTAATGAAGAGATCCGTCAGATCCGCTTTGTTGGTAAGGCCAACAACGGGCGGGAACTTGTCCGGGTGGACCGTAAAAACGGTATGGTCCGGGTCACTGCTGAAGCAGATTTGCAGGAAAAGGGCAAAAGTGATTATTTTCTCGCGGCGGAAAAACTGAATAAAGACGAAATATATATTTCCGCTATCAACCTTAATCGTGAGCACAACAAGATAGAGCATCCAGCCTGGCCAACCTACCGGATTGTCGAATCTGTTTTCGATTCAGACAATAACTTCTTTGGTTTCATCATCATTAACTTTGATGCCGAAACATTACTCAAAAACCTGAAAAGCGATACTCCGGAGCACATGCAGATATTTCTTCTGAATGCCGCCGGCGGTTATCTTATCCATCCGGATCCTAAAGAGGAATTCCGTTACGAATATGATCCGGACAGTAACTGGAACCTCGATCAAGAAGCCACTTCCGTCGAAAATCATAAAAGCATTTTTAAGCAGAAGAATACGCTGAATGAAATTATGTATTTTTATTCCCGGCGCATTTTTCTGGATGGACCGGGAGGCAGCCATTACGTTGATCTGCACACCGCATTCACAAAAGACGACATCGAGATTCCACTGCAAAGTATGCGTCTTAAAATCCTGTCACTTATTGCCGTTCTGCTTATATTCGCTGCAGCTATTGCTTTACTTTATCAACGCCGGGTTGAGGCACGCGTCGCTCTGCTTACCGCCCGCTCAACAGCTCGGGCTATTATTAACTATTCAACCGATGCCATCATAGGAATCAACCCGGATGGAAAAATTGACAGCTGGAACAGTGGCGCAACCGTCATGTTCGGTCATCATGAGGAAACGGTTATAGGAAAAACATTATTTAATACAATCCTCGACAGCAATAACCAACAGATAACACCCGATATGATTTCTCAGGTTTTATCCGGCAAGGTATTTTCACAGTGTGAAACCCGGGCAAGAACTCAGAAAGGTGAAAAACTGCATATTTCGGCCAGTATTTACCCCATTATTATTGAACAAAAAACCATTGGCTGCGCCATCAGCATCCGCGATATTACCGAGCAGTATTTACTGAACGAAAAAATTTCCCAGATGAACATTAACCTGGAGGATCAGGTAAAAGAACGCACCCAGGAGCTGGAACAAGCGATTCAGGAAGCACAACAGGCCAGTCAGGCAAAAAGCCTGTTTATAGCAAATGTCAGCCATGAAATCCGCACGCCTATCAATGGCATTATGGGGATGCTGTCATTATTAAAGCGGGAATGCAGTAACGAGAAACAACTGCACTATATCCACATAGCAGAGAGCAGCGCCTCGGCTCTTACCGCACAGATTAACGATATTCTCGACTTTTCAAAAATGGGTGCCGGTAAACTGCAGCTGGAACAAACGGATTTCAGTCTGACGGCGTTGCTGAGTTCCATTGCTGCCAGTGCGTCAATTCCGGCGTTTGATTCCAGTATTGAGTTCATTCTGGATATTGCCGCGATAGAACACGACAGTGTGCAGGGTGACCCGGCCAGACTGCAGCAGATTATTTCCAACCTGACTTCTAATGCAGTGAAGTTCACTCCCGCCGGGGAAATTATTCTCAGGGCTTCCACTGCAGAAGAAGACAATGGCGATATCCGCCTGTTCTGCTCGCTGACGGATACCGGCATTGGTATTCCCGAAGATCATCAGCAGGCTCTTTTTGAGGCTTTTCATCAGGTTGATAACAGCACCACCCGGAAATTCGGCGGTACCGGTCTGGGCCTGTCTATCTGCAGACAGCTTTGCACCTTAATGCAGGGTCAGATCAGTGTGCAAAACAGCAGCGAAGAAGGCACAACCATCGCTTTTGATATTTTGCTCCGTGCAGGCTCCGAAAGCAGTCAGGATACTCCGGGCATATCACTGCATGGCCAGCACTGGCTGATTGCCTGTGATAATAAGGCACTGCAACAGGCTCTCGGCAATATTGTTCACAAGCGCGGCGGAGAGTTTCTTGCCGTATACAGTGCGGAGCAAACCGAGCTGGTTGTCGGTAATAATCCACCGGCGGATTATTTATTACTCGATATCAACTGGCTGCGTGGCTCCTTACTGACCACGCTGCAGCAAGGTAATTTTCATGGGCGGCTGATTCTTCTGTCACCTCCGGGCTACGACAATGAGCTGCCACAGTTACCTCCGGAGCTGCAGACCAAAACACTGACCCGCCCGGTTGCTCCACCCGATCTGGATGCGGCCTGTTACGGAATAACTCCGCAACACCAACCACAGGAGCCAATGACTGACAGCAACAGCCATTTTCCTTTATGCACACAAAGCGGACGCCCCTGTCATGTTCTGGTCGTGGATGACAATGCCATTAATCAGGAGGTTGCCTGCGGCCTGCTGGAAAGTATGGGGCTTACTGCCGACTGTGCTGACAACGGCATGGCGGCTCTGGAAAAACTGCAACAAAGCAGCGACGACGATCCTTTTGATCTGATTCTGATGGACTGCCAGATGCCGGTTCTTGATGGCTTTGCTGCAACGAAAAAAATCCGCGCAGGTAATGCCGGTGAACGCTACCGGTCAATCACCATTATCGCCATGACTGCAGGGGCAATGGCCGGTGACAAAGAGAGCTGTCTGCTGTCCGGAATGAATGATTATCTGAGCAAACCCATCGATATAAACAGTTTTCAGCATATTCTCAGAGCCTGGCTGACGCCCGGCGATAAAGCACAACCAACCACCAGGAAGGATGATATGGGACAGGCAGACAGTCTTATGCAAAATAACGACGGGCTTCCGTCTGAGGTTAGTAATCAGACCGTATGGGATCGGGCAGGTGCCTTACAGCGTCTGATGAACAGGGAGAGTATTCTGACGCGGGTCGTGGAGTTATTTATCTCGACATCCGGCGAAACGCTGCAGGCATTGCAGGATGCGCTGGCGGCACAGGACATCAGCAGTATTCAGGCACAGGCGCACACGCTGAAAGGCGTGGCCGGAAATATTGGTGGTATGCAGTTAATGGCACTCAGTGCCTTGCTGGAACAGGCTGCCCGCGAACAGGATAACAGCCGCCTGCAAAGCCTCAGCCAGCATCTGACACCTTGCTACAACACACTGATGGAATGCCTGCAGGAAAATCAGCCGGCATAAATGCTGCCAACTCAGAGACACGCGGTTAAAACACCTTAAGCCCCAGTAGTCTGTGTTTTTTTCCTGCTCCGGCCCGCTGTGCTTTTACTTTTCCCCGCAGTACCTGCCCTACTGGCGCTCTTTTTTCCCGTGCTGTATTTGCGCCTGCCTGCAGTGTTCGCGGCACTTCCCGCTAACCCCGAAAACTGCACACTATCGGCTGTCAGCGCCAGGCTAATGAGGTGCTGAAGCTGCTCAGTAAGCGGCTGCATAAAGGCCGTATAATTCAGACTTTTATGGGCAATATCCTGTAATTGCTTTTCCCACTGCGCCGTCATATCCGGCCTTGTGGCTGCTTCCGGCAGCGCATTAATCAGCGCTTTTCCCAGAGCCGTCGCGCGGATACTTTTACCCTCACGCTGCAGAAACCGGCGTTTAAATAACAACTCAATAATACCGGCGCGGGTTGCTTCTGTTCCCAATCCATCGGTTTCTTTCAGAATGCTTTTCAGCGCCTTGTCCTGCACAAAGCGGCCGATACCGGTCATCGCTGCCAGCAAAGAGGCATCGGTAAAATGTGCCGGTGGCTGGGTGTGTTTTTCCTGCAGCAAAGGTTCTCCGCTCCACAGCAGCTGCCCTGCTGTTAACGGCGGCAATGGTGCTTTAGCGTTTGCCTGATTCTCTTTTTGTGGCAGTAAGACTTTCCAGCCCGGCTTCAGGGTTTCACGCTCACTGGCGGTAAAATTTCCACCACTGATGGTCAGGCTGATTCTGGTATCGGCGTATTCATAGTGCGGAAAAAACTGCAGCAAATATTGGCGGGCGATCAGTGCATAAAGTTTTTGTTCTGTGTTGCTCAGCCGCGCGGCAGGCAGTGCTTTGGCTGTGGGAATAATCGCATGGTGTGCACCTACCTTGGCATCATTCCAGGCCTGACTGCGGATTGAACTGTCGGCCTGAGCGCAGGCCGACGCCAGTGCTTCGCTGTGCGCACTGATAGCGGTCAGAACCTGCTGGCGCTGGGCAAAATGTTCCTGTGGTAAGTAACGGCAGTCGGAGCGCGGGTAGGTAATTAACTGATGCTTTTCATACAGGCTCTGTGCTCCGTCCAGAACCTGCTGCGCACTCATGCCCAGCGCTTTGGCGGCATCAATCTGCAACGCCGATAAATTAAACGGCAGCGGCGGCGCCTGCTTTTTTTCTTTACGCTCAACCTGTTCAACCTGCGCCGGTTGCTGACGGATACGGGCAGCCACATTGGCGGCCAGCTTCGGATTCAGCACCCGGCCTTCCTCATCCTGATGCGCGGCACAGGCATCGCTCGGCTGCCAGCTGGCATAAAAACTCAGAGCGGACTCTGCCGTTAAATGAATGGCTGCCTGCACCTCGTAAAATGGTTTGCTGATGAAGTCAGCGATCTCCTCATCACGGCGCACCACCAGCCCCAGCACCGGCGTCTGTACCCGACCAACGGATAACACGCTGTTCACTCCTCCCTGGCGGCCTTTAATGGTGTACGCGCGGGTCAGGTTAATACCGTACAGCCAGTCGGCACGGGAGCGTGCCAGCGCCGAAACCGACAGCGGAATAAACTCCTGATTAGAGCGCAGTTGCTGCAATGCCCGGCTCACCGCCTGCGGGTTTAAATCACTGATTAACAGTCGCTGCATTGCCTGACGCTTGGCCGCGGGCACTTTCAGAAATTCAATAACCTCGTCCACCAGCAACTGGCCTTCACGGTCGGGATCGCCGGCATGTACCAGACTGCCGGCTTCTTTCACCAGCTTGCGCAGCACGGTTAACTGCTTACGGGTTTGCGCTTTGGCCTGCAGTTGCCACTGCGCAGGCACAATCGGCAGATGATCGAGCCGCCACTGTTTAAAGGCCGGATCGTAAGCATCCGGTTCTGCCTGCTCTAGCAGATGACCGATACACCAGCTCACTACGTCGCCGTTAGCGGCGCGGATAAAGCCCTCACCTTTGCTGTGCGGCTTGGGAAGTACAGCGGCAATGGCACGGCCCAGGCTGGGTTTTTCGGCAATAATCAGACGCATAACAAATAACTGTATTTTTATACAGCACTCATCATAGCCGAGCCCCTGTTTGCGTGCCAGCGCCGGCTTGCAATACAGGCGCTCTTTTAATAAATCGCTCAGTACAATATTTGATCTATGCTGAAAACAGCCCGCCTTTCAGGATAAATCCTATGCGCAACAGTATCCGTAAACAGATGATGCTCGCGGTCGGTGGCACCATTCTGGTGCTTCTGGCTCTTAGTGGCATTTTTACTTACGAACAGGCCCGCAACAGCCTTGAGCAAGCCATCAGTGATCGTATTCAGGTTACTGGTGAAAGCACCAGCCGTTATGTCAGCAGCTGGATCAGCAATAAAGGTCAGGTATTAAGCGGCACTGCAAAAGCTTTAGTTAATGGCGACCGCCTGGCGGTGATCGAACAGGGGCTGGCATCCGGTGACTATATGTTCCTCTACCTGGGCACCGATACCGGGGAAATGCTTATGCGCCCGGACGATGAATTACCAGCCGATTATGATCCGCGCACCCGCCCCTGGTATCAGCAGGCCATGGCGGAAAAACGTCAGCTTCTGACAGCGCCTTATGTTGACGTTACCACCAACGAATTAATCGTCACCTTTGCCGAGCCTCTGCGTGGCGGAGTAATAGGTGGCGATATTTCTCTCGAAGCCATCGTAAAAGAAGTGCTGGGAATCGAACTGGGGGACAGTGGCTATGCTGCCCTGCTCGACAGCAAAGGTGACTTCATGGTCCATCCGGATCAGAAACTGCTGGGTAAAAACATTTCATCGCTGCTCGATAACGGCACACAACTGCAACTGAATAAAATCCAGCAAACTCTTTTTAATCAGCGCAGCAGTCTGGCAGGGCTGTACTCTATCGCCGGTACGGACTGGCGTCTGCTACTGGTGATGGATAAGGCTGAAGCCTTTGCCAGCCTGGCGACCCTGCGCTGGTCAAGCATGCTGATCGGCATTCTGACGATCGTGGTGGTAACCCTGATTGCCGGCATGATTATCTCTTACCTGTTGCGACCCCTGGTGGTACTTAACAGTGCGATGTCAGACATTGCTCAGGGCGAAGCCGATTTAACCCGCCGCCTGCAGGTAGACCGCAACGATGAAGTCGGCGCACTGAGCAACTCATTTAACGTATTTGTTTCATCCATTCATGAGCTGGTTTCCCAGAGCCGCGACTCTTCCCGCGAACTGGATGGCATTGCCAAATCGGCGCGCGAAAATGCCGAAAACAATAATCAGGCGGTGCAGTTGCAGCAGAACGAAATCAGTCAGGTTGCAGTCGCCGTTAACGAGCTGTCTTCCACCTCATCCGAAGTTGCGACCAATGCTTCTGATACGGCCAATGCTGCGCAAAGTGCGACCACTGAAGGCAATAAAGGCATTCAGAATGCGCAGGAAAATAAGCGCCGCATGGATGGCTTATCGCAACAGATGGACAGCGCTACCGAGGTGATTAATCAGCTCGACAGTCAGGCACAGCAAATTACCGGTATTCTCGCGACGATTCAGGGCATTGCCGAACAAACCAACCTGCTCGCTCTGAATGCCGCCATTGAAGCGGCCCGTGCCGGTGAGCAGGGGCGTGGCTTTGCCGTGGTTGCCGATGAAGTTCGCACCCTGTCCCAGCGAACCCACGAAGCCACCGGCGAAATTCAGGAAATGATCGATAGCCTGAAGCATCACAGCCAGAATGCCGTGGGCATTATGGAAACCAGCAAACAACTGACCGCCGAAACCGCCAGCAGTGCTATTCAGGTGACCGACAGTCTGACCGCCATTGCCGATGCGCTGAACGATATTTCCAGCCGTTCTCAGAGCATCGCCAATGCCTCACGTGAGCAGCATGCCGCCACCGAAGAAATCAGTCGTATTGCCACCGCTATTCAATCGGCGTCGGATGATCTGGCGGCTAACGTTGAGCAGGCAACCGAGCAATCGCACCAGCTGCACACGCTCAGTCACGATATCAGCTCAAACCTGTCGCGTTTTCGCGTCTGAGGTTTTATAACAGGCCATTATCAATGGCCTTCAGCACCGCCCGGGTGCGGTCGCGCACATTCAGCTTGGCCAGAATAAAGGACACCTGATTGCGCACCGTACCCGTCGATTTATGCAGAGCACCGGCAATCTCCTGATTGGTGTACCCTGCCGCCACCAGCCGCAGCACCTGCAGCTCTATCGCTGTCAGTGGCTCGTCGGCCAGATTGCTACTGCTGTCAAACTCCAGCTCAAGGCGGTGTTCACTGATCTTACTCGTCACCGCCGGCTGTACCCATTGCCCGCCCTGATGCAGGGTTTCGATGGCGGCCAGCAACTCATCCAGCGCCACGTCTTTACGCAGATAACCACGTGCCCCCCGGCGCATACATTCCAGCACCAGTTCATGGTCATCAAAGGTGGTCAGCACCAGTACCGGTATTTTGCAGCGCCGCTGGTGCAGTTCTGCCAGTAATTCTGTGCCGCTCATATTCGGCATACGGATATCCAGCAGGATGACGTCCGGCTGATGCTCTTCAATTGCCACCAGTCCCTGCACACCGTCACTGGCTTCGGCCACCACCCGGCACAGCGGGCGCAGATGCAACAGCGTGCGGATGCCTTCACGCACCAGTTGCTGATCCTCAATCAACACCACATTGATCATACGAGCAGTCCATTATCCCAGGGCAGGGTCAGTGTGAGTTTTAAACCATGCAGGCCACATTCCCAGTCGCAGCGGCCACCGATATCCTGCGCCCTCTCCTGCATACCGCGCATGCCATTACCGGGCAGCGGCAGCTGCCGCAGCCCGCCGTTATCTTCTACCGTAAGCTGCAGGCTGGCGCCCTGTTGCCGCAACACGATAGCCGCACGACTGGCCTGACTGTGGCGCAGAATATTGGTCAGCGCTTCCTGCGCACAGCGCAGTATCACTTCGGCGCAGTGCACATCATCGATAATCAGCCCCGGCTGAATCTGCAGCCAGACCCGCGGACGCGGCACCGCCTCCAGCAGGGAGGCCAGCGCCTGGCGCAGGTCCAGACCGCGCCGTTCACGGAATTCAGACACCGCCTCGCGCATATCACTGAGCAACAGATGAGCAATAGTTCCGGCGCGGTCAATGGCGTGATCACGCGGTTGCGCTTCGGTATGGCGGGCAATCTCCAGCTGAATACTGAGTGCTGCCAGATGATGTCCCAGCAGGTCGTGCAATTCGCGCGCGATACGCAAACGCTCATCGCGCTTGCTGGCCGACGACAGCAGGCTTTGCGTGGCTTTCAGCTCACGCACCAGCTGCGAGGCATATTCCCGCGCCTGCTGTTCCGCCTGCAGGGTAAAACAGATATACAGAGCAAAAAGATTAAACAGCGCATAGAGCACGGTATTAATCAGCACAAAGTCCTGATCAAACAACAGCCCCTGATACAGGCCCACCAGCATTGGCACCAGTAACGCTGCCAGCAAACAACTGCGCCAGCTGAAATAACGCGGTAACTGCGCGATCACCAGAATCCACAGCACCGCACAGATGCCGCTGCCAAACAGCAACATCAGCAACAGAGCGCTGACCATTGCCAGCCACAACCAGACTGGCGGGCGCCGGGCCTCACGCCAGGGCTGCAGACGTGCCAGCACATTGGCAACCAGATTCAGCAGAAACAGCGTACTTGCCAGCGCGATCCAGGCCGGCGTCGCCGGCACCCGGGTAACGGCCTCCACCTGGCCCAGCCAGAGGAAGATCAGCGCCGTAGCCAGAAAGCCGATGGTCAGTGCCGCCAGAATAATATCGGCGGCAATAATGAGGTTGGGTTTGATTCTGTTCACGGCCGCAGTGTGCCAGAGGCGCTGCCGTTGCTGAATAGGGCAAATGTCATCTTCTGCCTGTCGGCCCGCTGCCGCCGCACGTCTGTCGTGACATTTGCCACAAGTCAGTAGCACCCCGCCGCTCTAGCATCAGTTACCACTGACCGGCGGAGCGACGTATGAATCAGGTTATTCATCTTTTATTTACTTCTGTCAGCTGCAGCCTGTGTATGGCGCCACTGACCCCGGCGCTGTACGCCAATGAAACAGCTCCGGCTGAATACTGGCAGCTGGAATATGGCGCCGGCACGCTGCAGCGCTCAATGCCCTGGCAGCAGGCGGAGAACCAACATTTTAATTTTCCGCTGCTGTCAGCGCGGCGCGGCAACTGGCGCTTAGGGGTAGACGGTGCCCTGCTGCAGTATCAGTGGCAGCAGAACAGCCTCAGCCTGAGTGGCGGTATCGGTTTGCGGGATGAGGTGTACGACAGCCGTTTATGGGGCAAAGCCGACAGCAATGACCCGGTATTTGATGGCTATCGCAGTGACGGTGGCGATACCACCTTGCAGCTGCGCGGCGGCTGGGGCTGGCTGAATGCCGGTGTTGAGCAGGATTTGTCTTCGCATTCCGGCGCACTGACCGCCGATGCCAGCATCACCCTGCCCCTGTTTTATCTGCAGGGCGGCGCTCGTGCCCAGCTGCTTGCCGGTACGCGCTGGCTGAGTGAATCCTACAGTCGCTATGTGTATGGCATCAGTCCGGAGCAAAGTAACGCGCTGCGACCCGAATACCAGCCGCAGCAGGCGTTTAATCCGCAACTGACGCTGCAGGCGCTGTGGCCAATCAGTCCGCAGTGGCTACTGCGCCTGCGCTGGCAGCAGGAGTGGCTGGACGACAGCCTGCAGGACAGCCCGCTGGTCGGCCAGCCGGTCAGCCGTCAGGCAATGCTGCTGCTGAGCTGGACCACGCCATAAACCTGCCTATTGTTCAGCCATACGGTGTACACATACCCGGTCACCGTAGTAGTTGTCGGCGTAGTTACAGATCTGAATCTTTGCGGTCTGTGCCACTGATGCCGGGGCCGCTTTCTGCCCATCCTGATGACTGCCAAAAACCTTACTGACCATATTTTTTACCTGTTTCATTGCGGTGGACCCTCCAGAGCCTGTTGTAATAGCCCCGAGAGTACGCACTCATAATAAATAGCTGAAATCGTATTTTAATAAGATTCTTATTATATTTTCCTATCAAACCCACCACCACGGCACAGATGCCTGAGATGAGCGGAAAATCTATATCAAAAAAAATTGATATAGATTTCCTGTGCGTCTACACTGCGCAGCATGAACACAGCGCCCTACTTACCTGAATTACCCGCAGCGACAGAAATGAGCCTGCAGCAACTGGCACAGGCAGCGAAAGCCGCCGGTGACCCGCTGCGGATGAGCATTCTGCAATTACTGGGTCAGGGCGCCTTTGGTGTGCTGGAGCTGTGTCAGGTGTTTGGCATCAAACAGTCCGCGATGAGTCACCACTTAAAGGTGCTGGCCCAGGCCGGACTGGTGAGCAGCCAGCGTGAAGGCAACAGTATTTTTTACCGCCGCCCGCTGCTGACCGCCGATGATCACTGGAGTCTGTGGTTAAAGTCGCTGTTCAGCGCTATCGATGCGGCAACGTCCGAGCTGGACAGCGACGCGGTTGACCAGGTGCTGAGCGAGCGCGCCGAAGCCTGCGCCGAGTTCTTTGCCCGCCATGCCGGTGATTTTAAAGAGCAGCAGGATCTGATCGCTTCATGGGATCAGTATGGTGATGCCCTGACGACCATTCTTGCCTCCCTGACCGGACAAGCAGGAAAAGCGGTGAGCACTGGCTACGCTCTGGAAATCGGCCCCGGTGAGGGTGCCTTTTTACCGCAGCTGGCACGCCGCTTCAGTGCCGTAACGGCGCTGGATATTTCGCCGGACATGCTCAGCAAGGCGCAGCAAACCGTCAGCCGCGAAGCACTGCAGAATGTGCACTGTGTACTGGGCGATACCAGCACATTGCGCGCACAGCAGGACGGCCAGTTTGATTTTGCCGTCGCTAATATGGTGCTGCACCACGTACCGGCACCGAAAACGATTTTCACCGATGTCGCACAACTGTTGCGCGATGGCGGTACTTTGCTGGTCACCGATCTGTGTCGTCACGATCAGGTCTGGGCCAGAGAATCCTGCGGCGATCTGTGGCTGGGATTCGAACCGGCGGATTTATCCGCATGGGCGCAGGAAGCTGGCCTGAGTGAAGGCCAGAGTCAGTTTTTAGGTTTAAGGAACGGGTTTCAGATCCAGTTCCGTTTGTTTTACCGCGCAGCAATTAATGGCCATAAGTAACGGCTGAAACCTGCGCGCTAACCATTATGAAGAGGGCTTACCATGAGCGAATATTCCATTTTCACCTCCGAGTCGGTGTCTGAAGGCCACCCGGATAAAGTTGCCGATCAGATTTCTGATGCCGTACTGGATGCGATTATTGCCCGCGACCCATACGCCCGTGTTGCGGTTGAGACTCTGGTAAAAACCGGTATGGCAGTGGTTGCCGGCGAAGTGACCACCTCCTGCTACGTTGACCTCGAAGACATCGTACGTGATGTAATTACCGGCATCGGTTACAACAGCTCCGACGTTGGCTTCGATGGCGCAACCTGCGCGGTACTGAACGGCATTGGTAAGCAGTCGGTGGACATCAATCAGGGCGTTGACCGTGCCAAGCCTGAAGATCAGGGCGCCGGTGACCAGGGCCTGATGTTCGGCTACGCCACCAACGAAACACCTAACCTGATGCCAGCACCTGTGTACTACGCGCACCTGCTGTGTCAGCGTCAGTCGGAACTGCGCCGTAACGGCACCCTGCCGTGGCTGCGTCCGGATGCAAAATCTCAGGTAACCATTAACTGGGAAGGTGATTCACCAAAAATTGATGCCGTGGTTCTGTCTACCCAGCACGACCCGAGCATCAGCCTCGACGACCTGCGTGCCGCGGTGATGGAAAACATCATTAAGCACGTTCTGCCTGCCGAATGGCTGCATGAAGGTACCCTGTACCACATCAACCCAACCGGTAACTTCGTTATCGGTGGCCCTGTGGGTGACGCCGGTCTGACCGGCCGTAAGATCATTGTTGATACCTACGGCGGTATGGCGCGTCACGGTGGTGGTGCATTCTCCGGTAAAGATCCATCCAAGGTAGACCGCTCTGCGGCTTACATGGGCCGCTATGTTGCCAAAAACATCGTTGCTACAGGTCTGGCCGACCGTTGTGAAATTCAGGTGTCTTACGCCATTGGTGTGGCTGAACCAACCTCTGTTTCAGTGAACAGCTTCGGCACCGGCAAGATCAGCGACATCGAGCTGGCACGCGTCATCCGCGAAGTGTTCGATCTGCGTCCGTACGCTATTCAGAACCAGCTGGAACTGCTGAACCCTATGTATCAGCTGACCGCTGCGTACGGCCACTTCGGTCGCGAGCCGTTCGAAGCCAGCTACACCTACAAAGACAATGGCGAAGAAAAAACCAAAACCTTTACCGCTTTCACCTGGGAACGTACTGACAAAGTCGACGCCCTGAAAGCAGCGGCTGGTTTGTAAGCAAGTCGGACGTCTGAAGGCTGATGTCTGACGTCATGCACAGGGAGGTCGCATGATGCCACGTAAATACAGACAACTAGTGGTATGGCAAAAAGCTATGCTGTTAGTCACTGATATTTATAACGTCAGCTCGGACTTTCCGGGCAATGAACAATTTGGATTAAGCAGCCAGATCAGGAGAGCAGCAGTAAGTGTTCCTTCCAATATTGCGGAAGGCAGCGCACGCGGAAGCGACAAAGAATTTACTCGCTTTCTATACATATCAAGGGGGTCTTTAATGGAAGTAGAGACACAATTGATGATTGCCGAGAATCTTGGCTACTGCCCTAACGGCTGTGATGAATTATATGAGTCTGTTGAGCAGATTTTTGCCATGCTCAACAAGCTCATCACTGTACTTAAAACTCAGCAGTAATACTGCATCAGACTTCCGACGTCTGACATCCGACAAGAGGATAAACATGAGCACATTCACCGATTATAAAGTTGCCGATATGGCGCTGGCCGACTGGGGCCGTAAAGAAATCAAAATCGCCGAAAGCGAAATGCCGGCGCTGATGGCGCTGCGCCGTAAATACAGCGAGTCAAAACCATTAGCCGGTGCGAAGATCATGGGGTGTATCCACATGACCATTCAAACCGCGGTGCTGATTGAAACTCTGGTCGACCTGGGTGCCGATGTGCGCTGGTCTTCGTGCAATATTTTCTCGACTCAGGATCACGCAGCCGCCGCGATTGCCGCAGCCGGTATTCCGGTTTTCGCCTGGAAAGGTGAAACCGAAGAAGAATTCCTGTGGTGTATCAAGCAGACCATTCTGGCGGAAAAAGACGGCGATAAAGTCTGGGATGCCAACATGATTCTGGACGACGGTGGTGACCTGACCGAAATGGTACACAACGATTTCCCGGAAATGCTGAACAGCATCCACGGTATTTCTGAAGAAACCACCACCGGTGTGCACCGTCTGCTGGAAATGATGAAAGCCGGTACCCTGAAAGTGCCTGCGATCAACGTTAACGACGCGGTAACCAAGTCGAAAAACGACAACAAATACGGCTGCCGTCACTCCCTGAACGACGCCATCAAGCGTGGTACTGACCACCTGCTGAGCGGTAAAAAAGCTCTGGTTATCGGTTACGGCGATGTGGGTAAAGGCTCTGCTGCTTCCCTGCGTCAGGAAGGCATGATCGTTAAAGTAACTGAGATCGATCCGATCTGCGCTATGCAGGCCTGCATGGACGGTTACGAAGTGGTTTCTCCGTACATCAACGGTGAAAATCTGGGCACGCTGGAATGTGTAGACGGTGACCTGTTGGGCAAAATCGATCTGCTGGTGACCACCACCGGTAACGTTAATGTGTGCGATAAGTTCATGCTGCAGAAACTGAAGAGCGGTGCCGTGGTATGTAACATCGGCCACTTCGATAACGAAATCGATACCGCCTTTATGCGCCAGAACTGGGAATGGGAAGAAGTGAAGCCACAGGTACATAAAGTGTACCGTGACAAAGCATCCGAAGATCATCTGCTGCTGCTGTCCGAAGGCCGCCTGGTGAATCTGGGCAACGCGACCGGCCACCCATCACGCATTATGGACGGCTCTTTCGCCAACCAGGTACTGGCACAGATTTATCTGTACGAGCGTAAGTTCGCCAACCTGATGGAAGCTGAAAAGAAAGAAAGCATCTACGTTAAGGTTCTGCCGAAGAAACTGGACGAAGAAGTGGCCAAAGACATGGTGGAAGGTTTTGGTGGCGTCATCACCAAGCTGACTCCCGCTCAGGCCAAATACATCGATGTCGATGTCGATGGTCCGTATAAGCCAGAAGCCTACAAGTATTAAGAGCTACTTGCGTCGGACGTCTGATGCCGGACGTCTGACTTTTATTTATAAACAGGAGCGTCTGACATCCGTCGTCAGGCGTCTGACTAAAGATGACTACCTTAAGTTTTGAATTTTTCCCGACCAAAACCGAGGAAGGGACAGAAAAACTGCTGACGGTACGCGACGAACTGGCCGCGTTTAATCCGGAGTTTTTCTCGGTGACTTACGGTGCCGGCGGTTCAACCCGCGACCGCACCTATGCCATCGTTAAAGCCATTCAGGAACGTGGTATCGCCGCAGCGCCACACCTGGCCTGTATCGGCGGCAGCAAAGAAGAAATCCGCGGTATCCTGAAGCAATATCAGGATCTGGGCATCGACCGTATTGTTGCCCTGCGTGGCGACCTGCCTTCAGGCTCCGGTCTGGCTGGCAGCGAACTGCGTTACGCCAACGATCTGGTGGAGTTTATCCGGGAAGAAACCGGCGACCATTTCACCCTGGAAGTGGCGGCGTATCCGGAAATGCATCCGCAGGCCAGCAACTTTGAAAAAGATCTGGAAAACTTTGTCCGCAAAGTAAAAGCCGGTGCCGACAGCGCCATTACCCAGTACTTTTTCAACGCCGACAGCTATTTCCATTTTGTTGATCGCGTACGCGCGATGGGTGTCGATACTCCGGTTATTCCGGGCATTATGCCGATCACCAACTACAGCAAACTGGCGCGCTTCTCGGACGGTTGTGGGGCAGAAATTCCGCGCTGGATCCGCAAGCAGCTGGAAGCCTACGGCGATGATTCAGAAAGCATCGTGAAATTCGGTGAAGAAGTGGTGACCGATATGTGCCGCCGTCTGCTTGATGGCGGCGCACCGGGCCTGCATTTCTATACCATGAACCAGTCTGAAGCCAGTCTGGCGGTATGGAAAAACCTGATCTGATGCTTAGCGCTCAGCCGTTTTACGGCTGAGCTTTTCCATTATTCGGTCAGTTATCACTAAACCTGCCCATCAGGAGTACTTTTCTCTGCGGGTATGGAGAAAAACTCCCCCACAACAGACTGGATTCCTTTAGTGTAAGCAGTCCCTGAGATACACTCTGCGGCTGATCTGAGGAGTCAGCATGAAAATCGCCTTCTTCGCCGCCCGGCGTATTCACCAGCAATATTTCGATCGCCTCTGCCACAGCCTGCAGGAACAGGATACCGATGCCTGCGTTATCTGGCATAAATCCCTTTGGCTTGATCTGCGCTGGCTTACCCAGATTCCCGCTTCCCACGCAGGTCTTGCTCAGGTCGTGGATGACCATCTGCGTGAGAAGAAGAACAGCCGTAAAGGACGCAGCCGCAGCGCCGGCTACTGGCGTAACTTCCGCCGGGTAAAGCTGGCCGAAGCACATCTGCTGTTTGCCATTTACCGCCAGGCACTGAAAAACAGTAAAGCCAGCCATATGGTGTTATGGAACGGTCTGAAATTCCGCCAGGGGGTTGTGATCGCCGCGGCAGAATCGCTTGGCATTAAAGTACTGGTCATGGAAAACGGTCTGCTGCCGGGCATGACCACCCTCGACCGTCAGGGCGTTAACTTCCTCAATTCGGTACCGCGCGATCCGGCGTTTTTTATTGCCCAGTCCGGCAACAGCAACCTGCCACATGAACCTGTTCCCGAGCGTCCGGATGACCTGCCTCAGCATTACATCTTTGTTCCCTTCCAGGTGAATACCGACAGTCAGGTTGTGCTGTTCTCCCCCTGGCTGAAAGACATGTTCGCGCTGACCGATGCCTTGCTTACTGCCGAAAACAAACTGGGTGAAAAAATGCCCTGTGTAGTGCTGAAAACCCATCCGGCCTGCGATCAGGATTACAGCGAACTGGCACAGCAATTAACTGCACAATCGCGCAAAATTCAGCTGCGCACCAGTGGCGATACCCGCGCGCTGATTGCCCATGCCGATGCCGTTGCCACGATTAATTCCACCGTGGGCGTCGAAGCCATTATTGCCAACATCAATACCCTGGTACTGGGTCAGGCATTTTATAATCTGCCCGGCCTGACACTCAGCGCACAAAGTCAGGACGAACTGGAACTGCAACTGCTGCAGCTGGAGCACTTCAGTCCTAACCCAACCATCCGCCAGGGCTTTCTGAGCTACCTGAAGAACCACTATCAGGTTCCGGGACGCTGGCAGGAAGCCGACGACGCGCATCTTCAGGCCGCCTGTGCGCACCTGTTGCGCGAGGTAAAAGCCCTTGGCTAAACACCTGTTTCTGGCCTCCACGCCCTTTAATGTATTGACCGCAGCCATGGTTGCCTTTGAGCTGCCTCAAGGCGATGTGGCCGAACTCGGCCTGATTGATCAGACCAGCACTACCGCCACCTTCCGTGAAGCATTACTCCGCTGGCAGAGCAGTCCGTTCGCGAATATCCGCCTGCTATCAGAAAAGGCTTCCGGTAAAGGCAAGCGCCGCCAGCGGCTGCAGGGCTTCCGGCGCATCCGTCAGTGCCTGCAGGAACTGCAGCCCGAGTGGATCTATACCGGCAACGACCGCCGCATTGAATTTCAGTTTTCTATGGCCCACAGCAACGCCCGTGGCGTGTATCTGGATGATGGCACTTACAGCTATCTGGGACGCAAGACGCACTGGCTGAAAGACCAGGTGCTCGATAATATGGCCAAGAAAGTGGCCTACGGACGCTGGTGGAAACAGCCTCCGGCCATCGGCGCCTCGGCCTGGATTGATCACTCGATACTGGCATTCCCGGATTCTGCCCTGCCGATTCTTAAGAACAAAACCTGCAAGCCTCTGCCAAATAATCTGCAACGCCCGGAGTTCGCACAACTGGCGCGGATCTGCCTCGGCGAACAGCCTCTGACTCTGGGCACGCTCGATGGCTTGCTGTTATTGCCGCACAGCTCGGTGATGTCAGATCAGCAGCAAGCACTTGGGCAATGGCTCGACCATTGTGGAGCGGAGATCGCTTACAAACACCATCCGCGTACCAGCAGCGAACTGCAAAGTGCGGAGATGGCCACCAGCCACTGGCAATTGCCCGCGCGGGCATGGGCGGTGCCTGCCGCCATTCCGATGGAAATGCTGTTACCTCTGCTGCCACAACACTGTAAAATCAGCGGCGACGTTTCCACCGCGCTGCTGACCGCCAAATGGCTCAGGCCCGAGCTGGATGTCAGCGCAGCGGGGCGGGAAGATACCGATGCCAGCTGGCAGCAACTGCTGACCACGCTGGGTATCCGGCTGATAACCTCCCCAACCTGAGTGACCGCGTTGCCAGCGCAGCGCCATTAACGGCTAACACGAAGACCATTATGTTGCATAAAACACTGCAGTACTGGACACACCGCCTGACCCGCAAAGGCCCGATCCGTTTGGCGATGACGCTGCTGGTGCGTAACGAAATCGATATTATTGAAGACAATATCCGTTTCCATGCGGCGCAGGGTGTCGATTGTTTTGCGGTAATGGATAACGGTTCGACCGATGGTACCCGCGAGCGGTTGGAAACACTGAAAAGCGAGTTTGACCTGCACGTTATCGACCAGCCGGCACAGAATTACCAGCAGGCTTTATGGATGACACAGCTGGCAGAGTACGCACGCACAGCGCTAAAAGCCGATCTGGTGATTTCCAACGATGCCGATGAGTTCTGGCTGGCCGCCGAAGGCACCACTTTAAAAGATCATCTGCGTGCCGATGATTCTGTGGTAACGCTCAAGCGCCGTAATATGGTGCTGACCGAAGAATGCCGGCAACCCGGTTACCATTACAGTCAGGCGCAGTACGCGGTAAAAAATCCGATTTTGTACAGCTCTGACACCCAGATCAACGACACGGCGGTTTCTATGTTGCTGGTGAAAATCAGCCCTAAAACCATCGTGAATCCGCACGGCCTGATTAAACTCAAGGGCGGCAATCACCGCGCCAAGCATGGCTGGCGCTGGGTGAATGCGCGCGAAGAAAGCGGCATTACGGTATACCACTACCCGATCCGCAATTATGCTCAGTTCGAAGCCAATATTATCAATCGCCAGCGTCTGTTGCGTGATACCAATGCGCGTATGGGCGACCATTACCGGCGCTGGGTAAAACTGTATGAGCAGGGCTTACTGGAACAGGAGTTCGGTAAATTTATTCTGTCGGCCAGTGATATTGAGACCACCAGCCGTATCGGTCTGACAGAAAAATGTCCTGCCATTGTTAACGCATTTGAACGCAGCCTGAACCGTCCTGCCTGAGGGTGGGACGCTTTGTCCTATATAAAATACTGATGTAACTCCCACGCTTGCGGCGAACCGCGTTAAAATAGCGTTTTATCCGGATTCGTCCATGGAGTGGAAACGATTATGACGCAGGGAGTGTCTGTGACCAACATCAGAGAAACCATGCTTAACCTGAAAATGCCCCGGGCACCATTGTTCTGGATTGCCCTGCTGCTGCTGCTGCCTCTTGCCCTTGAACTGACTTATTCAGACTTTGTCCGCGAAGGTGAATATAACTCGCGCATTGGCTGGTCGTTTATTCTGGCAACCCTGGCCTACCTGCTGCAGAAACGCCGTTTCATTGCCCTGATCCTTCTGCCCTTCGCCATTGGCGGAAGTCTGGATATTGGTTACGCAGTATCATTCGGCGGGGTCTTTACTACTGCTACTCTGGAGGCTGTTGCTTACACCGACAGCAGCGAAGTTTCTGAATTTGTTGCTGCCTATTCCTCCATGACCCTGACCTCCTGGCTGCTGCTGCACTGGAGTATTTTTTTCCTGGGCCTGCGCTTTATGCGCCCGGCGGAAGGGACTGGCAGCAGAACCCGGCGTATAACCATGGTGCTTGGTTGTATTCTGATTGCCGTTGTTGCTTATCGCACGACCGTAATGGGACGCTTTCACGATACGATTCCCGGCGTACTCGGCACTGTGCCTTCTTACCTGAGAGGCAGTGTATCCCTGCAGGAAGAATTCGAGCGGCGCCAGACCATGCTGCGTGAAAACGACATCAAAGCTGCGCTGAAAGACACCCAGCCACAGACCCATATCTTTATTGTTGGTGAATCCGCAAGCCGCAACCATATGGGTATTTATGGTTACCACCGCAATACAACGCCATTCTTAAGCAGCATTAAAGATGAACTGGTGGTGTTCGATAACGTCATCAGCAGTCATGCCCAGACTCAGGCTTCACTGCGCGCAGCCCTCACTGCAGCAAGTGCCGATCAGGGTGACCAGTACCGCGATGCCCTGAGTGTTATCGATATTGCCAATCTTGCCGGTTATGAAACCTGGTGGATTTCCAACCAGCAGCCGCTGCGCGCAACCATTGCTTCTATCGCCCATCAGGCCGATCACCCTTATTACATCAGCAACGACTTTAATGGCGTGGAAGTGAACCGCTATGACATCTTTATGCTGAACCGGATAACTGAAGCTCTGGCGAACCCGGCGCCATACAAAGCCATTTTTATTCATATGATGGGCAGCCATGCCCAGTATAAAAACCGTTATCCGGATGACTTTATGGTCTTTAAAGATGCCGAGGTCAACGCCTACACAGAAAACCCCAGCCAGAGTGTCATTGACGTGATTAACGAGTACGACAATTCCATTCTGTTTTCTGATTTCTTCCTGCAGCAGTTATTCTCGCTGGTTAAAGAAAAACAGAATAGCGCGCTGGCAACCATTACCTACTTCTCTGATCACGGTGAAGAGGTTTATCGGCAGGCCAATCTGAAAGGACACAGCCCGGATAACCTGACTGCGAATATGTTCGAAATTCCTTTTGTGTTCTGGTCGTCAGATTCGCTGCGAACAGCCAGCTACAGAGCGCATCAACACAGTCCTTTTATGCTGGACAGTTTCTATCATTATGCTTCTGAAGTGATGGCTATAGACTCCGCCAGCACCAATCCGGAAGCCGCACTGATTTCAGACCAGTATCAGCCGCCCGCTGTACGAATGGTCTATAAAACGCGCTATGATACGCAGCTCAGAAACAGCCAATAATCTGACCGAAATCACTGACTGCGGGGCACTATGACTACAGAGAATAAAACTTACCGGATTGGTGCCCTGCTTGGTTCGCTGAATGGCGCAGGGGCTGAAAAAACCATTCTGACTCTCTGTACCCGTTTTGCTGAACTGGGGCATAAAGTTGATCTTGTTACTCTGACAGCACATGCGGACTACCCGCTGCCCGACAACCTGAATCAGATTGTCCTCAGCACATCAGATAAAAAGAAAGCCAGGCCCGAACTTAAGCGCGTTACCCTGGAAGGTAATTATGATTTCTTCGTAACTTCTAAGCCTGAGTTTTATGATGCTATTCAGGCAAAAAAGAAAGTCTGCTCGGTACACATAACCCCGACCGCCTGGATCACCGATCCGAAATGGAAGTTTCTGAAACGCGCATCAAAAATCCTGCGCCTGCGCCGGCGCTTCCGCAACAAGCAACTGATTGCCCTTTCGCAGGGCATCAAAGACGATCTGGTGAATAATCTGGGTTGCAAGGCGGAAAACATTACCGTTATTCCAAATCCTTACCAGATCGAAGAAATCCGCTCACTCGCAAGTCAGGATGGTCCGTTACCGGATGGCGATTATATCGTCTATGTTGCATCACTGAACAAACGAAAACGCCAGCAGGATCTTATCCGTGCATTCCAGATGATGAAAAGACAGGATCTGAAACTGGTATTAGTTGGCAAAGGCAATGACGAACAGAGGTTACGTTCTTTCTGCGAGCAAAATGGCCTGCAGGATCAGGTACTGTTCTGGGGCTGGGATGCCAATCCATACCGCCTGATTCGTAACGCCAGCCTGTCTATGCTCACTTCCGAGGCTGAAGGGCTGCCGCGTGTGCTGGTAGAATCGTTGATTATTGGCACCCCGGTTGTTTCCACCGACTGTCCTTCCGGACCTAAAGAGGTTCTGACCGGCGATCTGCAACCCTATCTGGTGCCAGTGGGTGATGTCGCCGGACTGTGTCAGGCGATGTCCCGGGCATTGAACCAGTATCCCGAACTGTCCAGTCTGGATGTCAGCCGTTATGCGGTAGAGTCCGTTGCCAATCAATATTTAAAGCTGGTTTTCAGCAGCAGTACTGCCTGAACCATATACTGACGGAACCACTGCTGTTAGCTTATGCCAATATAAAGCCAGCATATAAACCGCGATCTGATATCGCAGGCATCAAGAATGGCCCAATAAAAAGTACAAAAGTGACGATCAGACTGCCATTTTTTTGTTCAGTACACTAACAGAGTCGGATACATACTTTCTCTATGCTGAAATGAAAATACCCTGACTCCGTACGTATAGTTCGGGTAAGAGTCCGAATATCTGCCGATAAATATTTGCCGCTCGACAGCCCTGACAGGTAGACTGCAGCGCTAACTGTACATGGACCCCGTATGGCTAACTCAGTCTACTTCGCATCAACAACTCTCCACCTCTATACCGCCGCAGCCATCGCTGCCGGGCGTCCCGATGAGAGCGCCCACCTGATATTTATTGATCAGCCTGAGAATAAGCCATATTCCTTGTACGATCTTGTCCGGAACTGGCCGGAATCTCCCTTTGCCTCAGTCAGCCTGTTCTATGGCCGCTTCCCCGGTCTCATGAACAAACTCAGGAAGCGCCGCCTGTTGTTTGCCGCTCTGCAGAACAAGCTGGCTGAGCTGCGCCCCCGGCATATATTCACCGGCAACGACCGCCGTATTGAGTTTCAGTTCTCCATGCACGCAGCGACGGTACTTGGCTGCCAGCCTGTTGGTCATTATATGGACGAGGGTGTATTCACCTACGTTGGCAGAAAGGCCTCGGCCTCATTCAGCGATATGGTGATTGATAATGGCATGAAGAAGATCAGCTATGGCCTGTGGTGGAAAAACCCTCCTACCGTCGGAGGTTCAGGCTGGATAAATTGCGTCCATCCCGCATTTCCTGAGCTGATACATCCCCTGCTGCGCAGCAAACAGATTGTTCCTCTTGAGGCGTCATCTTTCAGCAGTCAGGCCATGCTGAAGCTGTCTGAGATGATTATGCAGGAAAATGGTGTTCAGCCCGTCACGCTGGAAGGGGTAGATACATTTGTAACCCTGCCCCATGAGTCACTGTTTGAGCGGGACCCTACATATAAAGAGCGCATCCTGTCGATAGTCAGACAGCATAGTGCGCAGGGTAAGCGGGTTGCCGTGAAATATCATCCCCGCAACAAGCATCCGGATCCGCTCAGCCTTAATGCTGAAGGCGTTGATTTGCTCCCATCGAAGGTCAGTTTTGAAGCCTTACTGCCATACCTCTCGGATAACTGCGAGGTATGGGGGGATTTGTCTTCAACCATGATTATGGCACGCTGGCTCCGCCCCTCTCTGAAAGTAACAGCATTTACCTCCGGCAATGCAGATTTCAGCAAATTACTCAGTAAGATTGGTATCATCAGCGTTAAGCCCGGTACCTGAGCATAACCAGATTGACCCCGCACTCAGATAAAATTTAACCTGCGGCAGCCCCTTACCCTGTAAAGTTTCCGCAGTGATAGCAGGATTCAGATGACACACGCCATTACGCACATCAACACTCAGGCCAGAAAACTCTGGCGTGATATTTACTCTCAGCCGCTCTCTTATGCTGTCACTTTGTTGATTGCTGTATTCTTTATCGCACAGCCGATCAAGAAGTCCGTTGCTACTGACGTCAGCATCATGTTGTGGTTGCTGGGTTCAGTGCTGTTAATATCCGGCAAAGTGAAATTGTCTGCATTGCAGTCTTACCGTAAAACGATTATTGCCGGCTTTGCATTTTTCTTCGTGGCATTAATTTCATTACTGCTGTCGGACTATCCGGCGGATCTGCAGAAGCTGGAACCCGAATTCCGTTTAGTCCTGTTACCTCTTCTTATTGTCGGCGTTTACTATTCTGGCTTCAGCACCCGGCAACTGGTATTCGCCCTGCTTTTGGGCAGCATCAGCTATGCCTGGATAACATATGGCCAATCAGGCAGATTTGAATTCATGCGCCGTGCTTTTGGTGATGAAAATCCCGTCGGCTTCGGTAATGGCGCTTTCCTTCTGAGCGCAGTGTCAGCCTATTTTTGCTTGTCGTTCTGGAAAACAAGCAAGTCGATTTCTGCTGTGGCTTTGCTGGCCTCAACTCTCTATTTATATGCAGCGATAGCTTCCGGAACCCGCGGAAGTTTTCTGGCAATTCCACTGATTGCTGTTTTCTTCATCTTTCATGTCAGAAGTCTGAAAGTTGTTATAGCGAGCCTGACACTCAGCGCCATTTTGGCGGCCGCTATCTATCAGTCACCATTGCAGCATGGGATTGATCGCGCAATAAAAAACGTTACAAGCTATGTTAAAGGTGAAAGCAACAACCTGAACTCTTCAGTTGCCAGATTAATGCTCTGGGAGACTGCGATCTGCATGGCCAAAGAGAAACCGGTATTTGGTGTTGGAACACATCAATTCCGTCCCGCCAGTCAGGATCAAAGCCTTAACTGCAAATCCAATCTGCGTCCTTTTGTTCAGGCTCACAGCCTGTATTTTAATACCCTGGCTACCATGGGATTGACTGGCCTTGCCTGTTTGCTGCTGTTTGGCTTTTTCCTTTGCCGGGAAAGTCTGAATGTCCGGCCAGACTCTCCGCATAAATACGCAGTAGTGATAGCTACACTGACAATCGCCGGCTACTCCTTAACCGTCGATGCGTTCTTTATACGCTTTATTGCGGAAAAACACCTGACATTGCTTGGACTGATGCTCGCTATTATCTTGCATCAGCAGCAGAGGTCAGCGTCACAACAGTAATCCCGGACTCCCGCATAGCGCTCAGAAGGCTCTCCCGCTGGTGTTCATTCTGCGTGGGAGAATCTTCGGCGCCAACAGCATAACAGCGGATAGATGGATCAATAAGACGGGCAGTAAAAAGAGCGGTGCTGTTGCAGGAAATAACATAACGGCAGCCAAGCACAGCAATCATTTCTTCAATACAAAGGTATGAGCCGGAAACCGGTTCCATATCATCTGTTCTGAATTCTGCTGTTAAGGCACGTGGATGAGGAGCATAAAAAACACGCTCAGGCTTCAGCACACCAAGCAGGCTCTTTATCTCTGTAGTAACCGTGGCAACAAAGCGATGGTTAGCCTGCTGATAGGCAAGAAAATTCTGGCCGATAATAATTGCATTATCAGATTTCCCGGTCTCTGAGAATTGTACAGGGAACTGTATGTAACGCTCTTTATCCGCACAATAACCGGTATCCAGACCATTAAACGAATAAATAATATCAATCCACTCAGAATCTGCCCCAAGTTCGTCGCCGTCATACTGCAAAACGCTGTAGCCCGGCGCCAGAAGTCTCAGTTTCAGACTCCACTTCTTTAGCCCCTTACGGCAGGCAGCAGTGATATTGCTGCTGAAAATATTTAATGCACCATCCGGCAGAAGTGCAACCTTACCCAGCTTCTTTTTCCTGAACTGACCGACCAGAATATTGTTATAAATATCGTCTATCCGGGGAATGTATAAAACGCAGGAATCACTACCAACTGAAAGAGATTCAGCAACATTCAACACTGTGCGGGTATTTTCCTTAATAAAACGGATCTTACCCAGCAGGCCGCCGTGGTGATTACGGTCCAGCAATGTCAGATTTTCTCTTCCCCGTTCAGCCGCCGCATTCAGCAGCTTATCTGATGTCACGAAGTAGTGGGCACCATCACGGTCCACCGATAAATACTGATCTTCTATCGCCATAGCTGCCAAAAGTTGCAGTTCGGTTTCAACGATAAAAAGATGCCCTGTCATATCCTGACCATGTTCGGCATTCGTCCGTGAATCAGAGTTCATAATCTGTGAATATTTTTCCAGGTTTTCAGCACGCCATCATTAAATGACACCGCTTTGCGCGGTAAGCTGAGGAGATTCTGATCCGGCAATGCCAGGCCCTTCACCGTAGTGGTGCCGACGTGATATCCGGCTTTGGCTGCCTGCTGCCCAACCTCTTCGCTGAAACTGCCATAGGGGTAACAGATATGATCAACCGTATCACCAAGAAGCTCTTCAAGATCCTTTTTGCTCTGTTGTAATTCCTGCAGGCAGGCATCGCCACTCAGCTGCGCCAGTCTTGGATGGGTGACACTGTGGCTGCCGATTTCAATACCATTGGCATGCACCTCACGAATCTGTTCGCGACTCATTAATGGCTGCGGCTGATGACCATCTTCTTTCAGCCATTCTGAGCGTCCGGACAGCTCACCGGATACGATATAAACCATGGCAGGAAGCTGGTATTTTTTCAGTACCGGGTAGGCATACTGGTAAAAATTCTCGTAGCCGTCATCAAAGGTAATGGCGACACAACGCTCAGGGTATTCCCCTTCACCATTCAGAAAACGTGCCGCTTCACTCATCGGAATAACATGCTGGCCAGTCAGTTTCAGCATCAGCATCTGTCGGGTAAAACGTTTATAGTGGCAATAATTTGCCTTCAGCGTTTTTATGTTTCTGAAATCCCCCACCTGGTGATACATCAGGATGGCCAGCCTTCTTTTTCCTGTCATCTCTACAGCCCTCCCAGATAATAAAACAGACCATAAAGCGCAAAGTTCACCAACAGCAGAATCAGATTGCGGACTTTTTTCTGGCGCTTGCGGCTGACCGCTTTGTTGTCTTCATTGCGGCGACTGGCCTGAAAATGCTCGATATAGGATTTCACATTATCTTTGTCGAAAATTTTGACGTATTCGACCGGCAGGTTAAAGAATGTTGCGGAATGGGGCTCGTCGTAAGCCAGCTGAAAGCTATCCTGGTCACAGTAATGATCATTCAGCGCCTGCTTGGCAATCCACTTATCAAGAAAATCCAGCGTAGCCGGTGTATTGCGCAGAAAAATGGTTCCGGTGCGGATGCTGTGTGACGCGCGTTTACCGCCCTGCTCATTAAAGTGAATACCAATATCACCTTCAAAATCATCAAAGCCGGTAATTTCCCGCCGCACAAATGCATCGGCATCAATGTACAGAACATCACGCTCAGGGTTATCCAGTAAACACTGGCGCAGCACCTGTGGCTTAAGACCTGTGGTTGCTTCCCAGCAACTTTGTGGCTCAACCGGAGTGAACTGATAGTCCATCGAAAAACGTTTCAGAGATATTTCCAGACGTTCAATGTCGTCACGATAGCTCTCGGTGTAAAAACCACATACAAGCAGTTTACTCACAATGTTTACCTGCTAATTTCCTGACAGTATCCCTGACGCTGGTCGCATTTAACTCCGCATAACAGGGCGGTGATTCCTCATTCAAAGGACATGTTTTTTTCAGACAGGGAGAGCATGAATACGAAGAAGCCAGATTAATTACCCGCTTACCATGGGCAGCGGTTAAAGCCACGCTGGTGCTGCCAAATACAGAAACGGTAGGCACGCCACAGGCAGCGGCAATGTGCATTAAACCGGTATCAACGCCGACTGCTGCTGCACAACGACTGATAATTCCGGATAATTGCCACAGCGACAGTTTTGGCAGTACAACGCCCCACTGAGCTGCGGCGGTCAGGCGCTCTGCCCGCTGTCTTTCCTGCTCACTTCCCCAGGGGAGCAACACCATCTGCTGTTCCTGTTTTGCCAGGTTCAGAAGATCCATCCAGTTCGCTTCAGGCCAGTGTTTGGACGCCCAGGTTGTGCCGTGGAAACAGATCCAGGCACCGGTATATTCAGGAAAGGCATTATCCAGTGTGTGACTCTGAATACCAAAGTCGGGTTCCCCCTGATACTGGTATCCCAGCGCCTGAGCGAACAATTTACGCACCCGCTCCACGGCATTCATATCGCGCGGTACGTTATAGCCCTCGCGGTAAAATAAGCGTGTTTCAGAGTCTGTAGCTGAATTTTTGTCGAGTCCAACGACCGGACTGCCGCTGAGCCAGCCTACCCGTGCCGATTTAATCCGGCCCTGAGCATCAATCACCAGATCATACTTTTCGCGCCGCAGCGCTTTATAAAAAGCAAACTGTTCGCGCAGAGTCTGTATCGACCAGCGATTTTTTTTCCAGCGTAAGCGCGGATGTCCGATAACCTGTCTGACAGACGGATGCAAACGGGCAACATCCATAAAAGGCTGTTCACACAGCCAGTCAAAACAGATATCGGGATCGGCCTGCAGTGCGTCACTCACCGCCGGCAAGGTGTGCAAGATGTCGCCTAAAGCAGACATCTTAATGATAAGAATTCGTTTCATAGAACCGCGCGTTCGTAAGCTGCCGTTACGAATATAAAGAAATGGCGTAGGTCAGATATGACGCAACAAAGACTGCTCAACCAGCTCAAGATTAGGAATCATCGCAGCATCTTGGCCAATACTGACAGCCATCTGATCGAAGTCACCCATATGCATGGCTTCTACTTCCTGAATTTCGCTTTCGCGGATATGTACGAGACTCGGAATACCCTGCACCAGTACCGCATAAAACGGCATCTGCGGATGCGCACCAACACCATTTACAATAGCAAAACGGGCATTGGGATTTGGCGCAGGAGCCGACTGACGGTTGAGCATTTCATAGCACAGTACGGGGACCGGTGTGCCGCGCCAGTCGATTCGGCCGAGAATCCAGTCAACACTGGAGGCGGTGGTCAGCAAATGAGAAAAAGGCACAATTTCTGCCACTGATACGTTCGGCAACAGCAGGTTTTTATCTTTCAGTGGAATCAGCAGACAATCGACCTGATCCGGTGTATTGGTTTTAGTGATGGATTGGCTCATGAATATTTATCCAGCTGTGTTTAACGCAATTCACCAGCTGTAATGCCAGCTGATATGGGTCACCGATATAATTGACGCGACTGGTTTCAATCGCACTTTCCGGCATCGAAGCATTGGCACAGCTCTGCGGTGCCTGTGCCCAGACCGGCACTTTGCTGTCTTTCAGGCTCATCACGGCTTCTGAACCATCATTACCCATGCCACTGAACAGAATATACCCGGCCCGCTGGCCGAAGTATTCGTTCACATTCAGAATCACCTGATCAATAGACGGGCCATAAGGTCCGGGCCAGGAACGTTCCAGACTGCGCGGCAGGCCATCACCGTCAAAACGGAATTCATCACTGATCGGTGCCACCAGTACTTCTCCGCAGTTCAGTACTTCGCCGGCAACAAAGTTCTTAAGCTGATACTGGGCATGACGACCGATGGTTTTGCACAGGGTTTCTTCAAAACGCGGATCTATATGCTGGGCATAAATAAATGCCACAGGCAGCCCACCGGGCAAGGCATCGAGAAAATCTTTGACCGCCCCCGGACCGCCCAGAGAGGCACCCAGCACCCAGACCTGAACAGCGGCTTTACCGCTGAAATCCTGATTGGCAAATACACCAGGCAAAGGTATCCGGGGAGTTGTTGTTGGTGTATTCAGACGGTCCAGTACGGAGACATCTTCGGCCACCACCGGAGTGACTTTAATGATCTCCCGCATCTTGCCGTACAGACGTTTTTCCCACTTGGGATACGTAGCGCAGGTTTTTTGCGGCGCTTTTTCCAGCCCCAGCAAAACCGGCACATCGCCATCCAGCAGCTGTTCGAGCCACTGCATATTTTCTTCATCGTCTTCCTGACGCAGATCCACCAGCCAGGCATCCAGCTGCATTTCAGTATGATCCAGCAGCACGAAACGCTGCGGATCAGTATTGATCACCACATCAAACCCGAAATGAATCAAAGCGGATTTGAGCAGGTGTTGCTGCAGCCGGTCGTCGGCCAGGATGCCTACCCTGGGCAAGGCCATGTCAGTCTTCCTCGCGCCCCAGCAGACGGTTCATCGTGCCGAGCAGCAAATCTTCCTGGAACGGTTTACCCAGATATTCATTCACGCCAATCGACATCGCCCGCTCACGGTGTTTATCACCGGTACGCGAGGTGATCATAATGATCGGGATATCTTTCAGACGGGAATCGTGGCGCACCAGCGATGCAACCTCGAAACCGTCCATACGTGGCATTTCGATATCGAGCAGCATCAGATCCGGTTTGTGATCCTGCAGCGTCGCCATCGCATCCACACCGTCTTTGGCGGTGAATACTTCCATGCCGTTACGCTCCAGCAGACGGCTGGTTACCTTACGTACCGTCACCGAGTCATCCACCACCAGAATTCGCGGTAAACGGTTTTCCAGTTCGTGACGACGTTCGGCTGCCTGACTGTCGAGCAGTTTCGCCTGCTGATATTCCAGACTCGCCTGGGTACGGATCATCGCCGGCAGATCGAGAATGATAACCACGCTACCATCACCCAGAATGGTACCGCCGGACACACCCATCACGCTGGCAAACTGCGGGCCGAGGGTTTTTACCACGATCTCACGTGAGCCGAGCAGCGAGTCTACCTGCAGAGCAAAAGGTATCGCGCCGCGGATCAGCAGTACCGGCAACGGTATGTGCTGAGCACTGAATTTCGGCTGCGCTTCGTTTTCCAGCATCACGCCCAGGTATTCGATGCGGTAATCGGTGCCGGCGTAATGGTATTTGCGTTCGGCCTGCGGCTGTTCATAAAGCGACTGCAGCTGCGCCACCGGCGCCCGCACAATACCCTGAATGTTATTCAGCGGCACGGCGTACAGGTCGTCACCCACGCGCACCATCAGTGCACGGTTAACCGATACGGTGAACGGCAGACGGATAATAAAGCGGGTACCGGCACCGGCTTCCGACTGAATCTCAACGCTGCCGCCCATCTGTTTGATTTCGCTGGATACAACGTCCATACCCACACCACGACCGGAAATCTGGGTCACGGCTTCGGCGGTCGAGAAACCAGCCTGCAGAATAAACTGCATAATTTCCTGATCGGACAGCTGGGCATCCGGGTCCATCAGTCCGCGTTCGATCGCTTTGCGCTTAACCGCCTCGAGATTCACCCCGCGGCCGTCATCGCTCATGGTCAGAACCACGTCGCCGCCATCACGGCTGATATCCAGCTCGATATTACCGACATCCGGTTTACCGGCCGCCGCACGCTGGGCCGGATTCTCGATACCATGGTCAACCGCGTTACGCACCATGTGCTCCAGCGGTGAAATCATACGTTCGAGAATGGTACGATCCATCTCACCGTCGGCGTTGTGAACGCGCAGCTCAACCTGTTTATCCAGCTCCAGACTGACCTGACGCACAATACGGCGCAGACGCGGAACCAGACGCTGGAACGGCACCATGCGGGTCTTCATCAGACCTTCCTGCAGTTCCGTGTTAACCCGGCTCTGCTGCAGCAACAGGGTTTCTGCATCGCGGGTCTTGTGACTCAGCGTCTCTTTCAGGTCGAGCAAATCCGAAGCTGATTCAACCAGCGCACGCGACAGCTGCTGCATGGCCGAATAACGGTCCATTTCCAGCGGGTCGAAATCTTCGTAATCCGGGCCCTGACGTTCCTGACGGAAAATCACCTGAGCCTCGGTCTCCATATCCAGACGACGCAGCTGATCGCGCAGACGATCGAGTGTCATATCCATTTCGTCGAGGGTATGGGAGAAGTCGGTAACCTGCTGTTCCAGACGACCACGACCAATGGAAGTTTCACCGGCGAGGTTCACCAGGTTGTCGAGCAGATCGGCAGAGACTTTCACCAGCTCCTGCGGCGCCTTACGCGCAGCCTGCTGAGCGGCGGCCTTATCCTGTTTTGGTGCTTCCGGCGCACTACGGCGCAGCGGCACAACATTCGACGCCGGATCGGCTGCCGGCGCCGGATCAGCTTCCGCAACCGGAGTTACGTCTGCAGAGCTTACTTGAGCGGCTGTTTCATCCGGCAGGATTTCAGTGTCAGCGCTGTTTTCAGACTCGGCATCAATGGTCAGCGGTTCAACAACCAGGGATTTTTCACCCAGCACCACCAGACCGTCAGAAGCCAGCATGGCTTCGACTGCATCAATCTTATTGATCAGTTCATCCTGACGCTGGTAAGCAGACTGGAAGAACGCCGCTGAGCGCTCAATCTGCCCTTGTTGGGCTTTCAGGATATTGGCTTCAAAGTTGTGCGCCAGATCGCCGATCTCAGTCAGACCGGCAAGACGTGCACCACCTTTCAGAGTGTGCAGCACCCGCTGGGCTTCTTCAGCACCTTCGGTATTAGCCGGCTCCTGCTCCCAGCTGTGCAGCGCACGATCGAGAGATTCCTGCAGCTCGTGGGCTTCTTCGAGGAAGATCTCCAGAATTTCACGGTCTGACTCATCCAGCGTTTCTGACTGCACCACCGGCACAGGAGGCTGTTCGCTGAATTCCTCAGCATCGCTTTCTGCGCTGACCGAATCATCCAACTCTTCCGGCAATTCGCCAAAGGCTTCACCTTTCAGATACTGGCGAATAGCCACAATCATTTCATCTGCAGGCTGCGGGCGTACGCCTTCGCGCACAGCATCCAGCTGGCTTCCCAGCTCATCATGGGCACGGTCGAGCAGATCAAAAACCTGTAGCTGCACCGCCAGACGGCCATCGTTGATATTTTCGTACAGGGTTTCCAGCTCATGGCAAAGGTCGGCGACTTCCGACAACTCAGCCATACGTGCACCACCTTTCAGGGTGTGCAGCTCACGCTGCAGCTGGGCTACGTGCAGTAAATTATCCGGATGCTGACGCCAGCGCTGGAGAGCCGTTTCAACGGATTCGGTAATTTCCTGCGCTTCTTCGAGGAAAATTTCCAGAATCTCATCTTCGTCGCCATCTTCTACCGCCGGCAGCGGCAGCATTTCCATTTCGTTGCGCGTTTCGGTCTGCGCTATGGGCTGAACAGCAGGCTGTACTTCAGATTCCGCACGTGGCAAATCTTCTTCCTGCTGGTCTTGCTCTTGCTCTTGCGGCAGAGCAGACAGCAACTCGTCGTCGATTTCATCACTCAGGTCGAAGACATCACCGGCAGCTTCTTCAATACCGGTATCCGTGTCATCGCCGGCAGCGAAAACGTTATCGGTCAGAGTGATGTCGTCTGCGTCGATATCAATCGTCAGATCATCGGCATCAGTATCATCGTTAGCAATGTCATCGCTAACGATATCATCCAGCTGCAGTACCGGCAGATCATCATCAGCAACGTCCGGCAGCGGGAACTGCCAGTTACGGATGCGCATCAGCAACTCATCCGGGCTCTGGGTTTCCTGGCCCGCGGCCAGGCAATCCATCATTGCCAGTACCGCTTCATGAGCTTCAGCCGCCAGTGCCAGTAAATCTTCGGCTGGCTCTGCCTGCTCGTTCTGGATACGCAGATACAGATTATTCAGCGCATCGGCTAAGGCCTGAATATGCGGCACTTCGGCTTCGGCTGCACCTGCTGCAACTTCCTGCAGGTCCTGACCCAGTGCGCTGAGCACGCTGTCATCCTGATCTTTATGCCAGCGGTTCAGTAACCGGTCAGCGTCCAGCAGTGAATCCATGCCCTGCGCCAGGAACTGGGAAATCGCCTGTGGATTCGGTCCGCGGCGGGAAGAATCATCAACACGCAGAGGCTCCAGCAATTGTTTTTCCAACAACTGCAGGCGCTCAACATAAGCGTCAGCACCGTCGATGTATTCAGCCAGCAACAGCTCGCGGCTTTCCAGAGCCGAGGCAATCAGTGCCGAACCTGTGGCAATGAGTTCAACCACTTCGGCACTGTTGTTAATCTGATACGCGCGTAATTCTTTGATCAGGCGCTCCAGCGGCGAAGCCACATTGGCAATGGCGGTAATGCCGGCCATATGCGCGCTGCCTTTTAACGTATGCAGAGCACGCTGCAGCTGATCGCTGAGGGAGTTGATAAAGTCTTCTTCACGCGATTCCTGCACAAACTCATCCAGCGTTATCAGATGAGAACGGGCTTCGCCTTCGAACACTTCCAGCAGTGCATCGTCTTCATCATCGTCACTGCTGTCGTCTGCGCCGGCCTGTTGTACTTCCGGCTCAGGTGCTAAGTCTGGCGCCTGAGTATCAGCGGCATTTTCCGTTGGGGAAAAAGCGGCGACAGCATCACCATTAGCCAGTGCAGTGGCGTAATCCATCAGCGGTTGCGTGGCGATCGATGCCGCACGCTTATGGCGGAAATCATCAATCAGCAATGGCAGCTGACTGATCACATGATCAACCAGTGCAATCAGGTTGGCATCAATTTCGATGGTGTTGTCGAGTACACGGTTAAACATGTTCTCAACAGACCAGGCCAGCTCACCGATAAACTCGGCTTTAACCATGCGGCCGCTACCCTTAAGGGTATGGAACGCACGACGCACGGTGGTCAGCGCTTCTTTATCGCTCAGATCGGCGATCAGCTGTGGCCAGAATTCATTCAGGGTTTCTGTTACTTCCTCGGCTTCTTCGAGGAAGATTTCAATGATCTCATCATCAATCAGATCATCATCGTCTTCTTCAGCAACAGCCGGAGCTGGCGTAACCGCTTCCGCAGCAATTACTTCAGGCCCGGCAACGGTGGCTGACGTCTGTTCTTCTGCCTGTTCGTCTTCAGCCTGCTGCTCGCGCAGATGGTCAACCAGTTCATGCAGATCTGCAGAATCATCTGCCGTTGGTTGCTCATCAAAATCGAAACGGATGTCATCGCCGGCAATGCTGTCCAGGCTGATCACATTGTCATCGCTGACGTCTACCGGTGACTCGTCTGCCTCAGGCAGATCAATTTCAACCTCGTCCGGCTGCTCAGGCTCGGCATGCACGATTTCAGCATCATCATCTTCGTCGATGCTGAGCGCATCGCCGAAAGACGTAATGTCTGCTTCCGGCAGATTTTCGCTGCCATCAAACGAGATATCATCCAGCGCGTCGCCGAGTCCTTCTGTCGCCGGTAAATCCTGCAACGAGACTTCAGCTTTATCCAGCAACTCAGCACCGGCACTGCGCGGATTCTCGGAGTAACGTTCGATAAAGTATTCAACACCACTCAGGACGTCGGCCAGAATATCCAGCACCGACCATTGTGGCTTCAGACGTTCATCAATCAGCTGCGTTTGCACGAAAGCAGCGGCACGCGACAGGATACCTGCCACCCGTGGCAGCGGGATCATGTTCAGCGAACCTTCAATGGTGTGCAGCAGGCCCGGAACATCCTGCAGCTCGTCAACTGACCATTGTTTGGCGATGTATTCAACGATGGCGTCTTTTACCTGCTCCAGCACATTACGCGCTTCACGCAGCACGGCTTTCTGAGCATCAGACAGGGTACTTTCGCCCGCATGGGCGTTGAGGTCACCTTCACGCTGCATACCACTCAGCGTGGCTTCGACATACAACAAAGCTCCGGCCATATCGAGCAGGTGGCTGTCATCGATTGTGTCACTGTCGAGCAGACGGGCAACCAGACTCTGCTGTTCCTGCATCACCTTACGCGGCATGCCCAGACCGAGCATACCCATGGTATCGGCAACCTGTTTCAGGTTTGGCGCAATCGCTGCGAGAGAATCTTTACGGTCGTCATCGCTACGCACCAGCAGATCGAGACGATCTTTAATAGCCGCAATTTCTTCCACCAGTGCGCCCAGCACATGGCCTACGGTATCGCGGTCGGGGCCGGATAAGGCATCACGTTCCTGCTGGATTTCTGCTTCTGTCGGCAGCGCCTGACGCAGACCAAACTGTTCCTGCGCCTGACGGATAGCTTCACCGCTGACATCAGTACGGGCGACATAAAACAGCAGGTTCTTCAGCAGCTCATCCGATGGCGGCTGATTAATAGCCGCAGCACCTTCTTCAATGGCGGTTTTCAGCAAATGATCCAGCTGACGCAGCAGTTGTTTGGCACTGTTTGGCAAATGTTGCTGCTTGAGCAGCCATTCGCTGAATGCCAGCGCCGGCAACCACACCAGACCCTGCGGCGTTTTACCCAGCGCTTTGTGCAGGCGGGCAAAAGCTTTGTTCAGATATTGTTTGGCGACATCCGGCTGCTTGTTCTGCAGCAGCTGCAGGGTCGCAGTCTGCAGCATCTGACGGATTTTACGTGCCCAGTTACGGAAATCATCGCTGGCAAAAGCCTCTGCCTGAGCATCGCTCAGTGCAGCATTCTGCTGAATGTTCGGTGCAAACAGAGCCGTTTCAGACAAGAAGCTTTCGCCCCGTGCTGAACGCAGCTCGTTAAGAATTGGCAGCAGCACCACCGGCAGATCGCGGCGGCCAACTTTGACGTGTTCGAGATAATGCGGCAGCTGAATAATGGCCTGCATCAGCACTTCGAGACCGTCGCGCTCATTGCCCAGCGCAGATTCGGCCAGCGCTGACGCGATAGCCTCCATCTCTTCAGCCAGCAGAGCGGCACCATAGAATTCGACCATCTGCAGAGTACCGTGAATCTGATGCAGGTAACTCAGGCAGAATTTCAGCCGGCTTTTGTCCTGGGGATTCTCCACATAAGCTTCCAGCGCCTGCTGGGCCTGCTGCAGAGTCTCTTCGATTTCCCCTTTTACCCATTCCAGGGCGATGTAGTCCTGGCTCATCGCCTTGTGGTCTCCCCTGTCGAATTCGATTGCTTACGCACAAACGCGGATACCCGGCTGCTATGAACCTGTTCCAGTAACGGATGCTGCCAGTCCACCATTTCCCCAAGACCAATCACTAATATGCCACCGGGAGCGAGACGCTCGGCGAGGACATTAAGAATTTCACGGCGACGCCAGCGACGGAAATAAATCAGTACATTCTGGCAATAAATAACATGCTGCGACTGCAGCGGGCAGTTGGCCAGATTCAGGATATTAACCTGACTGAAACAACAGCGCTGACGCAGCGTGTCGGATACCTGCACCGGACTGCCCGGCTGCAGATCTTTGAACCCCAGCTGACGATATTCATCCGCGACCCAATCGAGGGCGCGTGGCTGATAACGTCCGGCACGGGCTTTACGTAATACGATGGTGGATATATCAGTACCGGTAACGGCATAGCGTTTACCCTGTGGAGTCAGGTAACGCTCTGCCACCATGGCCAGACTGTAGGCTTCTTCACCGGAAGAACAGCCGACACTCCAGAATTCCAGTGTGTCTTCATGACCGGCTTCTGCTGCTTTCTGCTGAACGTACTGTTCAACAAAAGCAAAAGCATCCGGGTCGCGGAAGAAACGGGTTTCCTGAACGGTCAGGCGATCGACCAGAGTGCTCCATTCAATTGCACCCGAGGCACCATTGACGATGCGCTCGTAATACTCCTGATAGCTGTCACAGCCGACCTCGCGCATCCGCAGACCAAGGCTGGTCTGCAGAAACGAGCGGCGTTGTGGCGCCAGACACATCCCGGTGCGTTCTTCCAGCAGAGCCTGCCAGCGAACGAACTGAGCATCGTCCATCTCCGGGACTGTGCTCAACCCTGTACGTAACTGATGGTTCATTAAAAGTCATCCAACCATCTGTCAGGTTACAGTACCTGTCGTTGATGAAGGTCCAGCTCTGCTTCCGGCAGTTTGAAGCCCGCTACCGATTCACGCAGTTTGTTGGCCATTTCTGCCAGGTTACCAATCGACTTCGCGGTCGCGGTTGTACCGGCAGAAGTCTGCGAAGTAATTTCCTGAATAACGTTCATCGTGTTGGAAATATGACCAGCAGACGACGCCTGCTGGCGGGCTGCGTTGGAAATGTTCTGAATCAGTTCCGCCAGGTTTTTCGATACGTTCTCAATTTCTTCCAGTGCCACACCCGCATCCTGTGCAAGTCGGGCACCACGCACCACCTCGGAAGTGGTGGTTTCCATCGAGATTACCGCCTCGTTGGTATCGTTCTGAATCGTTTTAACCAGTGCTTCAATCTGCTTGGTCGCAGCGGCTGAACGTTCTGCCAGACGCTGTACCTCGTCCGCAACCACCGCGAAGCCCCGGCCAGCGTCACCGGCCATGGATGCCTGAATCGCAGCGTTCAGGGAAAGAATGTTGGTCTGGTCAGCAATGTCGGTAATCAGGGAGATGATGTCACCAATCTCCTGTGAGGATTCACCCAGACGTTTAATACGCTTGGAGGTTTCCTGAATCTGCTCACGGATGTTATCCATGCCGTTAATGGTCGCCTGTACCACTTCCGCACCTTTGTTGGCGATCGCTACCGACCGCTCCGCAACCGCGGATGATTCCGAGGCGTTGGCCGATACCTGGTCAATGGACACCGCCATCTCGTTGATCGCCGCAGAAGCACCGGCAATTTCCTGCGCCTGGTGTTCAGATGCTTCCGCCAGGTGCATCGCCGTGGCCTGGGTTTCCTGGGCCGCCGAAGATACCTGTACCGCTGTTTCGTTAATCGCCGATACCAGAGAGCGCATCTGGTCGATCGCGTAGTTGATGGAGTCAGCAATCGCACCGGTAAAGTCTTCGGTTACCGTCGCAGAGGCTGTTAAGTCACCGTCCGCAAGGTCAGCAATTTCGTCCAGCAGACGCAGAATCGCCATCTGGTTCTGTTCGTTAGCGTTCGCTGTTTTCTCGAAGTCACGACGGGTATCACGGTAAGACCCGACACCAAAACCAATCATCATGATCAGCGCCAGTACCGCAGAAATATAACCAACCGCCTGCAGCACACCACGCTCCTGCGCACCGTTCTGAATGGTCGAGGTCAGATTGGAGGTCTGCTCCAGCAGCGTACGGGAGTCGTTAAAGATGGAGTCAGATGCTTCACGCACCTGGAACAGTTCAGGAGAGGTTTCCAGAATCTCGTCCACAGAACCGGATACGAATTCGAACAGTTCGGCAACTTCCGCCAGAGCGTAAATCGCTTCTTCGTCTTTTACCTGGGAGATGTTCATGGCAACGTTGCCCTGAATCATACCGTTCAGTACGCGACCGAACAGCGAGGCGTCACGACCGAAGGCATCCGCCGCCATTACCGCGTCTTCGCCACCGGCCAGTACTTTGTTAACGGAACGTACGATACGTTCTGCCAGCCACGACTGACGCTGTGCTACCGCGACCTGATCGGCCGGTGCACCATTATCCAGCAGGATTTCAACGATCTCATCGTATTCCACCTGCAGCTGCGGAATGGTTTCTGCCAGCGTCGCGGCAACTTCGTGGAGGGAGAGAATAATATCCTGAGCGCGGATAATCTGGTCAGCGTTACCCTGAACCTTGTTCCAGACGCCTTCTACGTTGGTCATGGTGGCAATTTCTGCTGCCGGCAGGCCGTTGGCCGCATCACCTTTGGTCAGATAGCCCCAACGGGTCGCAAAGTTGTCACGGGCAATTCTTAACTGACCGAATGCTTCCTGTTTACCACCCGCGGCTTCTACCGCGTTCTTTGCCAGTTCCTGCGACAGTACGCGCAGCTCACCGGCGTGATCAATGTATTGTTCGTCCTGGTTTGCCAAGCGGTTCACGTACACCGTAATACCGATAAACACCGCCAGAAACACGAACAACAGTCCCGCCAGAATACCGTTGGTACGGTTCCTGAAGACCGTCGACAAGACGTTTCCTGAATTTCCGCTCATGCCGTTCTCTCCACACTCACTGCATGTATTTTAATTATTATCTGCCTGACGGCAGATTCGATCAGATCACCAACCATACCCGCTGAGCAGGCATTGTTATACTGCAATCTGCAGGAACTCCGGCGCCTGGATCAGCTCACGTAACTGAAATACCGGCCATTGACGCCCATCCCGCTCGAAACCATGTTCTACAAATTTACGGAACGCCGGATCAAGCTGAAATGTTTCAGTCCGGCGATCAACTGCAAATTGCTGCATACCCAGCACTGCATCTACCAACAGGCCTGTCAGGTGATCGTCCTGTTCGACGACCAGAACCCGGCGACTGCGCCAGTTGGCTTTGGATGGCAGACCCAGAAGGCCCGCCAGATCCATGACCGGCACCATGCGCCCACGCACATTGGCCACACCCAGAACCCAACTGCGCACACCCGGCACCTTGGTCAGGCGCGGAGGCTGCAGAATTTCCGCAACGTCAATCATATCGGCGGCGAAGGTCTGACCGGCAAGCATAAAGCCTACGCCACGCCAGTAAGAAACTGCTTCCACCTGTTGCGGCAAAGCCGACGCGTTGCGTCGGCTACGTTCGGCTATGTCCAGCAGCTGTGCGTACGGATGCATATCAGCCAGCCATTACGGAAGCGATCTCGGACAGCAGAGTTGCTTCTGCAACCGGCTTCACCAGATAACCACTGGCGCCCTGACGCTTGCCCCATACCCGATCAGTTTCCTGATCTTTGGTGGTCACAATAATCACCGGAATATTCTGGGTTTCCGGGTCTTTGGTCAGCTGACGGGTTGCCTGAAAACCATTAAGGCCCGGCATCACAATATCCATCAACACTACATCCGGCTTTTCCTTGCGCGCCAGTGCCACGCCATCGGCACCGTTCTCTGCGGTCAGTACTTCGTGACCATTTTTCTCCAGCATGGAGCGGAATGCTTCAGTTTCTGTTGGAGAATCATCTACTACCAAAATGCGGGCCATGCCTGTTACCTCTTAAAACTCTTTCAGCTGTCGCTGGCTCAGGATTTTACATACTGACGGATTGAACCCAGCAGCTCTTCCTTACTGAAAGGCTTGGTCAAATATTCGTCAGATCCAACAATGCGCCCTTTAGCTTTATCGAACAAACCGTCTTTACTGGACAACATGATTACCGGAGTCGATTTGAATTTGGAGTTATTTTTGATCAGGGCGCAGGTCTGGTAACCATCCAGACGCGGCATCATGATATCGACAAAGATGATATCCGGGTGAGTATCGGCAATCTTGGCCAGCGCATCAAAACCGTCTGTCGCGGTAATGACTTCGCAGCCGACCTTTTTAAGCAAAGTCTCAGCCGTACGACGAATGGTTTTACTGTCGTCGATGACCATGACTTTAATATTCTGAAAGTTATCGTCCATAGGGAGGCCTTTAACCATCCGTTTCTTATGTTTTAGTGAGCGGTTGTGTTCAACAATCGCAGGAGACGCCATTGCGCAGTTTGTATCACAGATTGTGCAACAAAGGCTAGGGCGGCGCACTGCGCTGCGTCACACAATTAAGTTACGCCGCCGGGACAATGCATAGGTTACACTGGCGCCATCGTCGAACATCTGTATTCACGGAGCCTTTATATGAGCATTAAACTGGGTGTGGTGATGGACCCCATCGCCGACATCGCCTTTAAAAAGGACACATCACTGGCGCTGCTGCATGCCGCTCAGGAACGTGGCTGCGAACTCTTTTATATGGAGCAGAGCGACCTGTCGATTCAGAACGGCAAAGCCATGGGGCGTATGGCACCGTTAAAAGTCGCCATGAATCCGGAGCACTGGTTCGATCTCGGCGACTACCGCGAACAGCCACTGGCTGAGCTGAACATCATTCTGATGCGCAAAGACCCACCGTTCGACAGCGAGTTTATCTACAGCACCTATATCCTTGAGCGTGCCGAACAGGAAGGCGTTCTGGTTGCCAACAAACCGCAGAGCCTGCGCGACTGCAATGAGAAGGTATTCGCCACGGCATTCCCGGAGCTGATGAGCCCGACCATCGTTACCCGCCGCGCTGATCTGCTGAAGGCTTTCCATAAAGAACATGGCGATGTCATCTTCAAACCACTGGATGGCATGGGCGGCTCCTCTATATTCCGTCTGCGCGCCGACGACCCGAACGTCAGCGTCATCATTGAGACCCTGACCAACCACGGCAGCCAGCAAATCATGGCGCAGCGTTTTATCCCGGAGATCACCGCCGGCGACAAACGCATCCTGATGATTGATGGCGAGCCGGTACCCTTCTGCCTGGCACGCATTCCGGCGCAGGGCGAAACCCGCGGCAACCTGGCCGCCGGTGGCCAGGGCGTGACCCAGCCTCTGAGCGATGAAAACCGTGCTATCGCCGAAAAAATCGGACCAATCCTGAAAGAAAAAGGCCTGTACTTTGTTGGCCTAGACATTATCGGCAACAACCTGACCGAAATTAACGTCACCAGCCCAACCTGTGTGCGTGAAATCAGCCGCGACTCCGGCATTGACGTAGCCGGTCTGCTGATCGACTGCCTGCTGGCTAAGTTGAGTGCATCTGAAATCTGAGGTCTGAGGCCTGACGTCCAACATCCGGCGTCAGGCCTCCGTCATACAGCCGCAGATTATGGACAAATCCGCCCCGAAAGCGCAGACTTGCACCCGTTTTCCGGACTTTAAACAGGTACTTCCGCACGCATGTCAGCCACCGCCGTGACCAGCTCCGATCGCTTGTCCTTCGCCCTGTTTCTGGCTCTGCTGATTCATGCCGTTCTTATTCTCGGCATCAGCTTCACCGCCAGCGACCGCGATAACCTGTCCAAAACGCTGGAAGTCACCCTCGCGACCTACAAAAGCGACAAAGCGCCTGAACAGGCCGATTTTCTCGCTCAGGAGAATCAGGAAGGCAGCGGCACCTTAGATGAAGCGCGCATGCTGACCACCGATGTCGAAGCCACCTTCCACGCCAACGAAATCAACGAAACCTCGCCGCAGGAACAGCAGGCCAGTGCTCCGCGCCAGATACAGGGCAACCGCCAGTTAGTAACCACCAGCGGCAGCAGCCGTAATAAAGCGCCCAGTGAACAGGAACGCCGCGCCATGCAGGTTGACCTGCCCGACGGCCCGGAAAAAACCTTACTGGAACGCAGTCTGGAAATGGCCAGCCTTGAGGCCAAACTCGATTCCCTGCGTCAGACTTATGCCAAACAACCCCGCATTCAGCGCCTGACCGCCGCGTCCACCATGAAGGCCAACGATGCCTATTATGTGAACAGCTGGCGGCGCAAGATTGAACAGATGGGAGCGCTGAATTATCCCCGCGAAGCAGAAAGCTGCTTCGACAACTGCCGCCTGCGCCTGCTGGTTGCCATCAACCCGGATGGCACCATCAACGAGCTGCGTATTCTTGAGTCGTCCGGAAAAAAAGTGCTGGATGATGCCGCGCTGCGCATCGTGCGTCTGTCTGCCCCTTTCGCTCCGTTTACCGAAGAAATGCGCAAGCAGACCGATATTCTGGAAATTATCCGCACCTGGCAGTTCAAGGGTAACCGCTACATTTCGGACGCCAATTAATGCAACAGCTTAACAGCCTGAAAAACCATCTGCTGATTGCCATGCCGCAACTGGAAGACTCCTGGTTTGCCGGCACTGTCACCTATCTGTGTGAATACAACGCCGACGGCGCCATGGGCATCGTGCTGAACAAACCGCTGCCGGTTACCTTTCACGAGATCTGTGAACAGCTGGAAATCACCCGCCTGGCCGGTATCGATCCGGAGATTTACGCCGGCGGCCCGGTCAGCCAGGAACATGGCTTTATATTGCACCGTCAGCAGGGCAACTGGGGGGCGACGCTGAACGTCACCGAACAGGCGCATCTGACCTCGTCAAAAGATATTCTTAAAGCCATTGCCGCCGGCTCCGGCCCGCAGGATTACCGCCTGACGCTGGGTTACGCCGGTTGGGATGCGCAGCAGCTGGACGAAGAAATACTGGCCAACTCCTGGCTCACCATTGAAGCCACCGAACATCTGTTGTTTGAAGTGCCCCACGACGAGCTGTATCAGGCCGCGCTCAGCCAGCTTGGCGTCAGTGCCGAATTTCTGAGTTCCGATGCGGGGCATGCCTGATGAGCAGCCCGGCACCGTCAGCGCGGGTTAAAACCCTGCTGGCTTTTGATTTCGGCACCCAGCGTATCGGCATCGCCACCGGCCAGCGCATTACCGCCACCGCCCGCCCACTGAATCCGGTTAAAGCGCGCGACGGCGTACCCGACTGGGATGTACTGCAGCGCATTATTGATGAATGGCAGCCCGATGCCTTTGTCGTTGGCCTGCCGCTGAATATGGATGGCACAGCCAGCGATATGAGCCGCCGCGCGAAGAAGTTTGCCGGTCGTCTCGAAGGCCGTTTTCACCGCCCGTCGTTTACCCACGACGAGCGCCTGAGCAGTTACGAAGCCAAAGGCATGGTGATCGCCCAGGGTGGCAGCCGCGATTTTGGCGCCAACTCGGTGGACGGTATTGCCGCACAATTAATTCTCGAAAGCTGGATGGCGGCCTGGCCATTAACCGACACGCCGCCTGAATAAAGGACACCTATGCATCTGCCTGATATCGAACAAACCTGCACCGAGCTGGGCCAGCGTCTGGCGGCTTATCTGCAACAGAACAATATTGAACAACCGCTGCTGGTCGGTATCCGTACCGGTGGCGTATGGATTGCCGAACGCCTGCAACAACAACTGCAGACCGAAGACGGCGTCAGCACTCTCGACATCAGCTTCTACCGTGACGACTTCACCCGTCACGGTCTGCACCCGCAGGTCATGGGCTCCGAGCTGCCGGACAGCATCGAAGACCGCCATATTATTCTGATCGACGACGTCGTGATGAGCGGCCGCACCATCCGCGCCGCCATGAACGAGCTGTTCGATTATGGCCGCCCGGCCAGCATCAGTCTGGTCTGTTTGCTGGATATCGGCCGCCGCGAACTCCCTATCCAGCCAGACCTGTGCGGTGTCCGGCTGGAACTGGAAGAAGGCCAGCTGGTTAAGTTAAGTGGCCCGCAGCCACTGCAGCTGACCCTGTCCTGATCACCACCTGACTGACCAACATATTGTGAGTAGCAACAATGACCACTGACCCAAGCCAGGTGCAGCTGACCGCCGACGGGCGTCTGAAGCACTTCCTCACCACCGAGGGCCTGAGCCGTGAACTCCTGACCGAGATTCTCGACACCGCCGATTCTTTTATCAGCACTCAGGAGCGGGACGTGAAAAAAGTCCCGCTGCTGCGCGGCAAGACCGTGGTCAACCTGTTCTTCGAGAACAGTACCCGTACCCGTTCCACCTTCGAGCTGGCAGCCAAGCGCCTGTCGGCCGATATTCTTAACCTCGATATCGCCAAATCCGCGACCGCCAAGGGCGAAACCCTGATGGATACGCTGTGGAACCTCGAGGCCATGTATTCCGATATGTTCGTCGTGCGCCATGCCGATTCCGGTGCCGCCCACTTTATTGCCGAACACGTCACCCCCAACGTTGCCATCATCAACGCCGGCGACGGCCGCCACGCGCATCCGACCCAGGCGATGCTGGACATGCTCACCATCCGCCGCCATCAGGGTTCTATCGAAGGGAAAATCGTCGCCATCGTCGGCGATATCCTGCATTCCCGTGTGGCCCGTTCACAGATTCATGCGCTGCGTACACTGGGTGCGGCGGAAGTTCGTGTAATCGGCCCCGGTACTCTGCTGCCGCGCGATATCGAAGCGCTGGGCTGTAAGGCTTACTACCGCATGGAAGACGGCCTGAAAGACTGCGATGTGATCATCATGCTGCGCCTGCAGAAAGAACGTATGCAAAACGCCCTGCTGCCGAGCGAAGGCGAATTCTTCAAGCTCTACGGCCTGACCGAAGAGAAACTGACCTACGCCAAGCCCGATGCCATCGTTATGCATCCGGGGCCGATTAACCGCGGCGTCGAGATTGAATCCAACGTCGCCGACGGCCCGCAATCGGTGATCCTGAATCAGGTCAGCTACGGTATCGCCGTGCGTATGGCCGTCATGGCCATGGCCATGAGTGGTCAGCAGCAGGAGCGTAACGAACTCGCCGAACAACATAACGAACAACACATCGAGCAGAACAACGAGCACAATAACGAGCCGGATCAGGAGGAGGCATAAGCATGAGATACCTGCATATTGAAAACGCCCGCCTGATCGATCCGTCACAGAATCTCGATCAGGTCACCGATGTTTACGTCGCTGAAGGACGTATCCACGCCATTGGCCACAAACCTGCGACCGGCGGTATCGAACACAGCATCGACGCCAGCGGCCTGTTGCTGGTGCCTGGTCTGATCGATCTTGGTGCTCATCTGGCCGAGCCAGGCTTTACCCATAAAGGCTCCATCGCCAGCGAAACCCGCGCCGCCTGCGCCAGTGGTTTTACCCATGTGTGTGCGCTGCCGGACACCAAACCGGTGGCCGACAGCCCGGCGGTGATTCAGTTAATTCAGGAAAAAGCCGCCAAAGCCGGCTTTGCCAAAGTACTGCCGCTGGGCGCACTGACTCAGGGGCTGGCCGGTGAGCAGCTGGCCTCCATGTTCAGCCTGCGCGAAGCCGGTTGTGTGGCACTGAGCAACGCCCGCGCGCCGTTCAAAGACAGCTATGTACTGCGCCGGGTGATGGAGTACGCCGCGACTTACGATATTCCGGTATTCCTTAATCCCGATGACGCCGCGCTGTCGGATGGCGGCTGCATGCACGAAGGCCCGACCGCTACCCGTCTGGGCCTGACCGGTATTCCGCAAACTGCTGAAACCATCGCCCTGGCGCAGATGCTGTTACTGGTTGAGCAGACCGGCGTACGCGCCCATATCAGCCAGATCAGCTGTGCACGCAGTGTGCGTATGCTGGCACAGGCACGTGAGCAGGGTATCCGCGTCAGTGCCGACACCCCGCTGGCCAACCTGATTTATACCGACGAAGCCGTTACCGGCTACAACAGCCAGTTCAATGTGCAGCCACCGCTGCGCAGTGAAAGCGACCGTCAGGCCCTGCTTGCCGCCGTTAACGCCGGCGAACTGGCCATCAGCTCCAACCACCGTCCGCATGAAGTGGCCGCCAAGAAAGCACCTTTTGCCGATGCCGAACCGGGCATGAGTATTTTTGATGGTTTTCTGCCGCTGGCACTGCAACTGGTGGAGCGCGGTGAGCTGGAATTATCGGCCTTTATCCGCGCCACCAGCGCCTTGCCGGCACAGGTACTGGGCCAGAATCAGTCGCTGAGTGAAGGTAACTGGTTTAATGCGGTGCTGATTAATCCGGATGCTGAGCAAAGCTTCCGCCGTTCGACGCTGCTGTCCAAAGGACGTAACAGCCCGGTGGCCGGCAAGACCTTAAAAGGCGCGGTTAACGCCGTGTTTATTGATGGTCGTAAAGTGTTTGGCTGATCGTTAACAAACCCAAACGCTGAATAATAAAAAAGCCGCAGAATCTGCGGCTTTTTTATGTGTGGAAATCATTGCTCGCTCCCAAGCTCCGCGTGGGAGCCAGAGTGAGTGGGAACGGCTTTCAGCCGTGATCAAGGTGCGCTCATTAAACCGCTTCCGCTTCGCTATAAATCCCCTGCACCGAATTCAGCGTATGCCAGTACAACACCGGGCCGCTTGCCGTTGCCAGTTCATCGCGCAAGGCCGCCAGCGCTTTAGCGGTGTAAGTGCATTCTGACTGCACGGTTAAACCATCGGCCCAGCGCTGCTTACGGAACCATTGCTCAGCCTGATTACCGGCCGCCGAGGCAACGCCATAACCTTCACCATAATACTGGTCGAGCAGTACCGGTTGCGGAATATTGAATGGCGGAATGCCGCCCTGCAAACGCAGTAAATATTGCTGCGTCTGCTGCATTAATTGTTTCACCGTCGCCACGGTACAGGCGGGAAAAGGGCCAAGATACGTAGGCGCCACGCGCACACCTATAACCCGCGATGGCAGACCGGCAAGCGCCACGCCCAACGTCAGACCGGCTAAGGTCGCACTGGAGCCCACCGGGCAAATAATGGTTTCAGGCAGCGGGCATTCACCCCGTTCAATCTGCTCACGTAATTCAAACACAGCATCAATAAAAGCAATCACGCCCTGCAGCGACGAGCCTCCGGCAAATAAATATTCGGTCTGTTTGCGGCGTAATAGCCGGTCACGGATCTGCAGAGTATAAAAACGCAGCACGGTATTCAGCAGGCTGCCGCTATAACGCAGCGTCGCGCCATAGCGCTGCATCACCTGCCGGTTTTTCCTGACCGATTCACTCTCCGGCTGATCAAAAAGAAGGATTTCGCAATCAATGCCCAGCGCTTTACTGTGCACCGCACAGGCCACGCCGTGATTGGTACCGGTGCCGCCAAAGGTCAGCAGGCGGTTTTTTCCTTCTGCCTGCATTTTGCCGAAAATCAACGCCAGCTTGCGGCTTTTATTACCGCCATAAACCGCATTGGTTAAGTCATCGTGTTTCAGCCAGAGTTGCGGCGTATCGAGGCTATGGGTAACAGGTGTCGGAATCTGCTGGCCGGGAATATCCGCCAGCGGAATGCGCTTCTGCAGCGCAGGATAAGCATTGAATAAAGGAGATAAAGACACCAGCAGACTCCGGCCAAAAGTGCATTGTAAGACGATGGTGCAATCTTCCGCAGGTCTTACAATGCCAATGGTGCTGCTGCTCTGAAATTAAGCTCAGAAAATTAAGGCCAGGGATAATCCGCGACCGGCAGTCCCATCGCCTGCAGTTCCGCGACAACGATGCGGCGGTATTTCACCACATCGCCGACGTTCGTTTGTCTCAGTCTGGCCACTTCCTCTGCGCTGAACGGCTGGAAATTTGCCCGCAGGGAAGTCCCGCCCCAGCGCTGCATGATGTAATTCATCACCTCGGCAATTTCATTATCACTCAGACTGGCGCCCACCACGCCGGGTACGTGCATCAGATATTCACGACCGCGTTCGGTTTCGGCAAACGAGGCAACGTAATTATTAAAATCGGGAATACCGCCCACCGGAGAACCTGCGCCATCCGGACGATGACAGCCCAGACAACGCAGCACATAATTGGCCTGCGGGCTGAGTTCACCCTGCGGTGCCGGAGCTGGCTTTACCTGCGCAACATCATCGGCGGCCTGCGCATAAACGCAGGAACCGGCTGACAGTGCCAGCAGCAGGCTGCTGCGCAATAACCAGCCCGCTGCCATTTTTTTGCGCATTTTCCCGTCTTGTTTATTGTGCATTTTTCCGTACTCCGCGCAGCTGGCTGTGAGACTGAGGCGTGCTGCGGGCGTACTCCAACACCTCATCAGCCAGCACTGCATTCAGACCGTTAAGATCGCCCAGCACATAGGCCGCCAGTGCTTTCATTTGCGCGGCCGTTAAATCCGCCTGCGTCGGCATCACCAGGCCGTAATAACCGATGCCATCCACTTCGATAGTGCCGGACAAACCGTTATTTAATACGCCCCAGAAATACGCCGGAGCCTGTTCGGCCAGCGCCGGCCACAGCATGCTGTTCACCAGTGGCGGTGCCAGCCCCGGCGTACCAATACCACCCGGCTGGTGACAGGCCGCACAACGCTGATTAAACAGCGCTTCGCCATCATTCTCAGTTGCTCCGGCAGCAGACACCGGAGCCGCCAGCGCGGCTCCCAGTGCTGCCAGCGAGAGCAGAGATAAGGTGAATTTTTTCAGAACCATCATCTCAGCTCCCGCTTCAGGCGTCTGCCATACCAACCAGCACAGCAACGGTGCAGTGATAACCCTGCGACGCATTGGCCATACACCAGTTAATGTCGTTATGCAGACCCATGCGGTAACCCGGACGCTCCCGTTCGCTGGTAAAGCAGAAGGTGCCGTTGCACTCCACTTTGCCGCAGCAGTCGTTGTACGACACCAGATAGTCTTTATCGTCATTCGGGTTACGGCAGGTGCCGACCCAGGAGACTTTGGACGCTTCGGAACCCGGCGGACAGGTGGTTAATGTGCCGCCACAGTCGTTGCACAGGTTGCCGTCGAGCGCGCAGTAGCGCCAGTATTCACAGGCCGTCGGATCATTCGGATCGGCCGGGGCTTCGTCTTCCGCTTCTCCTGCCCAGGCTTTGCCGGCATTACGGTCAAAGGGCAGGACCGGCAGCATGGCACTGCCCAGCATCAGCATCCCGGCGCGGCTTAAAAAACTGCGGCGGCTGCTGCGCTGTGCGACTTTGCGGGTTAAATTTTCGGTGCCTTTATCCAGGCCGGTTAATACGCTGTCGAAAAATCGTTTCATAGTGATATCTCTTGTTGCCTAAAAATCGTTGCCTACTGAGTGATGCTCAGGAATTGCTTGTTCAGGAGTGGCTTGTTCAGGAATGCTGCTCAAGAAAACTCTGTACCGAGCCAACACCCATTTCCATGGCATTGAACAGGCTCTCAAGCTGCTCGCGGCTGTTGATCAGACCTTTCGAGCGGATCACGCCCTGCTTATCCATCAGCACCGCAAACGGCAGACGCGATACGCGGTAACCCAGCCCCAGTTCGGTCGACAGTACGTATGGAAAATCCTGCAGGCCGACGTGCTGAATAAAGCGCTGGTGTTTTTCTTCTTCACCATCGGAAGCCAGCACCACATCCAGCCAGTCTTTTTCACTGGCTTTTACCGAGCGCAGAATCGGCAGCAGTTTTTTACATACCGGACAGGTCGGCGACAGGAAAAACACCAGCATGGCTTTTTCTTTATCGCGGCCAATATGCACAGCACCACCGGTCAGGCTGTTAAGGGTAAAGGCCGGGGTTAAATCACCGACTTTCGGCCCGGAGTCATTCATCAATGCTCCCATCGGCGCGATACGTTCAAACAACACGCCGATCTGGCGGGCCAGCACAAAAAATGCGAGGGCCAGTGCCATTACGGCAACAAATAAAAGTGCGACAGCAAAATACAAAGCAGTCATAACGACCTCTTAAATTCGTTTCAGTGAGTTGGCCATTTCACGGATGGCCAGCAGGTTGGCGTTCACCTGCTCAAATAACAGGAAGGCGAGCCACATAAAGACAGCAGCAGCGATGGCCACCACGATTTCGGCGCTCTGCAGTGCTTCCGGCAAACCGAGCAATGGCAGCAGAGCGAAGACCATCAGCAGCGCATTGCGCAGCAGCAGGGTTTTGCTCAGCAGTTGCGGAGTACCGCCACAGCCACATTCGATGCGGGTATGACCGCGACGGATATTGATGCCCATAGCGATGGCATATCCCCCGAGCAACAGCGCCGCCAGCACCAGTCCGGCAGCACGGCTGGCACTGAATAACAGCATCAGCACCAGCGCGCCTTCGAGGGCCAGCAAGGCAGCAGCAGCGGGCTTAACCAAAGCTTCCGGCAGCAATTCGTAATCGGCGACAAAGCCCTGAAACTCGAGGAAATCCAGTGCTTTGTGCAGCGCCGCGCGCAGGAATACCAGCAGGGTAAACACCAGCAGCGTGAGGCTCGCCAGTGGCAGTAACTCAGTCATGAGACACCGCCAGCGAGGTGGTCCAACCGGCTTTTTCGTCGGCCGCCGCCTTCTCAAACATAAAGTCGCCATCGCCGCTCAGTACGTACTTGTCGATGGTTTCGTCTTCTTCATTGGAACCGAACAGCACCGGGGTTTTGCCCTCAGTCACACTCAGCGCCACCATATGCGGTGCCGGAGAACGACTGATAAGTTTTTTCTTCTTCAGGCTGTAAGCCCAGATTTCTTCAGAGCCGTTTTTATGGCTGCCGTCATAAGCGCCTGAATGCATCAGCATAAACACCATATCCAGCGTGCTGCTGTAAGCCGTGATGGCATAACCACCCGGAGCCCAGTCACCTTCGATGCCGGCATTCACCTGCAGTTTTTCTTTGATTTTTACGGTTTTGCCACTGTCATCGGCGAGGTACAGGGCACCGCCGAAGGTGGTCAGGATCAGCTCACCGTTTTTACGGCGTTCGCTGTGGATATAAATCGGGTCGGCATCCACATCGAATAATTTGCCCGATGCTTCAACACTGTATTCATTTCCCTTCAGGGTGAAGGTTTTCAGCTGGCCAGTACCGCAGGGCGTGCTGAAACTGGTGCCTTTCAGTGCCGGATAAACGCCGTAACATCCCGGGGTCGGCACTTCAGCAATCACTTCGCGGGCAGCAATATCAATGACCGAAACCGAGGTGGCCGGTGTGGCATTCTGCACATACAGCAGTTTTTCATCGGCGCTTAATTCCAGCAGCTGGGTCATACCAATGGCTTTTACGGCTTTATTAGGCACGATGATTTCTTTCTTGCGGCTCAGGGTTTCTACGTCGTACACCTGCACCACACTTTCTACCGGACCATAGGTAATGCGCTTGGCAAAGTCGGACAGCACGTAGACGGTTTTGCCGTCTTTCGAGACTTTCATCTGCGAAGTAATACCCGCCGGCATCGAGCCTTTATAGTGCAGGTCATCCTGAGCGAAGACGTGAATCTGACTGGCGCCCCCCCAGGCGGCTTCGTTCATAAACACATTCGGTCCGGGCTGAATGGTTTTCTCGACCGTGAAAACTTCCGGCTTAAAGGGTTCTGCCTGTGCCACAGGCATAACCGCCGACAACAGCAGGGTTGCGATGCAGGCCGCCAGCGGTGCCGGAGTGAATACGCGGCGGGAAAGGTTTCTGGTTTTACTTTCTTGCTTGGTTAACGTCATGGTTTACAGCTCTCGTTGTGAGTCTGCAATGCCAGAGCAGCGCTCATGCCAATGCCTGAGCTCAACGCTGAAACATAACCCCAGATGCATACTTCAAGAGGCGAATGCTGACAATTCAGTCAGAATTGTTACCGGCTGTTACCAGATCCGATTAACAATAAAACTATCAGCACCAGAAGGAGGCTGGCCATTTTGCAGGCGGCATCATTGTGGTGCGCTTATCTCTCTGCGCTTATTTCTGCCCGGATCGATAGCTGCCAGAGCCTTTGTCGCCGCCCTTCAGCTGATGGCGAAGCCCTACCCGAAACCCCGGGCATGGGGTATCCTGCGACCTCTGAACGCGGGGGATGTTATGAGTAACTGGCTTGATGCCGTAAAGTGGGACGCCGATGGTCTGGTACCGGCCATTGCGCAGGATTACAAGACCGGCCGTATCCTGATGATGGCCTGGATGAACCGGGAAGCACTGGCGCTGACGGTGCAGGAAAACCGCGCCATCTATTATTCCCGCTCGCGCCAGCAGCTGTGGCGTAAAGGCGAATCTTCCGGCCATGTGCAGCAGCTGCATGAAGTGCGCCTCGACTGTGATGCCGACGTTATCACCCTGCAGGTGGAACAGATTGGCGGTATCGCCTGTCATACCGGCCGCGAAAGCTGCTTCTACCGGGTCTATCAGGACGGCGAATGGGTCAGCGTTGATCCGGTGCTGAAAGATCCGAAAGACATTTATTGATTGCTACTTAACGAAACTGAAACAGCTATGAGCGATATACTTTCCGCCCTCGGCGATATCCTTGAAGAACGTAAGAGCGCGGCCGCCGATTCATCCTATGTGGCCAGCCTGTATCACAAGGGCCTGAACAAGATTCTGGAGAAGGTCGGCGAAGAAGCCACCGAAACCATTCTGGCCGCCAAAGACGCCGAAACCAGTGGCGATAACAGCGATGTTATCTACGAGACCGCCGACCTGTGGTTCCACACCCTGGTGGCACTGGCCAAACTGGGCGAGCGCCCGGAAGCCGTGGTTAACGAACTGGCACGGCGTTTTAATATGTCCGGCCTGGAAGAAAAGGCGTCACGTACGCCCAAGTAAACCGGTACAGACCAGAGAACTGAGAGATTGAGTATGCCGGACTGTCTGTTTTGCCAGATTGTCGCCGGAAAGATTCCGGCCAATGTCGTTTATGAAGATGAGTACCTGCTGGCGTTTCACGATATTGCGCCTAAAGCGGACACCCACCTGCTGGTCATTCCCAAGCGCCATATCGTTAACCTGAATGATCTGAGCGACGCTGATGCCAGCCTGATGAGCCATTTAATGCTCAGCCTGCCGGCCATTGCCCGCACACAAAACCTGACTGGCTTCCGCACCATTACCAATACCGGTAAAGAAGGTGGGCAGGAAGTTTTCCATATGCACTTTCATATACTGGGCGGCGATCAGCTGCCCGGTTTCTGATGTAATTTTTAAATTAAGAATAAGAGGATTTTCCTATGCTCGGCGGAATCAGTATCTGGCAATTATTAATCGTTCTGGCCATCGTCATTATGATTTTCGGTACCAAAAAACTGCGTAACCTGGGTGGCGACCTGGGCGGAGCAATCAAGAGCTTTAAAAAAGCTGTGAATGACGACAGCAGTGCAAAAGCCGATGAAGACGACAGCAAAGAGCCGGCAAAAACACTGGAGCATAAAGAAGGCGCAGCCAAAGACGCCGAATTCAAAAGCACCAACAAAGACCAAGATAAAATCTGATGTTCGATATCGGTTTTCTGGAATTAATGGTAGTAGCCATTCTGGGCCTGCTGGTGCTCGGCCCGGAACGACTGCCAAAAGCAGCCCGCACAGTAGGTCTGTTTCTTGGCCGTATGCGCCGCACCATGAGCAATATCCAGGATGATCTTGAGCGCCAGGTCCGCACCGAAGAATTACGCGAAAAGCTGAAAGACCCTTATGCCACGTTTCTCGATGACGATTCGCCATCGGCTAACAGCATTCAGCCCAAGCCGGACGCAGAGCAAACAGCAGAAAATAAAGCCGCGGAAAACAAAGCCTCTTTGGCACAGGCTCCGCAGCAGCAAGGTCCGCAGCAGCCTGCTGCCAATCCAAAACCTGATAATACCGATGCGTCATCATGACCGATCATGAACAACCCCTGATTGCCCACCTGATCGAACTGCGAAACCGTTTGCTGAAATCGGTACTGGTGGTATTGGTGCTGTTTCTTGGCATGTTTTACTTTGCCAACGACCTGTACCTGATTCTGGTAAAGCCACTGTCAGTATTGCTGCCCGACAGCGGCAATATGATCGCCACCGGTGTAGCCTCGCCTTTTCTGGTGCCGTTTAAACTGACATTGGTTCTGGCGGTGCTGCTGGCCGTGCCTTTTCTGCTGCATCAGGTATGGAGTTTTATTTCTCCGGGTCTGTATCAGCACGAAAAGAAATTCGGTATTCCGTTACTGGTATCCAGCGTTGTCCTGTTTTATACCGGCATCGCCTTTGCCTACTTTGTAGTGCTGCCGCTGGCATTCGGCTTCTTTACCGCCGCCGGGCCGGAAGGCATTTCCTTTATGCCGGACATCAGCAATATTCTCGATTTTATTCTTAAAATCTTTTTTGCTTTTGGCATCGCCTTTGAAATTCCGATCGCGACCTTCCTGATGGTACTCAGCGGTATAACCACCGTGGCTGCCCTGACTGAAAAACGTCCTTATATCTTCGTTGGCTGTTTTGTTGTCGGTATGCTGGTTACGCCACCGGACGTTATCTCCCAGACCATTCTGGCCGTACCTATGTGGCTGCTGTTTGAAGCCGGTGTGCTGGCCTCAAGGTTGATTAAAAAGCCGCAGGAAGATGGCGAAGAAGAGATTCAGGAAAGCTGATTATCCTGACTTTATCGAGCATAAAAAGCCCGGCAACTGCCGGGCTTTTTATTTATTCAGAATGAGGAATATCCTCAGGCCTTCTCCACCAGATAATCAATATACTCATCACGCAGCGTACGCTTCTGCAGCTTGCCCGTAGCCGTATGCGGCAGCTCCTCAACAAACAGGATGTCATCCGGCAGCCACCACTTGGCAACACGGCTTTCCAGATAGTGATAGATATCCTGTTTATCGATATCGCTTTCTTCACTTTTTACAATAAACAGCAACGGCCGCTCATCCCACTTCTGATGACGCACACCAATGACACAGGCTTCTTTTACGTCCGGGTGCCCTACTGCCGCGTTTTCCAGATCGATACTGGAAATCCACTCGCCGCCGGACTTCACAACATCTTTAGCGCGGTCAACAATCTGCAGATAACTGTTTTCATCAATCACGGCGATATCACCGGTATCGAACCATTGTTGACCATTGGCATCGATAAAAAATGAATCGGGTTTTTCATCTTTATAATACGCCGTTAACACCCAGGGGCCGCGTACACGTAAATAACCACGCGATGTTCCATCGTGTGGCAGCGGCTGATCATCTTCTCCAAAAATTTCCAGCTCGATACCAAACATTGGCCGGCCGGCGGTGGTCTGCAGGCGATAGCGTTCATCGTCGCTCATTTTCTGCATCGCTTTGGTTGGTGCACCGAGCGTCGCCAGTGGTGAGGTTTCGGTCATGCCCCAGATTGGTAATAAATACACGCCGTATTCTTTATCCAGTGTTTCCACCAACGATTTTGGTGAGGCTGAGCCACCAACGCCGACGGTTTTAACCGAGTCCATGCGTTTATTGTTACGTTTTAAATAATCGATCAGACCCAGCCAAACCGTTGGTACACCCAGCATTAAATCCACTTCGGCCAGCTCGATTAATTCATGCAGACTCTGGCCATCCATACCGTCACCAGGCAATACCAGCGTTGCACCGCTCATCGGCGCGATATAAGGCATACCCCAAGCGCAGACGTGGTACATAGGCACCACCGGCATCACTACCGAATCGGCAGAAACATTCAGTGCATCCGGATTACGGCTGGCATAGGCATGCAGCACCGTGGAGGCATGGGAATACAACACACCTTTAGGGTTGCCGGTAGTGCCCGAGGTGTAACACAGGCCGGAGGCGGTATCCTGCGGAAAACGCGGCCACACCAACTCATCACTCTGTGCTGTCATTAAATCTTCATAATTAATGGCATTTGGCAGGCTGGTTTGCGGCATCTGGTCGGCGTCGATCATAAAGATAAAGCCTTTGACCGAGGTTAATTTATCCGCCACCGGTTCCAGTAATTTTGCGAAGCAGGCATCCAGAAAGACATAACAGTCTTCGGCATGATTAATGATGTATTCCACCTGCTCAGTATAAAGCCGTGGATTAACGGTATGACAGATGGCACCGATACCGGAGATCGCGTAATAACATTCAAAATGGCGATAGCCGTTCCAGGCCAGTGTCGCCACCCGGTCACCGGGCTGAACGCCTAGAGCCAGCAATGCATTGGCCAGTTGCTTGCTGCGTTTTAACGCATCGCGGTAGGTATAGCGGTGGATATCACCTTCCAGCCGGCGACTGATAATTTCACGCGCACCATGATGCGCAGCAGCGTATTCCAGCAGGTCGGAAATAATCAGTGGCTGAGTCATCATCTGACCGCTTTGGGCAAGGGCGAAAGAAGAAGCAGTGAGTGTCATAATGCGTTCCATGGCAAGTTGTTTGTTCCAGCTTAAAAGCCTTAGCGCCCGTTAGCCAGAGGCAACGGCCGCTTTGTTAGCGTGTCTCCTCCCATAGAATGAGATGCCAGGTATTTTTCACAACGGCTAAGCCACCCACCATGATGCATTCATCATTTTGCAACAAAACGGGCAGCCGCGGCTGATCATTTTTTGTATGATGCTTTTTTGCTCCGGCATGCGCCCGGCAGACAACATGACCACTCTTACGGAAAGGATATTCCGATGCTTTTAATCTTTCAGATCATAACCACCATGATGCTGCTGTTCTGGCCAATGGTCATGATGATGTCGCCGATGGCATTTGATGCACCGGGTTCAGAAAATAACCGCGAACATATCATCGGGATGATGATTTTCCTGTGTTATCCCATTCCGTTATGCGCGCTGTACTGGATATTCGGTGCCGAGCTGTTCGGTATTTCCGGCCGTACCCTGACCCTGGGCGCCACCGTTATTATCGTGCTGGCAATGAGTGTATTCGGCTACGGCTCGCTGCTGAAAAACGCTTTAAACGGCATCGCCAGCAGTGGTTATTCCAACGTCAATAATCAGGTGTATTACAACGCCCGCCCGGTTGCCGGGGCCGACAGCGAAACCTTTGAGGTGCTGGGTAACAATTATTATTCCCAAGGTTATGCGCGCGACAATAAACAGGTGTATTTCCGCGGAGAGCTGCTGGCAGATGCCGACGTGGCCTCGTTCCGGCCGCTGGACAGTGACGAGGAATACTGGGTCGATAACCAAAAGATTTACCTCGGTGGCAAGGCCATTCCCGGTGCTGACCCGGCACAGTTCAAACGGGTGCCGGATGCCTGGGGCAGCCCGTCCGCCTATGCCCTGTCCGGCACCACGCTGTATTATGATGCCAGGCGCATTGGCGAAGTGAATCCGGATGAAATCAGTATTGTTACGCCGTTTCTGGCCAAAGACAGTCAGCGCATTTATTATCAGGAAACAACCATCCTGCCGATGGCCGATGCGCCGAGCTTTGCGCTGTTACCCGATACCGATCGTCATGCCCGCGACCGCTCAGTCGTGTACGACCTGATTGGCGACCGTTCAGCACCGATTGCCGGGGCTGATCCGGCAACGATAGAAGTACTGAACCGCGGCTATCTGAAAGACGCCAATCATATCTACCACTACAAGAGCTATGACCCGACGCAGATACTGCACGATGTCGATTACGACAGCTTTGTGGTCACCGACTGGGATGACGAAACCGAGTCCGAAGCCCGTGACCGCTATGCGTTATATATGAACGGCAAGGTTGTAAAACAACTCGCCGAAAAAGCTGCGCAATAATGCGCTGAATAAAAAAGGGCAGCTAAAGCTGCCCTTTTTTATGCGGTGATTGCCGGAAGCTTAAGCACGCTCTACCGCCAGAGCCACACCCATACCGCCACCGATACACAGGGTTGCCAGACCTTTTTTCGCATCACGACGCATCATTTCATGCAGCAGCGATACAAAAATACGGCAACCTGATGCACCAATCGGGTGACCCAGAGCGATAGCACCGCCATTAACGTTGATTTTGTCTGCATCCCAGCCCAGACCTTTATTAACCGACAGCGCCTGCACGGCAAATGCTTCGTTTGCTTCGACCAGATCCAGATCGGCCAGAGTCCAGCCGGCTTTTTCCAGACACTTTTTAGTTGCCGGAATCGGGCCGGTACCCATGATTTTCGGATCAACACCGGCATTGGCATAGGCTTTGATGGTGGCCAGAATCGGCAGGCCCAGCGCTTCGGCCTTCTCACGGCTGGCCAGCATCACAGCGGCGGCACCATCATTCAGCGAAGAGGCATTACCCGCAGTAACGCTGCCGTCTTTCTTAAAGGCCGGACGCATTTCAGCCAGCTTGGCAGCCGTGGTGCCAGCACGTGGGTTTTCGTCGGTATCGAATACCTTAGGGTCGCCTTTACGCTGTGGAATGACCACCGGAGTGATTTCATCTTTGAATTTACCAGCAGCAATTGCGGCCAGTGCTTTTTCCTGTGAAGCGGCGGCAAATGCGTCCTGCTCTTCACGGGAAATCTGATACTCATCAGCGATATTTTCGGCGGTGATACCCATGTGGTAATCGTTAAACGCATCCCACAGGCCATCCACAATCATGGTGTCGACCATGTTCCACGGCCCCATACGCTGACCGTTACGTGAATTTGGCAGAGCGTGGGGCGCATTGGACATAGATTCCTGACCACCGGCAATAATCAGATCTGCATCACCGGCTTTAATCGCCTGAGCCGCCAGATGCAGTGCCTTCAGACCGGAGCCACACACTTTGTTAATGGTCATTGCCGGCGTGGTATCGGCCAGACCACCTTTGATCGCCGCCTGACGTGCCGGGTTCTGGCCCGCTGCGGCGGTTAATACCTGGCCCATCAGCACTTCATCGACTTCGGCCGGATTGATGCCGGTTTTTTCCAGCAATGAACGGATTACCGTCGCACCCAGATCCACCGCCTGAACACTGGCCAGTGAGCCGGCAAATGAGCCGATAGCGGTACGGGTAGCGGCAACGATTACTACGTCAGTCATAGAAATTCTCCAGAATATGAGGGCCTGCATTGAGTAGCACAGCGAGGATGACGAATTCATGAACCTCAGCCGCTAATTCAGTCCAACGGCTGGCGCTTGTCCTCTTTGTCGGGTGCAGTAAAACCGGACGCCGGGCAGGTGCAGGCGCGCCATTATACCCGAAAGATGGCTTAACGCCGTCCGCCATTGGTGCAGGTCAGGAACAGGCCTTGTGCGCACGGGCCATAAATGACACGACTGGCACTGACGGCGTTTAAGAGTTATGGCGTTAAGAAAGACGGCGGATCAGGCGTCGCGGTCTACGCGGTCAAGGGCGCCCACATCCAGTACCGGCGAAGCGTCGATATGCTGGGCGTCCATCATATAGGCCACCCGCTCGAGCGAGCTGAGAATCATCGTCTGTTCCCAGTCGTGCAGATCCTGATACTGCTGCACAAAGCTTTCCTGCAGTGGTTTCGGGGCATTCAGCAACACCGCATCCGCCTCCGGCGTCAGATACACATAAACCTTGCGCTTGTCGGCGCTGCCGCGCTCGCGCTTAACAAAACCGCGTTTTTCCAAACGGTCGATAATGGTGGTTACCGTCGCCTGCGACAGGCTCACACGCTGGGCAACCTCACCCACCGTTAATTCGGTGTGCTGACGCAGCAACTGCAGAATCAATAACTGCGGCGCGGTCAGACCAGCAATCTTGCTCAGCTGGCGAGAGTGCAGATCGGTGGCGCGGATAATACGGCGCAGGGCAACCAGCACCTCATCGTAACGGTTCATGTCGTTGTCCGGATCATTCTGATAAGAGCCGATTCTAACATCGTTAGGGTTCAAAACATTCATTATCCATCGGCCTCCGGCAGTTTTCCCAGCTGATCGGCATTAAGAGCAACAAGCAACTCATCACCCTGCTGATAAGTCCCCAGAATCAGTGCCTGCGCCTGCGCTGGCGGCTCAATATCCGATTCATTGAGTTCTATGATTTCCTGCACCTGATCAATCACCATGCCGACCACTTCATGCTCCAGTTCCAGCGTCATGATACGGCTGTCATCCGTGGCTTCCTGAGCAGCCAGCCCCAGCAGCGCCCGGCCATCCAGTACTGTGACCACATCGCCGCGCTGATTAATGATGCCCGACACCACCGCCGGGGCACCGGGAACAGGCTCCGGCGGCTGAAAGTGTGCGACTTCACGCACCTGGCGCACCGGCAGGCAGTAACAGGTTTCATCCAGGCGGAATGTGAGCCATTTCTGAGCGTTCATCAGCTCACCTCATTTTATTTAGAGTTGTAAATAAATTACCACGATGCTAAATTGTTTAGGGTTCTAAGTAAATGGCAGTTGCCGTAATGATTAATTCTTAGCCAAACTGAATAAAATTCAGGCTGATTGATCGGTACGTGGCAACTGAAAGCAAGAAATGGATACTTTTTCGACAGAAACGTCAGAAAAAAACATTACAGATCAAAACAATATTACCTTCCGGAAGCCTGCAGCAACCGACGGCCATGCCGTTTTCTCCCTGGTTGAGCGCTGCAAGCCTTTAGATGTCAATTCAATGTACTGCAACCTGCTGCAGTGTTCGCACTTTGCCGACACGGCCATCGTGGCAGAACAGAACGGCGACATGGTCGGTTTTATCTCCGGCTATCGCCTGCCGCACCAGCCCGACACGCTGTTCGTCTGGCAGGTTGCGGTCGACAGCAAAGCCCGCGGTCAGGGTCTTGCCAGTCGCATGCTGCACGCGCTGCTTAAGCGCCATCAACACGTTGTGCATCACCTGCACACCAGTATCACACCGGGCAATGATGCCTCGTGGAATACCTTCCGTCGTCTGGCTCACAGCCTTGGCGCCCCTCTCCAGACCAGCGAACTGTTTGACCGCGAACAACACTTTGGCGGTGCTCACGACAGCGAAACGCTGGTTCATATTGGTCCCTTCATGCTTTTTGCACAGGAGTAAAAAACACCATGGATATCTATCACGAACTCGAATCCAACGTGCGTGGCTACTGCCGCTCTTTTCCGGTGACTTTCACCAAGGCACAGAACGCCATCCTCACTGACAACGAAGGCAATGAATACATCGACTTCCTCGGTGGCGCCGGCACGCTGAACTACGGGCACAACAACCCTGTATTTAAGAAAGCACTGCTGGAATACATCGAGTCGGACAGCATCACCCATGGTCTGGACATGCATACCGAGGCGAAAACAGCGTTCCTGCAGAGCTTCAACGAGCGCATCCTCAAGCCGCGTAAAATGAAGTACAAAGTGCAGTTTACCGGCCCGACCGGTACCAATGCGGTGGAAGCGGCACTGAAGATTGCGCGCAAAAATACCGGCCGTCAGACCATTGTGTCGTTCACCAATGGTTTCCACGGCGTGACTCAGGGCGCCGCCGCTGTGACTGCCAACAACTACTACAAAAACGCCATCGGCATGCCGCTGCCGGGTGTGCAGTTTATGCCGTACGACGGCTATCTCGGCGATTTCAATACGCTGCACTATTTTGAAAAAGCGCTGCAGGACGGCTCTTCAGGTCTGGGACACCCGGCCGCCGTGATCGTTGAATGTATTCAGGGCGAAGGTGGTCTGAACAGCGCTTCTGCCGCCTGGATGCTGGGCCTGCAGGCACTGTGTAAGCGTTACAACATGCTGCTGATTGTCGACGATATTCAGGCAGGTTGTGGCCGCAGCGGTACCTTCTTCAGCTTTGAAGAATTCGGTATCGAGCCGGACGTTATCACCCTGTCCAAATCCCTCAGCGGTTATGGCCTGCCAATGGCCATTGTGTTACTGAAAGAAAAACTCGATACCTGGAAGCCGGGCGAGCACAACGGTACCTTCCGCGGTAATAACCATGCCTTTATTACCGCGCGCATGGCGCTGGAAACCTACTGGGCAGATGATAGCTTCAGCCAGAGCGTGAAGAAAAAAGCGCAGCTGATCCGCAGCCGCCTGAAAGAAATTCAGGCCGAGCATGGTGGCCAGATGAAGCACAAAGGCCGCGGCATTATGCAGGGTCTGGAGTGTGTGAATGGCCAGGTTGCCAGCCGCATTACCGAACTGGCGTTCAAACGCGGTCTGGTTATTGAAACCAGCGGTTCCGACGGTCAGGTGGTAAAAATCCTGACACCACTGACCATCGAAGAAGACACCCTGAAAGCCGGTCTTGGCATTCTTGCCGAGTGCATCGGCGATGTGATGGCGGAGCAGATTTCCAAAGCCTCCTGAGCATCCCCTCCCGGGGCCGGTTAACACTGATTAAACAGGCCCTGACTGATACTGCCCATCAGAAAACCGCCAGCCGCCGGGAAACCCGGCTGGCGGTTTATCCAACCGATAACGAGTAATCACTATGATCGTAAGAACTCTGGAAGAATGCGAAAACTCCCCACGTAATATCAACGGCGGCAACTGGAAAAGTGTGCGTATGCTGCTGAAAGAAGACAACATGGGCTTCTCCTTCCACATCACCACCATTTTTGCCGGAACCGAAACCCCTATCTGGTATCAGAACCACCTTGAATCGGTGTACTGCATCAGCGGCGAAGGCGAAATCGAAACCACTGCCGACGGCAAGGTTTATCCGATCAAGCCCGGCACCCTGTACGTGCTCGACAAACACGATCAGCACCTGCTGCGCGGTTTCAGCGATATGCAGATGGCCTGTGTCTTTAATCCGCCATTAATCGGCAACGAAGTACACGACAAAGACGGCGTTTATGCACTGGATGCCGACCCTCTGAAAGCCTGGAAGGAGACCCCATGACTCTGCATACGGTAGAAAAAATCGGCGGCACGTCGATGAGTCAGTACCAGGATGTTCTGCACAATATCTGGCTGCGCCCGTACCAGCACCAGACGCAGGGCGAAACCCTGTATCAGCGCGTATTTGTCGTTTCTGCTTACGCTGGCATGACCAATGGTCTGCTCGAGCATAAAAAAAGCGGCGAGCCGGGCGTGTATGCCCTGTTTGCCGAAATGGATGAGAAGCGCCCGTGGCAGGACAAACTGCATGAAGTGCTGAACAACATGCTGGACGTTAATGCCGAAATGTTTGCCCCGGGCAGCATGATGCATAAACGCGCGGACCAGTTTATTCAGGAACGCATGCGTGATGTGCAGGAGTGTCTCGAACATCTCGAAGTGGTGTGCAGCTTCGGCCATTTCCAGCTGGATGATCACCTGCACCGTGTACGCGAAATGCTCAGTGCACTGGGTGAAGCGCACAGTGCGTTTAACTCCGTACAACTGCTGCGCAGCCACGATGTGAACGCGCGCTTTATCGACCTTACCAACTGGCGCTCCGACGAACAGCTGAGTCTGGATGACCATATTGCCCAGGCCTTCAGCGATGTCGATATGAGCACAGAAATGCCCATCGTCACCGGCTACACCCAGTGCCGCGAAGGGCTGATGCGCACCTTTGACCGTGGCTACAGCGAAATGACCTTCAGCAAAATCGCCACCATTACCGGCGCGCGCGAAGCCGTTATTCACAAGGAATACCACTTAAGCACCGCCGACCCTGTGCTGGTTGGTGATGGCAAAGTGCACCCGATCGGCCAGACCAACTACGACGTGGCCGACCAGCTGGCCAACCTCGGGATGGAAGCCATTCACCCGCGTGCCGCCGCCGGGCTGCGCAAACAGAATATTCTGCTGCGCATTAAAAACACCTTTGAGCCGGAACACAGTGGCACTGTGATTCACAGCGACTACTGTAGTAGTACCCCTAAAGTGGAAATTATTGCCGGAACACGTAATGTCTGGGCACTGGAGATTTTCGATCAGGATATGGTCGGCGATCCGTCCTACAGCCAGCGCATGAATGATCTGGTACTGGAATCCGGGGTGCGGGTACTGACCAAAGACTTTAACGCCAACACCGTTACCTTTTATTTAAAAGGTAATAAACGCCGGATTAACTGGCTGATGGAACGCGTACAGCAAGCCTATCAGCAGGCCGATATCCGTGTCGAAAAACTGGCCATGGTCAGCGCCATCGGCAGCGACATGAAAATTACCGGTCTGTTGCAAAAGGCCGCCGGAGCACTGTCCGATGCCGGGGTGAATATTCACTCGGTACACCAGGCCATGCGTCAGGTGGACATCATGTTCCTGGTCAGCGACAGCGACTACGCCAGTGCTGTAAAAGCACTTCATTCAAAACTGATTGAGCAATCCGATACATGGCCAGACCAAAAAACCGCCTGACCCTGACTTTATTGCTGAGCATCAGCACCTTCTGTGCAGCCCTGGCCATGCCAGCGGCTGCACAGTCCGTTGACAGCGACGATAAAAAACAGCAACAGAACGACCAGCAGGCAGAGCAGACGATCGAAGAATTACAGGCGCCGCTGTACAGCGCTTTTACCGAACGCTATCTGCTCGATGAGGTTAAAAATCTGCGTCAGCAGATTGCTGATGCGCGGGTTGAACTGACCGAAAAAATTGTCGATAAAGAAATTGATGTATCCAGTAAGGCGCTGACCTACGCCACCGATACCGTCACCTATTTTTTCTATCTGATTGCCGGCGCTTCCACACTGTTGGTATTAATTGGCTGGAATTCATTACGTGATATCAAAGAACGGGTTGGCGCTTTTGCCAACGACGAAATCCGCCGTATCACCGCCAGCTATGAAAAACGTCTGGATAAACTCGAAGACGAACTGCACCGAAAATCACGGCACATTGCCCAGGCGCAGGAAGAAATTGAGCTGACCAACGAAATTCATTCGCTGTGGCTGAAAGCCTCACAGGAAAATACACCGCAGAGCAAAATCGCCATTTACGATCAGATTCTGCAACTGCGCCCGGACGACGTAGAAGCCCTGACTTACAAAGCCGATGCCGCGTTATTACTGGGTCAGGCACAATGGGCAACCAGCCTTGCCAACCGCGCCCTGGAAGTCGACCCGGAAAACAGCCACGCGCTCTATCAGCGTGCCTGTGCCCATGCCGAAAGCGGTGCAACCGAAGAAGCCCTGCGCGACCTGCAGAACGCCATCGATAAAGCCGACTCACTGCGCTTACAGGCTGGCCGCGATATCAGCTTTGAAAGCCTGCTGCAGAATGAGCGTTTTCTGGAAATGGTGGTACTGCCGCCAGATGAAGACGATGAAGAGAACAGCTGAGTAAGCAGAGAAAAAGACTGCAGCAAAAACCGGAAAAATTCAGACCGGGCGGTCTGAACTTTACTCCGTCAAAAAAAGCGCCAGCAGTTCATTCAGATATTGCTGGCCTTTTTCGGTTGGATAAATACGTTTATCCACATTTAATAAACCCAGCTGCTGAGCTTTTGCCACAGGCTCTGCCACAGCATCCAGTGTCAGGCCGGTGCGGTATTCAAAATCCTCGACCAGCATACCTTCACGCAGGCGCAGGCCATTCATTAAACATTCCAGACCAATATCTTCCGGCTCAATGGTTTGCTTACCGGTCAGGAAGGTTTTATCCGGATTGAGATAATCCCGTGGCAGGCGGGTTTTCTGCGTGCGGTAAATTACGTTGGCATCGGCCAGAGTGATTTTGCCGTGCGCTCCGGCGCCAATGCCAAGGTAATCGCCAAACTGCCAGTAATTCAGATTATGTTTCGAGGCTTTGCCCGGCTGGCAATGCGCCGATATTTCGTAGTGGTCAAAACCGTGCTCCGCCAGTAATACCAGCCCCGCTTCCTGAATATCCCATAAGGCATCGTCTTCCGGTAACTGCGGCGGACGTTTATAAAATTCGGTATTGGGTTCGATGGTCAGCTGGTACCAGGATAAATGCGTCGGCTTAAACGCCAGTGCCTGTTGCAAATCGTCCAGCGCCTGTTCGACCGTTTGCCCCGGCAGACCATGCATTAAATCGAGGTTAAAATTATCAAAACCGGCTTTTTTCGCCAGTTTAATCGCCCGCAGTGCCTGCTCGCGGTCATGTACCCGACCAAGCTTCTGCAGATGTTCCGGCTGAAAGCTCTGAATGCCGATGGATAAACGGTTAATTCCCAGCTTGCGGTAAGCAGCGAATTTTTCAGCTTCAAAGGTACCCGGATTGGCTTCGAGGGTAATTTCAATATCTTTGGCAAAGGTCAGGCGCTGCTTCAGTCCTTTAAACAGCGCTTCGTAAGCCCTGGCCGACAACAGGCTGGGCGTGCCGCCGCCAAAGAAAATGCTGTGAATCTCACGCCCCTGCACCCAGCGCAGGTCTTCATCCAGATCGGCCAGTAAGGCACGGATATATTCCCGCTCCGGCAGGTCGCCGTCGGCCTGATGCGAATTGAAATCGCAGTACGGGCACTTACGGATACACCAGGGAACGTGGATATACAGACTCAGCGGCGGCAGATGCAGCATAGCGTGATTACTTCCTTAAATTCCGGCTCAGACTTCAGCCAGATCCAGAGCCTGCAGCAAGGTTTCTGCCTTGGCGGCCCATTCATTACTTTCGTGTGACAGACGGGTATTGTCTTTTTTCAGGCGCTCGTTGTCTTGCTGCATTTGTAGTATTTGCGCATTCAGTTGCTCAATCTGCTGTTGCTGAGCCAGAGCTGCAGCATCGCGTTCAACCAGTTGCGCAGCAGCTTCAGCCAGTTGCTGCCGGGTCTGTTGCTGTTCGTTGTTCAGTTTCTGCACATCTTCCTGCAGCTGCATATTATCCAGCTGCAGGGTTTCGATGCTGCTGATGGTACGTAACACTTTCTGTTCAAGCTGGTCGAAAATATCCACACATTACTCTTTGTAAAAAATAATAAAAAAGCCCGCACCATAAGCGCGGGCCAGACTTGCCATCCCTGAAGGGGAAATATCAGACGTGCCAGCGCGCCAGAAGCTGCTGAATCGCCTGACCACGGTGAGAAAGCTGATTTTTACGTTCTTTATTCAGACTGGCTGCAGCACAGCCTTCGCCCGGCACAAAGAACAGCGGATCATAGCCAAAGCCATCACTGCCTTCCGGTGCGGTTAAAATACGCCCTTCCCAGCACCCCTGAAACACCTGTGGCGTCGGGTCGGCGGCATGACGCATATACACCAGTACGCACTGGAAACGGGCAGTACGCTGCGCCTCAGGAACATCTTTAAGTGCCGCCAGCAGCTTGGCATTATTGGCACTGTCGCCCTGGCCGAAACCATCGCCGGCTGCGGCATAACGGGCACTGTAGATACCCGGTGCGCCCTGCAGGGCATCGACTTCCAGACCGGAGTCATCGGCCAGTGCCGGCAGACCGGTAGCGGCGCAGGCATTGCGTGCCTTAAGAATGGCATTTTCAACAAAACTGAGGCCGGTTTCTTCGGCCTCAATCACATTAAGCTGAGTTTGCGGAATCAGCTCAATATTCAGTCCGGCAAAATGGGTGTCGAACAGTGCGGAAAATTCCCGCAGTTTTCCGGCATTACCGCTGGCGAGTACTATTTTGTTCATTCTTCGTAAAACCGCTGGCTGAATTTCACATCAAAGGTGCGGCTCTGGCCTTCCGGCGTCGCTTTCAGGTTAACGTTATACATGTCTTCATCATCGAAACGGAAAGTGGTGATGTAATACACCGCGTTGGTTTCTTTGATTTCCTGAAATTCCAGCTCGCGGCTCTGGCCAATCAGATTACGGATAGTACCGGTCACTGTACCGCTGACCGCCACCGGCACATCGCTGCCATCTTCATTATGCAGAATCGATACACTGATATAGCCCAGCGCCCGTGAACGGGTGATGCCATAGGCTTCAGCCGCTTCCGGCGGCAGGAAGCTGGAGTTAAGGCCGATATAGTGAATTTCGTAGTCACCGAATACCTTTTTCTGTTCACCACGGTCGGCGGCCAGCAGCAACGGGCTGAAGGCGGCACACAGGGTGAATAAACATGCTGTAAAAACCTGAGTCAGTGCTTTCATGATCATTTCCTTGTGATGTGATAAACGGCAATTTCACCCAGCATGGACGGCCACAGGCGAATCGTCCAGTGTTCTTTATGCTGGTCATCGACCACGGTTTTATTAAGGATGCGGATGCCTTTTTCACGGCACAGCATCTCAAAATCGCGGAAGGTACACATATGAATGTTGGGCGTGTCGTACCAGTTATACGGCAGCGTTTCCGACATTGGCATACGGCCTTTCAGCAGCAGATAAAAACGCGTACGCCAGTAACCAAAGTTCGGGAAGGTAACAATGGCTTCCTCACCGATGCGCAGCATTTCATCGAGCAATAAATCCGGGCGCTGCACCGCTTGCAGCGCCTGGGTCATGATGACGGTATCAATGCTGTTATCTTCAAAATTACTCAGACCTTTATCCAGATCCTGTTCGATAACATTGACGCCATTGGCAATACAGGCAGTGATTTTTTCCGGATTAATTTCCAGACCATATCCGCGCACATTTTTATGACGCTTCAGGTAGCTCAGCAACGAGCCTTCGCCGCAACCAAGATCGAGTACCTGACTGTCGGGCTTAACCCATTGCTGGATAATGGCCAGATCATCGCGTAATACCGTCATGCTTTCCCCTCCACGCCAAGACCACTTGCCACACGTTGCATATAGGCTTTGAAAATATCCATATAACGCGGAATCGGCAGCAGGAAAGCATCATGGCCGTTTTCCGATTCGATGCAGGCATAACTGACGTTTTTATCGGCGTGCATCAGGGCATTCACAATTTCTTCCGAACGCGCCGGAGAGAAACGCCAGTCGGTAGTAAAAGAAACCACCAGATAGTCGCACTGCGAGCGGCTCAGACATTTCACCAGATCGTTATCAAAATCGGCGGCCGGATCAAAATAATCCAGTGCTTTGGTCATCAGCATGTAGGTATTGGCATCAAAGCGCGTACTGAATTTTTCGCCCTGATAATGCAGGTAGCTTTCCACCTCAAATTCCGGCGCAAAGCTGTAATTCAGTTTGCCTTCTTTCAGCTCACGGCCGAATTTCTGCCGCATCGCATCATCTGACAGATAGGTTAAGTGCCCCAGCATGCGCGCCTGCATCAGACCGGATTTCGGGATGGTGCCGAATTTGTGATACCAGCCGTCATGGAAATCCGGATCTTTGGCAATGGCCTGACGTGCGACTTCGTTAAAGGCAATATTCTGCGCCGATAATTTCGGTGCCGAAGCAATCACCACCGCATGGCGTACGCGCTCAGGAAACTGAATCGACCAGCGCAATACCTGCATGCCACCCAGCGAACCACCAACCACGGCGGCCCATTGCTGAATACCCAGCACATCGGCCAGCCGCGCCTGACTGTTTACCCAGTCACGCACCGCCATAATCGGAAAATCCGGGCCGTACACTTCACCGCTTTCCGGATTGATGCTGGTCGGGCCGGTCGAACCTGAGCAGCCGCCTAAATTATTCAGCGCCACCACAAAAAAGTGGTTGGTATCGATGGCTTTGCCGGGACCGATGGCGGTATCCCACCAGCCGGGCTTTTTATCGTCCATGCTGTGGTAACCGGCGGCGTGATGATCGCCACTCAGGGCGTGACAGATCAGCACCGCGTTGGATTTATCGGCGTTCAGGCTGCCATAGGTTTCGTACATCAGATCGTACTGCGGCAGAACCCGGCCACTGCGCAAAGTCAGTGGCTGATCAAAATGCTGTAACTGGGGAGTGACCAGACCGACGGAGTCGTCGGGAATAACATCCGGCATGAGCGTTCGTTTCCCGCGTTGGTGAAAGCTGACAATTAAGGCGCGGAGTTTATCAGGCTTGCCGCCAGAAGACAGCAGCGGCAGCAAGCCTGAACACGCCGTTGCTGTTACAGCACCAGCGTCTGGCTGATCCCGCAGCCCGCAGCAAAGTGCCCGTCATGGCTGACCAGAATCAGCGCCCCCGGATAAGCCCGTAAGGCCTGCGCCAGCTGTTCACGGCTGTGCCTGTCCAGATGATTATCCGGCTCGTCGAGCAGCAGCAACGCTCCGGGAGTTTGCTGGGTGACCAGTAACAACGCCAGCTTCATACGCTCACCACCGCTCAGGATGCCGGCCGGGCGCAGACAGGCCTCTGCATTTAACCCAACCCCGGCGAGCAAGGTGCGCGCACTGGTCGTATCCAGTGATGTTGCCCGCAGCAGGTTATCCAGTGCACTGAGATGGTTATGCAGCAGACTGCAGTGCTGATCGAGCAGACGTATTTCGGTGCGGCGCAGAATTGTTGGCCGCTGATCCGCTGTCGCAAGCAACTGCAGCAGGCTGCTTTTGCCGGAGCCGTTATCACCGCGCAACCACAGATGCTCGCCCTGCTGTACGGCAAAGGTCAGGCGCTGCTCAGGGCGGTACGGCAATGGCTGATCCGTTATCTGCAGAATCAGCCCACTGCGCAGTTTTCCGGTCGTGGGCAGATACCACTGGGCGAGCGGACTGTCTTCCTGCAACCACTGCTGCTGACGCTCTTTCAGCTGACCGGCAGCCTGCTCATGCTGACGGCTGCGTGCCCGGCTCTGCCGCCCCTGCTGCTGCTCCGCACTTTGCTGTTTGTTATCCAGCAGCAGTTTGCTCTGGCTGCCATCGCGGCGCTCACGCTTACCGCTTTGCGCCCGGCGGGCTGCTTTTTCCTGGCTGCGCTGGGTGGCGCGCTCTACCTGTTGCAGACGCTGGCGGCTGCCTTCCAGCTGCTGCAGCAATGCCTGCTGCTCCTGCTGACGCTGCAGCAAAAACTGCTCATAGTTGCCACCGTACTGATACAGATGGCCGCTGCGCAGCTCCAGAATATGCTCCATTGCCTGCAGCAGCTGCACATCATGACTGACCAGAATCAGCACGCCGCGAAAAGCCGCCATCTGCCCGATCAGCCACTGCCGGCCACTGCCATCCAGATGATTGCCCGGTTCGTCGAGTAACAGGACATCGGGCTTTGATGCAAACAGCAGCGCCAGTTGCAGGCGCATACGCTGACCACCACTCAGCACCTGCGCCGGACGTTGTAAACGCTGCATTAACTGCGCAGCCTTATGGTCTGATTCATACGCCAGACCATAAGGCAGCAGAATCTGCTGCAAACGCTGCGGCAGACTCCAGTCATCACCGATCAGCTCAAAATCGGCGGCGCTGGCCATGCCTTCTTCCACCCGCTGCAAAGCCTGTAACCGCTGACTGAGATTTAAGTAGTCCGCCAGGCTCTGAGCGTTACGGGGGCCATCAGCCTGCTGTTGCGGTAACCAGGCGCAACGCCCGCCGCAGCGGATATGGCCCTGCTGCGGCTGGCGCTGCCCGGCCAGTAATTCCAGCAACCATGATTTTCCACTGCCATTACGGCCGCACAAACCGTAACGGCCGGCCGTCAGCGACAGCTGAATATCCTGCAGAATATGCTCACCTGCAGCACTTTGCGCACACAGATGTGCGCACTCAAGAAGAACGGATTGGGACATAAGCGACTCCTGCGGCAGCAGGCGCATAGCGGGTACACAGAGGTAGTGTAAGAAGAGAGAGGTACTGCCAGACCCGACATACGCAGTCCTGCCCGCCGATTAAAACCAAAAGAAAAGGGTTAATGACGGAAGCAGGGCGTTTAAATCATGTCGGCGCGGACTCCGCAGAAGAATTCAGAAGTGGCAGGTTAAGAAAAAGCGGCATTGCTGACAAGATTATGACTGCGTTTTCCTGCGGTGTTTTCGCTTTGTTGACGCTTGCTGTGTCGTTACTCTCAGAATGAGCGGGGCATTTCGCGCTATACAGTGGTTTCACCTTTGGTCTAAAGTTGAAAGATCTCAGGAAAAGGAAGTCCGCTATGCAGCCCATTGCCACACCTGCCACGCTCAATACCGATGATCTGAAAGCCATGGTGTATGGAGCCTGTTTTCTTGCCTCAGGCGGCGGTGGCCCGATCAGCATGGCGCTCGATTTCCTGCAGCGCATGAGTGGTACCGTCAGCCTGCTGCCGGTCACGCAACTGCAACGGGATAAAACAGCGCTGATGGTGGTTGATCTGGGCTCTCCTGACGCCGCAGCCGAAGGCCATGGTTTCACTGCTCCGGTTAATGCTTTCAAAAGCCTCAGCGCTTACCTGAAAGAAAAAGAACAGAAAACCATCGCGTACCTGCTGCCCGGCGAAATCGGTGCGGTGAATACCCTGATCCCGTTTTATATCGCCTCCATGATGGATGGCAAAATCGCCGTGATCGACGCCGACCCCTCCGGCCGTGCCGACCCGCGCCTGACCGAAACCCTGCTGGCCGCAACCGACGCACCGAGCTGCCCGGCTATGATTGCTTCCGATACCCAAACCAACACTGACCTGCGCTGTAACTGGACCGCCGAGCCTTTTGCATCAAACCTGTTTCTCGATCTGAGCGCCGCCGAACTGGAAGAAATGGCCCGCGAAACCGTCAGTCAGCCGGAGTATCATCAGGTCGGTGGTATGGCCTGCTATCCACTCGACACCAATTTTTTGCAGAGTCCGGCCGCGAAAAATTCGCTGGTGTATAACTCCGTCGGCCGTGCGCTGATTATCGGCCGGCAAATCCTCAGCTCCCCATCTGTGCCGGCGTTATCAATGCTGCTTGATCTGCTGCATATCCATAACTACATATTTACCGAAGGTAAAATCAGCAAAATTATTAACCGTACCCACGGTGGTTTTGATGTCGGCAAGATTATTATCAGCGCACCGACAGGTGATTACTGGGTGTATTACAAAAACGAAAGCCTGCTGGCCTGGGATGTAAAACAAGGACGGCCACATGCTATTGCCCCGGACTGCATTAACATCATGCTGGCGACAGCCGACGGTACAACACCGGCCGGTACGCCACTGTCGACCGCTGATATCCGCGAAGGTCAGAGTTGTACCCTGTGGGGAACCGCCTGTCCGGAAGCTATACGCATCACGCCGGTGATCAGCCAGTTTATGGATGATCTGAACGATATTCTCAGCGCCTTCCCGGAAGACCACGTAGCGGTGTCCGCCTATATTCCGATTGAAGACCTGAATCCCACAATCTGCACCACGGAACAGGCGAAAAAATGAGCGCGGAGAACCGTTCTGACAGCGGCCTCGATCTTGAGACCCATCTGTTCTACGAAATCTGGCGAAACTCTCCCGATAACATGTTTATCCTGCGGGTGGGCGAAGATGATTTTTACTTTGTAAAAACCAATCTGTCACAGCAGCTGAGCCTGGAGCTGGTATCCGCCGCCCCCAAAGATATGGGCATCAAAGAACTGATGCCCCCTGATTTGTACGAACAGGTCAGCGCCAACTACAAGCGCTGTATGGAACGCAAAGAACCCATTCAGTACGAAGAAACCGAAGAACTGACCAGTCACGATGGCAGTACGCAATATTGGAGCACAACACTTTCTCCGATTTTTGGCTCCGCCGGTGAGGTGCAGTATATCTTTGGCATTTCGCGCAATATCACCCGCCTAAAACAGGCGCAGAAAGCGGCCGAAGCCGCCAACGAAGTAAAGACCTCATTTCTGGCTAATATGAGCCACGAAATGCGTACCCCATTAAATGGCATCCGTGGCGCTGCCGAGTTATTACTCAAGTGTGATGATCCGCAGGAAAAAGAAGAGCTGTGCCGGCTGGTTCTTAATGCTACCGAAGCCCTGACTCGTCAGACCTCCGATATTCTCGAATATGCCCGCATCGACAGCGGCAATATCCGGCTGGAAAATGCACCATTTTCTCTGCGCGAAGCCGTTAAAGATGTGCAGAGTCTGGTACAGCATGGAATACAGGAAAAGAACATCCGCTTCAGTGTGAATATCGACAGCCGCATCCCCGACCAGCTGCATGGCGATGGCGGCAGACTGAAACAGATTCTGCTGAATCTGGTCAGTAATGCGGTTAAGTTTACCCACGAGGGCAGCGTCTCCCTGACCATTGATCTGAGTAAACGTCTTGGCCAGGAACACCAGCTGCGTTTCCGCGTTGTTGATACCGGCATTGGCATCCACGCTGATGATATGGATAAATTATTCCGCCCGTTCAGTCAGGTCGATCAGTCCACCACCCGCCGTTATGAGGGCAGCGGTCTGGGTCTGACCATCTGTAAAGATCTGGTGAATGCCAAAGGCGGGAGCATTGAAGCCAGCAGCGTTCCCGGCAAAGGTTCTGTGTTCGAGTTTAACCTGAGTTATCCGGCACTCATGCAGGACAATCTGCTTACAGGAAAAATAGATCCGCTGCCCAGAATTCCTGATCTCAGCGTTCTTCTGGTTGAGGATAACCGAACCAATCAATTAGTGACCGGAAAAATTCTCTCCCATGCCGGTATTAAGGTGACCATTGCAGAGCATGGTATGGAAGCACTGGAATACTGCCAGAAGCAGCGCTTTGACCTTATTTTAATGGACTGGCATATGCCGGTTATGGATGGTTTAAGAGCAACCAGATTATTACGGGAAATGGATAATTATTATCGCTCCGTTCCCATTATTGGTCTGACAGCCAATGCTATGGAACAGGATCGCCAAACCTGCCTGAGCGCCGGCATGGATGACGTGGTGTTAAAGCCTCTCAGCGGAGAAAAACTGCTGCGCTGTATTGCCCGTTTGCATACCGGCCGGGAAGCACCGGCAGTACAAAACGCGCCCTGATATTCTGCGCATAAAAAAAGCGGCCGTTGTTTGTAGCAACGGCCGCTTTTTTTATTATCGGAAAACCTTCAGGCGTGTTTCTGCATAAAGGCTTTTACTTTAGGGGCGATGCTTTCGCGGAATTTACGGCCATTAAAGATACCGTAATGGCCAACCCCTTCTTCTTCCAGATGCTGTTTTTTACTCTTGGCAATACCGGCACATAAATCCAGCGCACATGAGGTTTGGCCGCGCCCGGTAATATCGTCAAGCTCACCTTCGATGGTCATCAGGGCCATCGTTTTTATCGCCTTAAGATCAATCTTTTCGCCACGGAATTCCAGCTCACCTTTCGGCAACTGATATTCAAGAAATACCCGGCGGATGGTGTCGAGATAATATTGCGCCGGCATATCCATAACGGCCAGATACTCGTTATAAAACTGACGATGTGCCTCTGCGCTGTCACCGTCCCCCTTCACCAGATCACTGAAAAATTTGAAGTGCTTACTGATGTGCGAGTCCATATTCATCGACATAAAACCGGTCAGCTGAATAAAACCCGGATACACCAGCTGCCCGCGACCTTTAAAACCCGGCGGCACACGGCAGATAACATTATCTTCAAACCATTCCAGATCACGACCGGAGGCATAATCATTCACATCGGTCGGATTAATACGTACATCCACCGGCCCGCCCATCAGACTCATGCTTTTCGGCAGATTCGGGTTGTTATGCATCGCCATATAACCGGCCGCTACCAGTGCCGGTACGCAGGGCTGACACACCGCCAGTACGTGGGTATCCGGGCCCAGCTTTTCCATAAACTCGATTAAGTACTCAACATAATCATCGAAACGGAAACCACCATCACTCATGGGCACATCACGGGCGTTACGCCAGTCGGTAATATACACCTCATGGTCCGGTAAAAATTCACGTACAGTGCCGCGCAGCAAGGTAGCGAAATGACCGGATAACGGTGCCAGCAGCAGCACCTTCGGCTGATCCAGACCGCGGGTACGACGACGGAAATGCAGCAGATTGCAGTAGGGTTTTTCAATCACGGTTTTATATTCAATACCGACAGTGCGGCCGTCAATTTCCGTAGTGTCCAGATCCCATTCCGGTTGTTCGTAATAATCAGTAAGACGTTCGGTCAGCTCCATTGTGGCGCGAACGGTACGAAAAAAGATGCCGTAATTCAGCGGATTCCACGGCTGGTAAAACATATTGCGCGTATGACGTGCGAGTACATGCACCGGGCGCATGGCATCCATAATCTGGGCATTCATTCTGTAGAGCATGATTCGTCCCTCCGTGACCACCACCGGCTGGCAGCAGTGAGAATTATCCGCTTGTGACTGCGCAGCGTAACCTGCGCCACAGGCCTTTTGTTATAACGCTAGCCTATCAGAAAACTTCCGCTGCCATGCAGCAACACAGATCAGCTTTTGTCCGCTTGGGAAGATGTATCGCGGCTGTATATCGCTATAGCAGCGGGCTGTTAAAGATGTGTGGCAACAGTGGCTTCGCGCTGAAAACCATACTTCTGCCTGAGCCGCCGGACAACATCACCGACTGATCATTTACTGACGCGCCTGCCCCGGCGTTTTACCAAACCAGCGTTTAAACGCGCGCTGAAAGTTGCTTTGCTCCTGATACCCCAGCCGCAGGGCGATTTCCGGCAGCGCCACGCCCTGCTGCAATAAGCGCTGCGCCTGCTCACGCCGGACCTCTTCCAGCAATTGCCTGAAGGTTACACCACGGGCACGCAGGCGCCGCTGCAGGGTACTGATGCTTAACCCAAGACAACCAGCCACCCAGGCGCGGTCAGGCTCACCCAGTACCAGCGACTGTTCAATCCAGTAGCGCACATGGGCCAGCGCCTGTTGCTCGTTCAGCTGTTGCAGCGCATGTCGCGCGGCCAGATCCTGCGCCGCCGCCTGCTGCGGATTAGCCCCGGCAACGGCAGTGGCCAGCAATTCATGGCTGAATTCGATACTGTTCTGTGGCGCCGCGAACTGCACCGGGCAGCCAAAGTAGTGCTGCCAGCGTTCGGGATGCTGCGGTGGATGACTGCGCAGGCTGACGTTCAGCGGCCTGACCGGCTGATGGGTAAGCCAGCGTGCCATGGCCACCAGCGCCACCATGGCGGTATGCAATGACAACAGCGGCACCGGCTGGCGGGCATGAAAGCTGATGCGTACGCCCTGTGCGGTTTCCTGCAGTGGTAAATCGATGGCTTCACCGATCAGACGGTGAAAACGCAGCAGCCGTTCCAGCGCTTCGCGCAGGTTACGGCTGGACTGCATGGCGAAGCTGATCACCGGCGCATGTTCGAGGCGGATATCGCGGCCAATGGCCAGAGCCAGATCATCATCCGGATAAGCCGCGACGATCGCACTCCACAACGCGGTTACCCGGGTCTGGGGAATCCGCCCCTGCGGCTCCTGCAGCAGCTCAGCGTCGATTCCGGACTGTTCACACAGCAGCGCACCGTTCAGACCAAAACCTTCGGCGCCCTGTAGCAGCAGACGCACCCAGGCGCTGGAGGTGGTCGCCAGAGGTGGCTGACCGGTCTGTAGCGGCGGTGACATAACGATCTTCCGGGTATAAATGACTCATTATGATAACAATATGACCCGAAAAGCCAATCTGCATTTACTCCCCTGACGTATGTTGAACACAGATCAGACAACTGATAACAACAACCACTAATAACAAGCCATCAGGCAAGGCAGGTAACCATGAGCAAGCAATCCACACAGCCCCAGACAGCCAAAGAATTCAGCAGCTTCGCGGAGTTTTATCCGTTTTACCTCGGTGAACATTCCAACCGCACCTGCCGGGTCCTGCACTACACCGGCACCCTGAGTGCCATCTGTATTATCAGTTATGCCATCTGGAGCAGTCAGTACTCACTGATCCCGCTGGCCTTTGTTGCCGCCTACGGTCAGGCCTGGATTGGTCACTTCTTTTTTGAGCACAACAAGCCGGCAACCTTCAAGTATCCGCTGTGGAGCTTTATGGGTGACTGGGTGATGATCAAAGACTTCCTCACCGGCCGCATCAAGCAGAAAATGCCACAGAAGTAAGCCACTGCCTCTCCTGTCGCGCCCTGAATCCGGGGCGCGCTGGCACCTCCCGCCACCAGCCCCCGATCCGTAGAACTACCTAGCCATTTATACCTATGTCGCATTCACACCCAGAAGGTGCGGGCTTTTAATGCCTGCCTTTCTCCGGCGCCGCATGCATCGCGTGCGCAACGCACAAGGGTGTGTCAGGCGCCGGTATTCATTGCTTATCCGGGGGCTGTATGCAGCACTACAACATTTATGAAATGGGTCTGGATGCCAATCAGGCCAACTACACCGCCTTATCGCCGATCAGCTATCTGCAGCGCGCGGCCTTTGTTTACCCGCACCGTACCGCCCAGATTCATCAGGACACCACCTATACCTGGGGTGAAACCTACGAGCGTTGTGTACGCCTGGCCTCCGGCCTGAAGTCGCTGGGTATCCAGCACGGTGAAACCGTTTCTTTCCTGTGTGCCAATATTCCCCCGATGTTTGAAGCACACTTTGGTGTGCCGATGTGTGGCGCGGTACTGAATGCCATCAACACCCGTCTGGATGCAGAAGCCGTAGCCTTTATTCTGCAGCACGCCGAAACCCGCATTCTGTTTGTCGACCGCGAATTCAGCGACGTGGCCAGCAAAGCTCTGAAACTGCTGGCGGTTAAGCCAATGGTGATTGCCGTTGATGACCCGTACTTTGACGGTGGCGAACTGCTGGGCGAACAGACCTACGAGCAGCTGCTGGAAAAATCTGATCCGGATTTCGTCTGGGAACTGCCGCAGGACGAATGGCAGGCCGTTACCCTGAACTACACCTCAGGCACCACCGGTAACCCGAAAGGCGTGGTCTATCACCACCGCGGCGCGTACCTGAACGCCGCTAACAATATTATTTCCTGGGACATGGGCAAGCACCCGGTGTACCTGTGGATTCTGCCGCTGTTCCACTGCAATGGCTGGTGTTTCCCGTGGACTATCGCCGCTGCAGCCGGTGTCAGTGTTTCCCTGCGCCATGTACGCGCCGACGCCATTTATGGCGCCATTAAAGATCACAAAGTCTCGCACTTCTGCGGCGCGCCGATTGTGCTGAACATGCTGAACAATGCACCAGCCGAGATGAAAGCCGGCATCGAGCATCAGGTTAACGCCATGGTGGCCGGTGCAGCGCCTCCGGCTGCCGTGATCGAAGGAATGGAAGCCATGGGCTTTAAAGTAACCCACGTTTACGGCCTGACCGAAACCTACGGCCCGTGTGTGGTGTGTGAATGGGATGAAGCCTGGAATGAGCGCACGCCGGGTGAACGCGCCGCGCTGAAAGCCCGCCAGGGTGTGAAGAGCCCGATGCAGCAGGATCTGATGGTTGCCGATCCGGATAACCTGCAGCCGGTTGCCCGTGATGGCGAAACCATTGGTGAGATTTTCATCCGCGGCAATATCGTGATGAAAGGCTACCTGAAAAACCCGCGCGCCAGCGAAGAGGCTTTTGCCGGTGACTGGTTCCACACCGGCGATCTGGCGGTATGGCACGAAGATGGTTATATCGAGATCAAAGACCGCTCGAAAGACATCATCATCTCCGGTGGCGAGAATATTTCCTCCATCGAAGTGGAAGATATTCTTTACCGTCACCCGGATGTGGAAGAAGCCGCCGTGGTCGCCAAGCCAGACGACAAATGGGGCGAAACACCTTGTGCTTTCGTTAAGCTGAAGCCGGGCGCTGAAGAAGACGCTGCTGCGATTATGGATTTCTGCCGTGCCAATATGGCGCACTTTAAAATCCCGCGTCACGTGGTGTTTGGCGAGCTGCCGAAAACCTCTACCGGTAAGATCCAGAAGTTTATTCTGCGCGCTCAGGCTAAAGAATCCTGATACCCGGGATTTAACCGCAAGCGTATAAAAACGGGCCTCAGCTGAGGCCCGTTTTTTTATTGCGGCAATATCACCTTACTGCGCACAAGTTACCGGCGACCAGACATCAAAGCTGTCTTCATCCAGCGCATCTTTTTCGCTGTAAAGAAAACAATGGTCACCTACACGCCGTTGCTGTGGCGCAAGACTGCCAGCCTCACCGGTTTCAATAAAATCACGTTGCGGCTCTGGCTGCTCACTGCGCACCGCATCCAGCTGACGACGCAAACGCGGATCGAAAGGCACAGCCTTTAATGACTGCGCGCCGGACGGTTCACTATGGGCATCCCATTCCGCATCCCATCTCACACCCCAGTCCTCCCCCATATTGCCAGCCGGCAGACGCAGTAACGGCGGCGAGGTCAATTGAGGTTCAGTTTTCGCTGAGGTTTCCCGCGCTTTATCCGGTACGGCAGGTGCTGCAGGGGTTTCTGTTGTCGGGTTTTCTGCTGCAGGAGTAGCGGGTTGTTCAGGCACGCGTTGAGGAGGCTGATTGTCGGATACAGTCTGCACAGGCAACGCAGGCTGCAATTGCAGACTCAGCACTGGCATAAGCTTTGTTGGCTGTACTGCCCGCTGCAGCGGCGCAGCCAACAGCAACAGGTGCAGCAGTAGCGATACACCTAAAGCCAGAACCAGAGGATTGTGCAGCAGATAAAACAAATGAGTGGCGTCCCGTCCTTCGCCGGAACAGACTCCGGCGGCGGGGATTAGACGCAACTATTGATATCAGGTTCAGCGCAGCAAATCAGCGCAATTGTTCAGAAGCCGCTCTGAGCCCATTGCAAACCCGCTCAGGCGCGTTCGTACACCACAAAACTGTAGTTGTACGGATTCGGGCCTTCGGCGGCGAAGTCTTCGCGTGCGACTTCCTGCCAGGCACTGCGTTCAAACTCAGGGAAGAAAGCATCGCCTTCTACCTCTGCATGTACTTCAGTCAGATACATACGATCCACCAGCGTCAGCGCCTGAGTATAAATTTCGGCACCGCCAATAATCATGGCTTCATCCTGACCGTTAATCAGCGCAATACTCTCTGCCAGTTCACGGGCCGCTTCGAGGGAGGCAACCACCTTCACGCTGTCGTTAGCGTTAGGCGCCTGATAACCGGCCTGACGGGTAATGACGATGTTGGTGCGGCCCGGCAGTGGCTTGCCAATGCTCTCATAGGTTTTACGCCCCATGATGATGGTTTTCCCCATCGTTACCTGTTTGAAATATTTCAGGTCGTTGGGCAGATACCAGGGCAGTTTGTTGTCGATGCCGATCACACGATTCTGTGCCAGGGCAACGATCAGAGATAACACCATGTGAGATCCTTCAGACGAAATAGCTAACGGGAACCAATTACGCCGGATACACCTGCTTTGGCCATCCGGGCCCGCGAGTATATAACCCTTAAGACTGACAGACTCCAATTCTTTACAATTTAACAGGTTGAGACCCCCTCCTGCTGCCAATACACTCAGGCCGCCTAATAACAAAACAGTCATGTGGCTCTCACCGCCAGAATGACCAGGATAATAATAATGACTCATACTCCCGCTCGTCTGGTGCTGGCCTGCGCCGGAATTCTATTGCTGCAGGGCTGCTTCGAAAGCGGCGCCGACGCCACGCATTCTTCTTATTCCGGTAATGGCTCAGGTTCTGCTACCGGCGATCAGAAACACCCGCCCGGGATTGAAGATCAGGTCCGTTCTGCCGTACGTGTAGCCTTTGATCCCGAAAATCAGGTCATCCCGTTTCCCAACAACCTGCTGTTTGAAGCCGGTGCCAGCACCACAGAAGAACTCGACGGCACACTCAATGTACCCATCGACGACCCTGAAGCCAGCTCAGCCGGCGTTGCGCTGGCGCTGAATGAACTGGACGGTTTCTCCACCACCGAAAGCTGGCGTGTCGCCTTTACCGGCGCCATTGATCCGGCCACGCTGGAAGTCGGCCGCACCGTGCGGGTCTTTGCCCTGAGCACCGACAGCGAACGCTACCCGGCGCGCATCCGCCCGCAGCAGGTCAGCCACGAACTGAGCGCCGACGATATCCAGCTGGATTACCAGAGTGACAGCCATGTGCTGATGCTGCGCCCACGCCGTCCGCTGGCGTACAACACCACTTACAGCATCATCATTACCCACGGCGTGACCGACCCGCAGGGCTTGTGGGTCGATGGCCCGCTGACCTCGGTGGTGGCCAAAGGCCAGACCGCGCTGGAACTCGATGAAAATAACCAGCCAACCGTGTGCGACGACCTCGATAAAAGCGATGTCGCGCTGTTGCAGTGCACCACGCACTTTGCCATTGATCCGGTGCTGCGCGACGAGCGCTTCGGCCTGAACCGCGAGCAGATCATGCTGGCCTGGGCCGTGACCACCCAGCGCGCCGACAGTACCTTTACCCGTCTGGCCGATGCCATCAGCAACCGTGAGCTGAACCCGTCGGTACCGGGTGGTACCAAATGCGACCAGCCGGTGTGCCTGCTGGATGTTGGCTCCCTGTCAGGGAAAACAGCGCCGGAATCACCGGGTGGCAAGACCCTGATCTGGCCGGGCAGCATTCGTCTGCCGGTGCTGAATCATGCGCCATCTGCGGCCACCAGCCTGAGTAATAACAACTACGGCTTCGGCCGCAGCACCAGCACGGACAGCGGCGTACTCTCCGCCCAATGGCAATGCAGCGGCACGTCCTGCAACAGCGATAACGCGATGCTGGGCACTGCCGACCTGAGCAGTCAGCCGCTGTTACCGGCGATCCGGAACTGGGTAACGCACCCGCTGGTGCTGGCCGCGCCGAATCCGTCCCGTGCCGGCGTGCCGGCCAAACCGGCCGGCGGTTATCCGCTGGTGATTTTCCAGCACGCCATTCAGCAGGACCGCACCAACGCCCTGGCTCTGGCCGATGCACTGGCGCAGAAAGGCTTTGCCGTGATTGCCATCGATATGCCACTGCACGGTCTGGTGAAAGGCGATTTACCGGCCGGGGATTCACGTCTGGCACTGTACGCCGGCGATCTCAACGATCAGCTGTACAACTCCACCCTGGCCGCCGCACGCAACATCATCCCGCTGATGGTGGAACGTACTTTTTATCTCGATCTGGTCGATACCGAAGGTAACGTCGCCAGTGACGGCGTGATCGACAGCTCTGGTGCGCATTTCCTTAATCCGTCAGCGCCACTGACCCAGCGCGATACCCTGCGTCAGGCTGGTATCGATCTGGTCACGCTGGTGCGTTATCTGCGTAACGGCGAGTTCCGTCAGTGCGGCATGGACGGCCTGCTGAAATCCTGCAATGCCAGCAAGTTCGACTTCAACCTGAGCAACCACATCAACTTCAGTCAGCTGCATTTTGTTGGCCACTCGGTGGGGAACCTTGTCGCCGCACCGTTCCTCGCCTATGACCAGAACATCCGCACCGTCAGCATGCTGGCACCGACCGGCGGCATTATGCGCTCGCTGGAAGGCTCAGCGGTCATTGGTCCGCGTCTGGCGGAAGGACTGGCAGCTAAAGACGTACTGCCAGGCAGTGAAAATTACTACCGTTTCTTTGCCTCCGTACAGGCCGCTATCGACAGCGTCGAGCCGCTGAACCATGCCGCCGCCATCGCCACCCGCCAGAATGGTGAGGAAAGCGAGCCGCGTCCGGTGTATATGGCGCAGCTGCTGGGGGATAACGACAATCCGGCCGATCAGGTGTTACCGGTGGCCCTGACCCGCTATCCGCTCGCCGGCAGCTCACCACTGGCACAGGCCATGGGGCTTCAGCGCAGCGCCGAGCTGGCGCAACAGGGTGACAATGCCGGTCTGGACATCATCACGCTCGAAGGTCCGCTGCAGGACAATGGCGACCCCGGCGCCTTACAGGTGGCGATGGGCTTCCGCCGGGGCGACCATGCATCTTTCCTGCTGTCCGCGACGGACATTGAGGATCTGAGCCTGAATGGTGATGACCCGCATGCCGAAATGCAGCGTCAGGTTGCCAACTTCCTCAGCCATCAGGGTGTACGGGTGGACTCCATAAACCGTACCAACTGGTTGCGCTGACCGACAGGCGCTGAGCTCAGCGCCTTCTCTCTTATACTAATAAAAACAGGATTAGGGATATGCTCCTTCACTCCCGCTGGCTGCCGCTTGCGCTGGCCATCACCACAATTAATACCGTTCAGGCCGCCGGTCTGGAACTGACCCAGCACGGTGCTAAAGAAATGGCCCATGGTTACGCCGGTACTGCCACGCTGCTGGAAGATGCTTCGGTTATCGCCCATAACCCTGCAGGCCTGATGCGCCTCCAGGGCCGCCAGTTCAGCGGCGGCTTGTCTTTTGTGCACGCCGAAATTGATTACGAAGCACGTTTTATCAGCGAACGTGTGGAGTCGCTGTATGGCCTGCCGGCGCGTGAAGTCAACGGCCCGGGCGCTGGCAACAGCAAGCAACTGACCGTAGTACCACACATCTATTACAGCCAGCGCCTGAATGAAGATGCTGCCATTGGTATTGGTCTGTATGCCCCTTTTGGCTCCGGCACCGAATTCCCGACAGGCTGGGCCGGCCGCTATCACTCAGAAGAAACCCAGCAGACTGCGGTCAATATCAACCCGACCTTTGCGTTCCGCGCCAGCGACACGTTATCGCTTGGCCTCGGCGTGGTGATTCAGTCGTACAGCGCCCGCCTCACCAACCAGATTGATCTTGGCTATCTGGTGGCCGAGGCCGTGCTCGAGCGTGTTGAAGAGCAAAGTGGTGCCTCTGCCGCGCAGGCGGTAGCGCCAACGCTGCTGAATAACTACGGCTCAAAACCGGAATATCAGGTGCTTAATGAAATTGAGATTGCCAGTGTGGCCTATGGCTTCAGTGCCGGTATGTTGTGGCAACCACTGGATGCTCTGCGCCTGGGCCTGAACTACCGCAGCCAGATTTCGCATATTGCCGAGGGCGAAGCGAAACGGACGACGCTGGAGCAGGCTGGGTTCAAGGATAATTTTATTACCCAGATTTCGGCCGATTCTGGCCTGACCCAGCAGGAAGCGGCCGAGACACTGGAAAAAGCCTTCGATGAGCGTGGCTCACTCGGTGGCGATATTGTCTCGCGCATTCATCTGCCGCAATTACTGACACTGAGCGCCCATTACGATCTCAGCGATCGCATCGCTCTGATGGGCAGCGTTACCTACACCAACTGGTCGGTATTTAAGGAAATCCGCCTGGAATATGAAGACACCAGCAGCCGTGGAGGCTCGGACATCACCGGCTCAGGTGATGATGTACGCCGCCGTGATCTGGTACAGCCACTGAATTTTTCCGACACCTGGCGCGCGGGTATTGCCCTGCGTTATCAGGCAACGCCTGAACTGGTGCTGCGCACCGGCTACAGCCAGGATGAATCACCGGTAAAAGACGCCGATTACCGCACACCGCGCGGCCCTGATGCAGACCGCCATATTTTCGGTTTCGGACTGAGCTATAAGCCAGCAGCAGAGTGGGATGTCGATCTGGCCTACAGCCTGATCACTATCGCCCGTGCCGATATCAATGCCCGCGAAAACCCGGCCGGTACCCAGCACCGCGCCGAAGGTCATTCAGAAGGCATACTCAATAATCTGGGGGTGCAGGTAAATTACCGTTTCTGACAGGAGCAACCCTGACCGCTACTGGCGGTCAGGGCGCTTTTCACACCGCAACCGGTGCTTTGATATGAGGGTGGGATTCGTAACCTTCGATCACGAAATCTTCAAACTTATAATCGAACAGGCTGTCGGGCTTACGCTGAATCACCAGCTTTGGCAGCGCCATAGGCTCACGGCTGAGCTGTAAGTCGGTCTGCTCCAGGTGGTTGGCGTACAGATGCACATCACCGCCGGTCCAGACAAAATCACCCACCTGCAGATCACACTGCTGCGCCACCATATACACCAGCAGTGCATAGCTGGCGATGTTGAACGGTACGCCAAGGAAAATATCGGCGCTGCGCTGATACAGCTGGCACGACAGCTTGCCGTCAGCCACATAAAACTGGAAAAACGCATGGCAAGGCGGCAGGGCCATGTTTTCAATTTCGCCGACGTTCCAGGCCGACACAATCAGACGGCGCGAGTCAGGATTGTTTTTGATCTGATTCACCACCTGCGTGATCTGATCAATATGGCGGCCATCTGCGGTCGGCCAGCTGCGCCACTGCGAGCCATACACCGGCCCCAGATTACCGTCTTCATCCGCCCACTCATCCCAGATCGAAACGCCGTTTTCTTTCAGATAGCGGATATTGGTATCACCACTTAAAAACCACAACAGCTCATGAATAATCGAGCGCAGGTGCAGCTTTTTAGTGGTCACCAGCGGAAAACCTTCACTGAGATCGAAGCGCATCTGATAGCCAAAACAGCTGTACGTGCCGGTACCGGTACGATCCTCTTTAAAGGTGCCGTTTTCGCGCACATGACGCATCAGATCCAGATATTGTTTCATGATTCACTCTCTGTCGATTAAGCAGTTTTATGCGGAGCTTTGGCACCCCGGTAAGCCCAGATCATAAAGGCGATACCGATAAGAATCATCGGCAGACTGAGCAATTGTCCGCGACTCATCCAGCCAAACAGATCAAAGCCGATGTGCGCATCCGGCTCACGGAAGAACTCAGCGATGCTGCGGAACAGGCCGTATCCTATCAGAAAAGCGGCGCCAACGGCCTTTTGTGGCCGTGGCCGGCTGGAGAACCACCACAGAATCACAAACAGCAGAAAGCCTTCAAGTGCGGCCTGATACAGCTGCGATGGGTGACGCGGCAGATCACCGGCACGAGGAAATACCATCGCCCAGGGCACATGCGCAGGATCAGCGACCCGGCCCCAGAGCTCACCACCAATAAAGTTACCGATACGGCCGAACATCAGACCCAGCGGTACGAAGGGCGCGACAAAGTCACCGACATCAAAGAAATTCTTTTTGTACTTATGGCCAAACCAGGCCAGCGCCAGCAAAACACCCAGCAGGCCACCATGGAATGACATTCCACCTTCCCAGACACGCAGCAACCACAACGGGTCTTCCAGAAACTGCGGGAAGTTGTAAAACAGCACGTAACCACAACGGCCACCAAGGATAACGCCCATAGCGCCATAAAAAATCAGATCGGACACCTGCTGTGGTGTCCAGCCTGAACCCGGACGCTTGGCGCGCATGTTGGCCAGCCACCAGCTGGTACCGAAAGCCAGCAGATACATCAGGCCGTACCAGTGAATTTTCAGCGGGCCAATGGCCACCGCAACAGGATCAATATCAGGGTAGGTCAGCATACGGACTTCCTTGCAACAACAGTCAGACTCAAGCAAAACATCCTATTTTTAACTCCTTATGAAATGCGCTTAAAACAACAGAAACTTAATACCGACGGCACAGAGTAACAGAGCAAAACCTTTTTTCAGCAGAGCCTGATCCAGACGGTGAGCCAGCTTCGCACCGACTTTGGCAAAAGGTACGCTGGTCAGCACAATACCGATAATGGCCGGCCAGTACAGAAATCCGGTACTCCATTCAGGCAGGTCGGCATGATTCCAGCCCGCCGCCACATTACTGATGGCACCGGTCAGGGCAATCGGCAAACCACAGGCCGCTGAAGTCGCTACCGCCTGACGCATAGGGATTTTCATCCAGCTCAGATAAGGCACAGTAAAGGTGCCGCCGCCGATACCAAACCAGGACGAACCAAAGCCCACCACCGAGCCGGCCATAATCAGCCCGCGGTTACCTGGACGCTTACCAGCACCTTTTGGTTCCAGCCCGAAGAACATTTTTGCCGCCAGCAGCAGGGCAAAGACACCGATAATTTTCTGCAACAGCGGGCCCGGCACTGCGGTAATTAAAGACACGCCCAGCATAGTGCCCAGCACAATGCCGATACTCATCACCCCCACCAGCGTCCAGTCCACAGCCCCCTGACGATGGTGTTCACGTACCGAACTGAGGGAAGTAAACACGATAGTTGCCAGCGAAGTCGCTACGGCCATGTGAGTGAGTACAGCTTCGCTCACTCCCTGTGCAGCAAAGGTGATGACCAGCACAGGTACAATCACCATACCGCCGCCAATGCCAAACAAACCTGCTAACAGACCAGCAACGGAGCCAACCGCCAGGAACAGCAGAAAAGTCATCATAGCTATGAAAATTCCGGTTTAAGGGGGCGGCATTATGACCTAAAGTGCGGGCAAAGTCGGCAGCGCCTGTGCAACAGAGCATGCCTGCGGTAACCATTATCAGGAAATACCTATGTGTCTGATCGTACTGAACTGGCAACCACAGGACAGTCAGTGGCTGACTCTGAGTGCCAACCGTGATGAATTCTATGCCCGCCCGGCCAGTGCTCTGGAAGAATGGCGCGAATACCCGGGGCTGTTTGCCGGACGAGATCTGCAACAGGGCGGCACCTGGCTTGGTATCACCAAAGAAGGACGTTTTGCCGCACTGACCAATATCCGCGCTCCCGGCGCCGGACCTGCCGAGCCGCAGTCACGCGGCCATCTGGTACTGGATTACCTGCGCGAGCCACGCAACCCGGAAAAATACCTGCGCGCGGTGCTGGAAAAAGGCGATACCTACGCGCCGTTTAATCTGCTGTGCGGTAACCGCAACCAGCTCTGGTACGCCAGCAACTACCCCGAGCCGCGGCTGGAACGGCTGGAACCCGGTATTCACACGCTGAGTAATGCCTGGCTGAATACTCCCTGGCCGAAAACCGAACGGGCACGGACGCAGCTACAGCAATGGCTGCAACAGCCCGGAGGCAGCGCTAGCCTGGCGGCACTGCTTGATCATTACTCCCCTTTCCCCGACGATCAGTTGCCACAAACCGGGGTTCCTCTGGAATGGGAGCGCTTACTCTCGGCTCAGTTTATCCATGCTCCGGGTTATGGCACCCGCTGCTCCAGTGGCATTCTGGCGCAGCAGGAACGGGTTGAAATAACCGAACTCAGCTGGGACAGTAACGGCAGAATTGCCGGCCGGGTGACCTGGCCGGTCGATCTTGAATAAGTGGGCAATTGCCCACTTTAAGAACAAAGAATTAGCCGCCAGAAATCCGTTAAACAGCCCTCCTGTTACAAAAGAAAAACCTAAGTTGTTGTTTCTTTTGACACATAGCAAACCAATCGAACGACCGTTTGCAGTCGCTTACAAAATTCTGCGAACGGTAGCGCGATTCCCGTCACATTTTGCTTATCTGGCGTCCATACTTCGTGCATGAACAGCATGAACACACCCCGGAAACCGCAACGCGTCGTCGCACTGACAGGCCTTATCGCCCTGCTGTGTATCGGTCTGTTGTTTGCGGCTCTGGCAGCCAGCATCAATACCAAGCCCTATATGCCACCGAAAGTGGCGCAGAAGTATATGGAGCACTGGTTAATCGAATCCGCGCGCAACGTGGCGGGAGAGGTGCGGCTGAAACATGTGCAGAGCATTGAGCCTTTTTACCTGCGCCGCGATTACCAGCCGGTGTGGATGAACAGCTTTGAGCTGACCGAAGCCGGTCGCGAACTGCTGCAGGTACTGCGTGAAACCGCTGCCGACGACTGGCGCAACTATGGCTACGAACTGGCCACCCTCGAACGCGAAACCAGCCGTCTGTCGAATATTCCCAAGCAGGCTACTGCCGTTGAAGTGCTGCTCACCGATGCCTTTATCACCTATGCCCAGCAGGCACTGAATGCTGAACTGCTGCCCGATACCGGTGAAGGCGATCATCCGTCGATCCGCAAAGTATCCGCCGCAGGCAGCTCCATACAGTTCAGTGAAGAGCAGATTATCGATCTGCTGAATGACTCCATCCGCCGCAACGAACTGGATGCACTGGTTGAAACCCTGACGCCATCCCACCCCGGCTACCTCCGTCTGCGCAAAGAGCTGAACCGCTATTTAGCCATTGCCAACTCCGGTAGCTGGTATCCGCTGCCCGACAACCTGCAGCTGAAAAACGATGAGCGTCACCGTCTGGTGCCACATTTGCGCTGGATGCTTGGACAATATGGTGACCTGCAGAAAGGTGCCCTGTCCTGGCTGTTTAAAGATGCCGAAGAACGCACCCGCGCACCCGCCGAAGATGAGCCACATGATCTGAGCCGCCCCGAATTCGTATTCGACAGCGCCCTGGCCGACGCACTGCGCCATTTTCAGAAGCGCCATCACTTACCGGAGAGCGGCGAACTGGATGCGAGCACGCTGAAATGGCTTAACACCCCGCCCTATCAGGTCGCCCAGAAAATTGCCCTGAATATGAAGCGCTGGCGCCACCTGCCACGGGATCTTGGCCAGCGTCATGTGATGGTTAACATGGCTGACTACAGCCTGCAGTTGATGAACGGCGGCTCGGTTGAGCTGGATATGAAAGTCATTATCGGTAACCTGCAGCGCCGCACTCCGGTTATGGCTCAGAAAATCAGTACGCTGGAGCTGGCACCAACCTGGTCGGTGCCCAAACGTATTGCAGTCAGCAGCCTGCTGCCGAAAATCCGCCGTAATCCGGGCTATCTGGAAGAGAAAGGCTACCAGGTGATCGGCCGGGTCGATGGTGTTGACCAGTTTATTTCGCCGTATGCCATTAACTGGAATAAGGTCAGCGCCAGTCATTTCCCTTACCGCCTGGTACAGAAAGCCGGGGATGATAATGCGCTGGGCTCTATCAAATTCCTGTTCCCCAACGATAAAGACATCTACCTGCACGATACGTCACAGCCACAGCTGTTTAACCTCGACAACCGTGCCTTAAGCTCCGGTTGTGTGCGGGTAGAAAAACCGCGCCTGCTGGCCGAAAAACTGCTGCGCGGTCAGCAGGGCTGGAACCGCCACAATATCGATTCCGCTATCGATCAGAACCGTACCACACGCATCCGCCTGCAGGATGATGTTCCGGTCTATCTGATGTACTGGACTACCTGGGTTGATCAGGACGGTACTCTGCAGGTACGTGATGATGTTTATAATCGCGACCTGATCGCCGGTCTGCCACCGACAAATCCAGCCGTCAGTCTGTAACAGATAAGACACAGAGTCAGCCGGTTACATTATTCAGTATGACAAATGTAGCGTTATGTATTTTTGTCTAAGGATGCCCGTTTATTTTGGCAGGTGTTTGGCATACTCCGTTCAATAAACGCTGAAACCAGATGTAGCGGAGATTATTCACTATGCAACGACGTCACTTTCTGAAACAGGCAGCTTGCCTTGGCGCGGCAGGTATTACCGGCCTGAGCAGTACCCGCGTATTCGCCGGGCAACAGGAAGAACGTACTCTGCGTCTCTACAATATCCACACCGGTGAATTTACCAACAGTACGTTCTGGGCGAACGGTCGTTATATCGATGATGGCGTGGCAGAACTGGATCTTCTTGTACGCGATCACCGCCGCGATCAGGTCATGGCCATGCAGCGTGAGCTGTACCAAAACATGTATCAGCTGCAGCAACTGTTCGCCAGCCATGAACCGCTGTACATCATCTCCGGTTATCGTGCACCGGAATCAAACGCCAGTCTGCGCTATGCCAACGCGGGTGTCGCCGAGCACAGCCTGCACATGCAGGGCCGGGCGATCGACATCCGTATTCCCGGAGTTTCACACCGTCATCTGCACCGCGCCGCACTGGCCATGGGCAATGGTGGTGTTGGTTATTATCCGAAGAGTGGCTTTATTCATATCGACACCGGTCGTACCCGGCACTGGACAGCCTGATCAGGCTTGAGAAATGGGCGTATCAGTTACGCCCTGGCCCGATAATACGGCCGAAACCGGCCTTCTCCAGCGATAACTGCAGCGTCGCGGTAATCACCGGCGCACTCTCTATCTGCAGTACTTCCGCCAGTAACTGATCGGCCCATTCGCGGCTGATACCGCGGATGACTGACTTTACCTTCGGCAAATTCGTCGCGTTCATCGACATCATGTCGTAACCCATCGCCATCAGCAGCACGGCTCCCAGCGGATTACCGGCTAACTCGCCACAGACACTCACCGGCTTGCCAATTTCGTGCGCCATATCGGCAATCATCTTCAGCGCCGTCAGTACCGCAGGGTGAAAGGCCTGATAAAGATCAGCAACCCGTGGATTATTGCGGTCCACAGCCAGCAGATACTGGGTCAGATCGTTACTGCCAACGGAGAGAAAATCAACACGCTGGCCAAGTTCACGAATCTGATAAACCGCAGCCGGAACTTCAATCATCACCCCGACCTGAGGCATCTCAACATCAAAGCCTTCCTCCAGAACTTCCGCATGAGCACGGTAGATCAGGTGTAATGCTTCATCGACTTCGCTGACGCTGGTAATCATCGGCAGCATAATGCGCAGATTGTTCAGCCCTTCGCTGGCTTTCAGCATGGCACGGATCTGTACCAGAAAAATTTCCGGATGATCCAGCGTTACACGAATACCACGCCAGCCAAGAAACGGGTTGGCTTCATTAATCGGAAAGTAAGTCAGCGCTTTGTCGCCACCGATATCCAGAGTACGCATGGTTACCGGGTTCGGTGCAAAGGTCTCCAACTGCTGACGGTAGATCTTTTGTTGCTCGCTTTCGCTGGGAAAGCGGTCCTTCATCATAAACGGCACTTCGGTGCGGTACAGGCCAACACCTTCAGCGCCACGCTCCAGGCTGCGCACAGCATCGGTAATCAGGCCGGTATTTACCCACAGCGGAATACGGTGACCATCCAGCGTCTCAGCCGGCTCATCGCGCAGCACCTGCAGATCTTTCTGCAGTGCCTGCTCTTCATCAAAAATCGCCTGATACTGCTCACGCAGTTCATCGTTGGGGCTGGAGAAAATCTGCCCGCGGTACCCATCCACGATCAGCTCGAGTCCATGCAGCTGGGCATAAGGCACATCAACCACGCCCATAACCGTCGGAATGCCCATTGCCCGGGCCAAAATCGCCACATGCGAGTTGGATGAGCCTTTAACCGAGACCAGACCGCGCAACTTACCCGGCGGAACTTCACCCAGCATTGCCGGTGTCAGCTCTTCGCTGACCAGAATGGTGTCATCCGGGAATTCGTATTCCTGCGCATGAGCATCACTGCCCTGCAGGTGGGCCAGAATACGGGTTCCCAGATCGATAATATCGGTAGCGCGCTCGCGCAGGTAAACATCTTCCATCAGCTGGAAATGACCGACGTATTGCATGACCACCTGACGCAAAGCTCCCTGAGCCCAGCTGCCTTCACGGATGCGGGCCTTTACTTCGGCACCCAGCGCGTGATCATCCAGCATGTTCAGGTAGACATCGAACAGTGCCATTTCTTCGGGGCGCAGTTCGCTGCTGAGCTTCTCGCCTAATATACGGATTTCTTCACGGGCCGCTTCCAGTGCAAGATCAAAACGCCCAATCTCGTCATCAACCGACTCTGCTTCTTTATCCACAACCCCGCTGAGGTCGGCCGCGGGAGACAATACAAAGGCCTGGCCGAGCCCAACTCCGGGGGCGCCGGGCGCGCCGTTAAAGCGGGTGCTTTTCTTGCGCTCATTGGTCGCAGAGGGAATATCCAGAATATTGCCGGTCGCTTCGGCATGGGCAATAACGCCAGCCAGCTGCGCCGACATAGTGACCAGAAAAGCTTCTTCGCTTTCGTCAAACTGGCGGCTGTCACGCTGCTGCACCACCATCACGCCCATCAGGCGTTTATGATGAATAATCGGCACCCCGAGAAAAGACAGGAAAGGATCTTCACCAGTCTCGGATAAAAAGTGAAAGCGCGGGTGAGTCGGTGCATTATCGACGTTGATGGGCTCCTCTCGCGAACCAACCAGGCCGACAAGACCCTGCGAAGAGCTGAGGCTGACCCGGCCAACCGCTTCCTGCTTCAGACCTTCAGTGGCCATCAGCACATAGCGTTTACTTTCCGGGTCAAACAGATATACGGAGCATACTTCGGTATTCATAGCCGCACGGATGCGTGCCACAACCACCTTCAGAGCGTCGCTCAGATCGGTTGCGGAACTGACTTCCTGAACAATGCGTCTCAGAATATCAAGCATAAACCCTCAGCCGGTTTTCCGTTGCAGCTTGGCAATGCGTGGTGCCAGTTCCGTCATGGCACGACGATACACATCACGTTTGAATGCAACCACGCCCCCCAGCGGGAACCAGTAACTGACCCAGCTCCAGCCATCAAATTCCGGCTTGTCGGTGGCGCTGACATTGATCCGCGAATCGTCGCCCACCAGTTTAAGCAGAAACCATTTCTGTTTTTGTCCGACACAGACAGGCCGGCTGTCATGGCGCACCATGCGCCGCGGCAAACGGTAGCGTAACCAGCCGCGGGTACAGCCAAGTATCTGTACATCCTGTGCACTCAGGCCGACTTCTTCCATTAATTCACGATAGAGTGCCTTTTCAGGCGATTCCCCTTCCTTGATTCCCCCCTGGGGAAACTGCCAGGCATCCTGGCCAATACGTCTTGCCCAGAGGACCTGTCCTTTGTCATTACAAAGGATAATACCGACATTCGGGCGGTAACCATGTTCGTCAATCACAATGCCGTCCAATAAAGTCTGATGGTTCAAAACTTGCCGATTTCAACACAAAGGTCAAGCAGTTGAAGATAAGGCGGATGACAACAGGCGTAATGACAGGCAGGAACAGACGGATAAGACCAGCTGATTCAAACCGGACCGACAGGCCGAATTACCCGGAAGTTGCCACTATCCACGTACTGGCAGCCGGCATTATTTAGAACCAATATGTTCGATTATTTCTTCGTTTGAAACTCAGAATTATAAGGAAAGTATGCGCTGTTGCCCTTAGAATAGCGACTAATTTTCTAACCGGCACCGGAAAAAGGCTGACTCTCGTGGCACTGGCTATTTTCGATCTCGACCACACCCTGCTGGATGGCGACAGCGACCATGCCTGGGGACAATACTTGGTCGATCAGGGGCTTGCAGACCCTGAACAACACAAGCTCCGTAACGATTACTTTTACGAACAGTACAAAGCCGGCACACTGGATATCAACGAGTATCTGGCATTTGCCCTGAAGCCGCTGACCCAGTATCCGTTGCAGCATATGCTGGATACCCGCGCCGCATTCCTCAAGGCGCGCATAATGCCGCTTATCTCGCAAAAAAGCCGTGATCTGATCGCCCACCACAAACGTCTCGGTGATACCCTGCTGATTATTACGGCAACCAATGGTTTTGTGACCTATCCGATAGCCGAACTGCTGGGCATTGAGCATATTATCGCCCCGCATCCGGAGATGCAGGATGAACGCTATACCGGCAATATTGTCGGCATACCAAGCTTCCAGCAGGGTAAAGTGGTTCGTTTGCAGGAGTGGCTGCAGCAACAGGGGTTTGAACTGGCCGGCAGCTACTTTTACAGTGACTCTCATAATGATCTGCCACTGCTGGAAATTGTGGATAATCCGGTAGCGGTTGACCCGGATGACCGACTGGCCGCCATCGCCACACAGAAAGGCTGGCCTATTATCAGCCTCAGGGATCAGGAGTAAGCCTGTGAAGTACGCAAAGCCGGTGCTGGTCAGCGCCCTGTTATTAAGTGGTTTACTGACCGGCTGCGATCAACCTGCACTGCAGCAGGATACCCCTGCAGAACAGGCCGCAGGTACGGCTAACGAACAGGACAGCACCTTAGACAGCAGCGCTTTTGCTGCTCATCTGGGGCTTAGCGCCTACACCGATATGTCGATGGCGGCACAGACCGCGCAGGAACTCGACAGCCGACTGGCCTCCTTTCTTTATCACCCAAATCCTATGACTCTGGCCGAGGTTCGTCAGGCCTGGCGTAATGCGTACAGCGCCTACCTGCAGACGCTGATCTACGCCAAGCTGCCAATCAACGATCCGCCAGACTGGCACAAAAAAGGCATCGACTATCAGCATACCCTGAGCCTGCTCGACAGCTGGCCAATCGAAGGTGGCTATATCGACCATGTGCCCGGCTATCCGTTCAGCGGCATTGTTAACGACCTGACCCTTGAACTGAATGAAGACAGCCTGCTGGCACAGCACGGTTTCTCCGATCCGAGTTATGCCAGTCTGGGCTATCACGCGTTTGAATTTATGCTGTGGGGCGCCGATGGCCAGCGCTCACCACGCGACTTCTTCCCGCAGGAAAATACTGCACCCGTTGTTGTAGCCAGCGAAGGTGGCAGCAACAGCGAAGCGGAAACCGGTGATGTGGTTCATCACGAAGATGCAGCCAGCAGTGCTGATGAAGAGCCGCTGGATATCGATGTACAGAACCACAACCGCCGTCGCCAGTATGTGCAATTGCTGAGTGAGCAGCTGCAGAAACATCTGCACCGGCTGCAACGCCGCTGGGAGCCGAGCAACGGCTACTATGCAAACCTGCTGCAGCGTTCTGAGCCGGACCTGGTATTAAAAGCGGCCTTCAGTGCGACGCAGAAATTACTGTCGGATGAATTACTGGGCAAACGCCTGAGTGGTACCAGCAGTGAATTCAGCCAGACCACCTGGGCAGATACCGGCGCTGTCGTAGCGGGTATCCGCAACCTGTACTTCCCGCTGAGTGAAACCGAAGCCGGCACCGGCTTACCGGCTTTACTTGGTCAGCGTAATGAAGCGCTGAGTCTGGAGTGGCAGCAGCAGTTACAGCTGCTCGATGACAGTGTTGAAAACTGGAAACAGCAGGGTGTGGCTGATGCCGAAGCCCGTCAGCAATGCCGCCAGCGTATTATTGAGCTGATGTCACTGCTGCAACGCACTGCCAGCGCGCTGAATGTCCCGCTCGCCAGCGCCAACTGACGCGAACAATCACACAAAAAAAGGGAGCTCAGGCTCCCTTTTTTATTGCGTGTCTGTGCAGCACTGCCTCAGCGGGTCGGCAGCACGCGGGCAAACACCGCTTTCAGATAACGGGTTTCGGCGATGGCCGGTAATACCGGATGGTCGGCCCCCTGACTGCCGACATGCTGAATCATCACTTCACGATCCAGCTCACGCCCCATAACACGCAACATATCCGGCAGACGCTCTTCCGCCAGATGCATGGAACAGGATGCCGCCACCAGCAAACCGTCTTTACTCAGCAAGCGCATCGCCAGCTGGTTCAGGCGGTGATAAGCCTGCTCACCGGCTTTAATGTCTTTGCGGCGCGGGATCAGTGCCGGCGGGTCCATTACCACCACATCAAAGCGCTCACCGTTATCCTTCAGCTGGCGCAGCGCGGCAAAGGCATCGCCTTCCCAGCAATGTACTTTTTCTGCCACGCCATTCAGCGCTGCGTTCTGCTCTACCCAGTCGAGCGCCTGAGCCGAAGCGTCAACGCAATGTACTTCCGCCGCACCATGATTGGCCGCCTGCACACCCCAGCCGCCAACGTAGCTGAATACATCCAGCACGCGCTTGCCTTTAACCAGACGGTTCAGCTGTGCGCGGTTTTCACGGTGATCATAGAACCAACCGGTTTTCTGACCGTGAATCACCGGCGCCATAAAGCGGGTATCGTTTTCTACCAGCGGCGCACAATCGTCTTCCAGCGCGCCCTGAATCACTTCCACGTACTCTGGCAAACCTTCGACCGCGCGCAGCTTGCCATCGTTTTTCAGCACGATGCACTGTGGTTTGGCGACTTTATTGACGGCATCAATAATGGCCTGACGACGCAGCTCCATTGCCACACTGGAAATCTGGATCACCACCACATCGCCAAAACGGTCAATCACCAGCCCCGGCAGACCATCGCTGTCACCAAACACCCAGCGGTAACAGGACTGCGGATACCACAGTTCACGGCCACTCTGTGCGACCTGCAGGCGGTGCACGATCAGAGAGGTATCCAGCGTCTGCTTGCTGTCGCGGCTGAACAGCCGTGCACAGATCAGTTGTTCCGGACTGACCACAGCAACTCCCAGCGCTTTGCCGTTGGCGGCTTCGACCACAACCTCAGTACCGGCGGTCATGTTTTTCAGTGGCGTAACAGCGATATCCACTTCATTGCTGTATACCCACAGGTGACCGCCTTTCAGACGGCGTTCAGCCTTGGCTTTGAGTCGCAGTGTCGGGAGCATGGTTCACCTCTGAGGCCGGTTACAAAAAGGAGCGCATTATACGCATGCTCTGACAAACTTCCCCAGAAAGCGGTGCTATTCTTGATGACATTCTTCTCCCCCCGTGGACTGGCTATGCCTCAGGAACTTTCAGAAGAGCAGATACTGCACATCATGCAGGGCATTAAAATCCCGCCGCAGCCACAGATTCTGGTTGATCTGCAGATGGAACAGTTTATGCCCGACCCCGATCTTGGCCGTATTTCCAAACTGATCAGCCAGGATGTCGGTCTGTCCGGTACGGTTCTTAAAGTAGTGAATTCGCCTTTTTACGGCCTGAAAAACCGTATTACTTCCGTTGCTCAGGCGGTCAGCCTGATTGGTCTCAACAGTGTGGTGAATATCATCAATGGCTTATCCATCAAGAGTCAGATGAGCGACGAAACCATCGTTAATATGAACCGCTTCTGGGACACCGCCAACGATATTGCTCAGGTATCGACTTCCATTGCCAAGCAGGTGGGTTACCCAAATCCGGATATGGCCTATCTGCTCGGCCTGTTTCATAACTGTGGTATTCCGCTGCTGATGGCCCGCTTCGATAATTATCTGCAGGTGATGGAAGAGTCTTACGCCCACCCGGAACTGCGGGTAGTGGATGTCGAAAATCAGCATCTGAACACTAACCACGCGGTGATCGGTTATTACACCGCCAAGTCGTGGAATCTGCCTAAACTACTCTGTGATGTTATTGCCGAACACCACAGCGCTTCGCGTTTTTTTGCCGCCAACAACTACAAAGATTCGGAAGGAAAAACATTGCTCGCCATTCTCAAACTGGCTGAACATATCTGCGGAAATTACCGCATACTTGGCCGGCAGTCAGAAGACCTGGAGTGGCAGAATATCGGTAGCGAGGTGTTAACCTATCTCGGTTTGGGTGAATACGATATCGAGCAGATGGAAGCGAATTTTGAAGAGCTGGGAATTGGCTATAAGAATTATCGATACTAGTCGGAAGCTGAGCGTCTGACGCCAGACCTCCGGCGTCAGACTTGCACTATCAATCCCGCGCGTTGATATAGGCCTGCTCGCTCACCGCATGGTAAGCCTTCACCTGATCACGGTAGTTTTTGTACGAGTTATAAACCTTCTGCGCCAGCGGATCAGCCGCCGACACTTCAGCCACTACCTGCTCCGATAACACCTGCAGCTTACTCAGCACATCATCCGGAAATGCGCGCACATCCACGCCGTGCTTTTCTTTCAGCTCGGTCAGCGCGGCCTGATTACGCGTGGTGTATTCGGCCAGCATATCTTCGTTAATGGCTTTGGTTGCCACACGCACAATGGCCTGCAGATCTTTCGGCAGTTTTTCAAAGGCGGTCTTATTAATCACAAATTCCATCATCGAACCCGGCTCGTGCCAGCCCGGATAGTAATAATGTTTAGCGACTTTATATAAGCCAAATGCCAGATCGTTATATGGGCCAACCCACTCGGTGGCGTCGATGGCACCGGTCTGCAGTGAGGTGAAAATTTCACCACCCGGCAAGGTCACCGGCGTACCACCGGCACGGGCCAGCACTTCACCGCCCAGACCCGGAATACGCATTTTCAGACCTTCAAGATCGGAGACGCTGTTAATTTCTTTATTAAACCAGCCGCCCATCTGCACACCGGTATTACCACCCGGCAGCGGTAATAAATTAAACGGCGCGTAAACCTCTTCCCATAATTGCTGACCACCACCGTACTGAATCCAGCCATTCATTTCCTGCGCTGTCAGACCGAAAGGTACCGAGGTAAAAAACTGTGCCGCAGCGGCTTTGCCCTTCCAGTAATACGCACCACTGTGACCCATTTCGGCCGTGCCCTGAGATACCGCATCGAACACCTGCAGTGCGGGAACCAGCTCGCCGGCACCGTAGACTTTAATCTGCAGACGGCCGGCCGACATATCGTTCACCATTGTCGCGAAACGCTCTGGCGCCGTGCCAAGACCGGGGAAATTTTTCGGCCAGGACGTTACCAGCTTCCATTTAAAGGTTTGCTGCGGTGCAGCCACAGCGGCTTGTTCTGCATCTTTCTGGCAGCCACTGAGTCCGGCGATAGCCACTACGGACAGCAGCAGGGTCGTCAGGCGTTTCATATTCCGTTTGCTCCTTGTTATTGTTTCAACCGTATTGTGTTCTGAATTAAAGTGCATCCAGTTTGGCAAAGCTGGCCACCAGCCATTTGCTGCCGGCGTCATCAAAATTAACCTGTACCCGCAGACCGCTGCCCTGCCCTTCAAATTGCAGCACGGTGCCTTCTCCGAACATTTCATGATAAACACGCTGACCCAAAGAATAAGGCAGATTACCGTGGACAAAAGACGGCTGCTTCATTCTTGTTGAAGGATCACGGGCCGTCAGCGGCCGGCTGACACTGTTTTTCAGCCGTACTTCGGCAATCAGTTCGGATGGAATTTCGCGGATAAAACGCGATGGCGTGCTGTAATTTTCCTGGCCGTGTAAACGCCGGCTTTCAGCATGGGTAATAATCAGTTTTTCCATTGCCCGGGTAATGCCGACATAGGCCAGACGGCGTTCTTCTTCGAGGCCTTCGGCTTCGTCCATCGACATTTTATGCGGGAATAAACCTTCTTCCAGACCGGCCAGAACCACCTGCGGAAATTCCAGACCTTTAGCCGAATGCAGCGTCATTAACTGCACAGCATCTTCGTATTCATCGGCCTGACCATCACCGGCATCCAGCGCGGCACGATCAAGGAATAATGCCAGCTCATTCGCTTCGGCATCATCGTTGTCGTCGGCATTAAAACCATCGTCGCTTTCAAACTGGCGTGCGGCATTAATTAATTCTTCAAGGTTATCGAGGCGCGCCTGGCCCTTTTCACCTTTTTCTTTTTTATGGTGTTCAATCAGACCACTCTGATTAATGACCTGATCGACAATTTCATGCAGCTCCAGCTCGTCGATACCGACGCTCATTTCCTCGACCAGATCGAGAAAACTCTGCACCGCCGCACTGGCACGTTTCGGCAGCATGCCATGCTGTACCGCCGCTTCTGCCGCCGCCCATAACGAGCTGCCCTGGTCGCGGGCATAGCTGCGCAGAATATCCACGGTTTTTTCGCCAATCGCACGCGCCGGAACATTAATAACACGCTCAACCGATGCGTCATCCTGACGGTTCAGTAATAAACGCAGATAAGCGAGGGCATTTTTAATTTCCAGACGTTCATAGAAACGCTGACCGCCATAAATACGGTAAGGAATACCGGCACGCAGCAAGGCTTCTTCCAGCGTACGCGACTGTGCATTGGAACGGTACAGCACCGCCATTTCGGCACGCTGACGGCCACTGCGCGCCCACTCATCAACCTGATCGGCGATATAACGCGCTTCATCCTGCTCGTTAAAAGCGCTGTACAGCTGGATGGTTTCGCCTTCTTCACCTTCGGTGTGCAGGCTCTTGCCCAGACGCCCGGTATTGTTGGCGATTACCGCGTTAGCCGCTTCCAGAATGGTTTTGGTCGAGCGGTAATTCTGTTCCAGCTTAATGAGTTCGGCGCCGGGAAAATCGTGCTGGAAATTACGGATATTATCGATGTTGGCGCCGCGCCAGCCGTAAATAGACTGATCGTCATCGCCCACTGCCATCACCGATACACGGTCACCGGCCAGCATGCGGATCCAGGCGTACTGGATATTGTTGGTATCCTGAAACTCGTCGACCAGAATATTGCGGAAGCGCTGCTGATAATGCTCCAGTAAATCCGGGTGATGTAACCACAGCTCATGCGCACGCAGCAGAATCTCACCGAAATCCACCAGTCCGTTCTGCTGGCAGTTATCTTCATACAGCTGATAGACCTGCTGCATGGTGCGCGAAAACGGATCGGCCGATGGCATCACATGCGCCGCACGGCGACCTTCATCTTTCTGTTCGTTGATAAACCACTGAATCTGCTTCGGCGGATAGCGGCTGTCATCGATATTGTTGGCTTTCATCAGGCGCTTGATCAGCCGCTGCTGATCGTCGCTGTCGAGAATCTGAAAGTGCTGCGGCAGCCGTGCTTCGCGCCAGTGCAGCTTCAGCAGGCGGTGCGCCAGACCGTGGAAGGTTCCGACCCACAGACCATTCGCCGGTATCTGCAGCAACTGCTCCAGACGGCCTTTCATCTCTTTGGCGGCCTTGTTGGTAAAGGTCACCGCCATCACTGAAAACGGCGAGACATTTTCCACCTGCAGCAGCCAGGCAATGCGATGCACCAGCACGCGGGTTTTACCCGAGCCGGCGCCGGCCAGTACCAGCTGATGGCGTGAACTTGCAGCCACCGCGTTGCGCTGGCCGTCGTTTAACTGATCGAGAAGTAATGAAATATCCATGGCGTGCGAGTCTATCAGATGCCGGGGTAAAAATGCTGCTGTTTTATACAGTATCCTGCCGTATTCGCCGCCGTGATAACGCCACCACTGCGGCCAGATTCTGTCTGCGGCCAGTATTCCATAGGCTTCACTGCAAAAAGCCCTTTATAATTCCCCACTTACCAGCCGACACCAGGAAATCCTGTTGTGAGAAACAGCCCGATTCTGGCCGAAATCGCCGCCGCCATCCCCAGCCTGCGCAAGTCTGAGGTAAAGGTTGCCGAGTACGTGCTGCGTGCCCCGCAACAGGTGATGCATATGCGCATCGTCGATCTGGCGCAGGAAGCACAGGTCAGCGAGCCGACCATTGTGCGTTTCTGCCGTGGTATTGGCTGCAATGGCTTTCAGGAGTTTAAGGTGCGTATCGCGCAGGAAATGGCGATCACCAACAATATCGGCCAGTTCGCCATCATCGAAGACGACAGTATCGAAGATATCTGCGACAAGATCGCCGACACCACCATTCAGCGTCTGCATCAGGTTAAGACCCAGCTGCAAAGCACTCAGGTGGCTGCCGCGGCCAATGCTATCAGTAATGCCCGACGGGTAGAGTTTTACGGTTTTGGCGCTTCCGGCGCGGTGGCTATTGATGCCCAGCACAAGTTCTTCCGCCTGCAGGTGGCCACGGCGGCCTACAGTGATCCGCATATGCAGTCGATGTCGGCAGTTACGCTGAGCGAGCAGGATGTGGTGGTGGCAATTTCCCAGAGTGGCCGCACCAAAGATCTGCTGCACTCGGTACAGCTGGCCCAGCAACACGGCGCGATGGTAGTCAGTCTGGCACCTGCCAACACCGCTCTGAGTGCGGCCGCCGATCTGCCAATCAATATCAATATTGAAGAAGACACCGAACAATTCACACCGATGACCTCGCGCATCGCCCACCTGATGGTGATCGATATGCTGGCCGTTGCGGTAACCCAGCGCCGCGGACCTGAGTTTGCCGCCCACCTGAATGCCATCAAACGCAGCATCAAATCTTTACGGCTGGAATCTGACTAGTCAGTCAGGTTCCAGATTTTACGATCAGACGTTTTACGCCACTTCTTATAAATGCCGCTGACTTTTTGCTCAGTACATTTCCCTGTAAATCCCTCTCAAGAAACAGCTGCGGATGCTATGCCACGATTTCTGCGGGCTGAGCGCTATACAGGGTACTTTCGTACCGCCTGAGTGCCGCTGAACAGAATTTGGCCTGACCAGCGATTACTGTCATTCTTTTGCAACCAATAAAAAGAAAAATCACAGCAGGATTTACTGTGATCAACCAGAGGGAAAGATAATGGAAGCAGCAATGAAATTCGAAGCCCACGAAGAAGTTGTCTCCTTTGATCAGGAAGGCAAAGTCGTTGTTAATAAAGACTCCCAGATGTCGAAAAAACTGATGGCACGCCGTGCCATTGAAGCCCACCTGGAACGTAAGCGTCTGGAACGCGACCTTGAAGATTTCTACGCCGAAGAAATCTGACTAAACAAAATCCAATAAAAAAAGCCGGTCAGTTTCCTGACCGGCTTTTTTTATTTCAGCTGTCGCTGAGCAACCAATTATTTATTGGTGAACTCAGGGTAAGCTTCCATACCGCACTCAGACAGATCAACGCCTTCGTACTCTTCTTCTTCAGTCACACGCAGACCCATGATGACTTTCAGCAGCATCCAGGTGATGAAAGAAGCCGCGAATACCCATACAAAGATCGTTGCCGCACCCATCAGCTGACCGCCGAAGGTAGTGCCGTCTGCAGTAGCCGGTACAACCAGCAGACCGTACAGACCAACCACACCGTGTACAGAGATAGCACCAACCGGATCGTCGATTTTCATTTTATCCAGAGTCAGGATAGACAGAACCACGATCACACCACCGATCAGACCAATAACAGTCGCAATGAAAGGAGTTGGAGTATCAGGGCTTGCAGTGATAGCAACCAGACCAGCCAGAGCACCGTTCAGAGCCATAGTCAGATCCGCTTTGCGGAACAGAACGTAAGCCAGAACCAGAGCACCGATCAGACCACCAGCAGCCGCTGCGTTGGTGTTCATAAACACTACCGCTACTGCGTGAGCGTTACCGATATCACCCAGTTTCAGTACAGAACCACCGTTGAAGCCGAACCAGCCCATCCACAGGATGAAAGTACCCAGAGTAGCCAGTGGCAGGTTAGCGCCAGGGATCGCACGGATTTCACCATTAGGACCGTACTTACCTTTACGGGCACCCAGCAGGATCACACCAGCCAGCGCTGCAGCAGCACCTGCCATGTGTACGATGCCGGAACCTGCGAAGTCTTTGAAACCAAAGTCATCAGCCAGGCTGTACATACCGAATACAGAAGCACCACCCCAGGTCCACGCGCCTTCCATCGGGTAAATAACCGCAGTCATCACTACCGCGAAAGCCAGGAAAGCCCACAGTTTCATACGCTCAGCAACAGCACCGGATACGATGGACATTGCAGTCGCTACGAACACAACCTGGAAGAAGAAGTCTGAAGCGCCGGAGTAGATAGAACCACCCTGGAAGCCATCTTCACGCGCCGCGAAATCAGCCAGTACTGCAGCAGAATCCACTTCGGTGATACCAGACAGGAAGTAACCGCCGCCGTACATAATCTGATAACCGCACACCAGGTACATGGTGCAGGCAATCGCAAACAGCGCGACGTTTTTAGTCAGAATTTCAGTGGTATTTTTAGAGCGGACCAGACCCGCTTCCAGCATGGCGAAACCTGCCGCCATCCACATTACTAACGCACCGCATACCAGGAAATAAAAGGTATCCAACGCGTACTGGAGTTCGAAAATATTATTTTCCATTCTAAGCCCCCCGCATAAGGCTCTGATTCATTTAATGAGGAAGGATCAGATCGCGTCTGCGCCGGTTTCACCGGTACGGATACGAATGACTTGTTCCAGGTTGGTAACGAAGATTTTTCCGTCGCCAATCTTGCCGGTGTTCGCCGCTTTGGTAATGGCTTCGATGACTTTTTCAGTCAGGTCGTCAGCTACCGCTACGTCAATTTTTACCTTAGGCAGAAAATCCACCACATATTCAGCACCACGATACAATTCAGTGTGACCTTTCTGACGGCCGAAACCTTTTACTTCGGTCACTGTGATGCCCTGAACGCCAATCTCTGACAGTGCTTCACGCACATCGTCGAGTTTGAATGGCTTAACCACAGCTGTAATGAGTTTCATAGAAAACCCCTTTGTTAAACGCTACGAGTTTAAGTGTTGTTAATGGCCCATGCGGGGGCACGGGCCATTGTATGCTTTTTACATGGAGATAGGCAGGCTGTAAGAAACAACCACTTTCAGATCTTCATCCACGCCGGCTTCGCCTTTATCCAGATCGGCTTCCTGAGAAACCACTTTGCTCAGAGTGAAAGCAATGTTGTCGTTATAGGCGTAGCTCAGATCCAGGTGAGTGTATTTGCTGGCATCGTCATCGCTGTCAGCCATACCCAGAGTGGCAGACAAGGCATCCATTTCGTAACCCAGCGTCATGTAGCTGTAGTCATTCGGATTGCTTGAAATCGGGTAGTAGTAAGTAAAAGAAGCGCCTTTATAGCCCAGGCTTACGATGGCGTCAGAGGCATCAAAAGTATTGCCACGGTCTGCTGTTGTTACAGCATAAGCACTTTCAACGGTATCATCGGTATCCGGGTCGTCACCTGCAACATAAGAGGTTTCTGCAGCGCTTGGATAAACATAAGTCCACAGGCTTACGTCGTAGCTGAAATCACCCATTTCAGCGCCGTAACCAATAAACAGATCGTATTCCTGACCCAGTACAGCGTCACCACTGGAAGCCCATACACCGGCGTAAGCACCGGATGTACTGATGGTCAGATCGCCGGACACAGCAGGTACACCACTGGAGGCGCTCAGATCCTGACCGCGCCACAGATACATATTGGCAATAGAAGCCGATGCAGAAACTTCAACTTCAGCCTGCGCAGTAGAAACAGCGGCCAGACCTGCAGTCATAACACCAGCCAGAGCGATTGCTTGAGACAGTTTTTTCATGGTTCTTTCCTTCATCAGTTATTCAAAGCTTTTATTAAGTAAATCGGTGAACGCACCGTTTTCTTTCTGTACTTACCTTGTACATGTCCTATAGCAGCGGCTGTGCCAACTTTTAAAAAATGCGGTTTTTCAGGGAGTTAGCAGCAACCATCAACTAAAAAGCTCTCATAGTGGTTCAAAGGCGGTGCGCAGGGCTGTTTTTCAGCCCCTTTTGGTGCACCTGAAAATCAGCATAGGCACTAAATTGATGCACAAAGGGATCAGGGGAAATAAAACAGGGCAAAGGCCCGGATAGACATAAAGTAAAAGCAAGGCGGCAGTTCTGGTCACGCCCGATGCTGGGGCCATGTTATGGGGCGTGATAAACTCCTGCAGGAATATAAGGAAGCCCTATGATGAACAGCGAACAAATCCGTAACCGTGTAGAACAACTGTTGCAACAAAGTCCACTGGCCGGCCTGTCAGCCGATGTACGCTTAATGCTGCAAAGCCAGTTGCAGAGCCTGCTGAACAGCGCCAATCTGATCAGCCGCGAAGAGTTTGAGGTACAGGCCGAAGCGCTGCGCCGTACTCAGGCCAAACTGGCAGAGCTGGAAAACAAGCTCAGCCAGCTGGAGCAGCAACAGAATCAGCCGCAGTAGTAGCAGCCCATAAAAAAGCCGGAGCATGCTCCGGCTTTTCTTTGTTAGTACATCTGGTGCATCCGCACTAAATCGCCAGCAGTTCTTTTGCCTGCTGCGAGCTGGCCAACTCACTGCCAGCGCCGGCTGCCACCACCCGCCCCCGTTCCAGAATAATAAATTCATCCGCCAGTTCGGCGGCAAAATCGAGATACTGCTCAACCAGCACAATGGCCATTTCGCCACGGTCACGCAGCAGCTTAATCACACTGCCGATGTCTTTAATAATGGATGGCTGAATTCCTTCGGTCGGTTCATCCAGAATCAGCAGTTTGGGTTTAAGCAATAACGCCCGGGCAATCGCCAGCTGTTGCTGTTGCCCGCCGGATAAATCGCCACCGCGGCGTTTCAGCATTTGCTGCAGCACCGGAAATAACGAATAGATTTCCGGGTCAATACGGCGCTGGCTTTTCGGCAATGCAGAAAATGCGGTTTGCAGATTCTCTTCCACCGTCAGCTGAGCAAAAATATCGCGCCCTTGTGGTACATAGGCAATGCCCTGACGCGCGCGATCGAAAGGGGCTATACCGTTCAGCGATTTTCCCTGCCACTGAATCCCCCCTTTACCGGCAGACAGATGCCCGGACAGCGCTTTCATTAATGTAGTTTTACCCACACCGTTACGACCCAGCACACAGGTGACCTTGCCAACCTCGGCACTCATGCAGACGTTATACAGCGCCTGGCTGGCACCATAGGAAACATCCAGTTGGTTTACATTTAACATCCCATCATCCTCCGTACCGGATCAGCGTCCCAGATAGACTTCGATCACCTGTGGGTTAGCTTTCACCGTGGCCAGCGATCCTTCCGCCAGCACATGACCTTCATGCAGCACAGTCACTTTGCAGTCCAGCGCTTCGATAAAGTCCATATCGTGTTCTACTACCATTAATGAATGTTTCTGCGCTAGGCGCTTAAACAGTTCGGCGGTCTTCATGGTTTCTTCATCGGTCATACCGGCGGCCGGTTCATCGATCAGCAACAGCTGTGGCTCCTGTCCGAGCAGCATGCCGATTTCCAGCCACTGCTTCTGGCCATGGGATAAATTACCGGCCAGTTCTTCGCGTTTATCTGCCAGATCAATCATGTCCAGAATATCATCCAGCTTCTGTGCTTTTTCGGCGGTCAGCTTATGCAGCAACGCCTGCCAGATACTGCGCCCGCCTTTCAGCGACATTTCCAGATTCTCAAACACCGTCAGGCTTTCAATCACACTGGGTTTCTGAAATTTACGGCCGACACCAAGATTGGCGACATCCGCTTCATCAAAGCGGGTCAGGTCGTGCTGACTGTTGGCATTATCGGTAAAGATAATGGTGCCGGTATCAGGGCGGGTTTTACCGGTAATCACATCCATCATGGTGGTTTTACCGGCGCCGTTCGGGCCGATAATGGCGCGCATTTCACCCGGAGCGATCACCATGGATAACGAATTCAGCGCTTTAAAACCATCGAAGCTGACGCTGACACCATCCATATACAGCACCGCCGGGTTATCAATATGCTTTGGCGTTTGCAGGCTCATACTTTTTCTCCCTGCACAAAGTTCAGTTTATCCTGCTGCTCAGGTGCAGCCTTGCTTTGCGTTTCAGTATTCAACGCCGGCGGATTGTCTTCAGCTTCTCGCTGATGTTTTTTCTGCTGATATTTTTCTTTCAGATGTGCCCATAAGCCCACCACGCCTTTCGGCAGATACAGTGTGGTTAGCACAAACAAGCCACCCAGCATAAACAGCCAGAGTTCAGCAAAGGCACCGGTGAAATAGGTCTTGGCATAATTCACCAGCATGGCACCAATCACCGCACCAAACAGTGTGCCGCGGCCACCAACAGCCACCCAGATAATAATTTCAATGGAATTAATTGGTGCAAACTCACCCGGGTTAATAATGCCGACCTGAGGCACATATAAGGCTCCGGCCACACCCGCCAGCATTGACGACACTACAAAGACAAACAGTTTGTAATGCTCAACCCGGTAACCGAGAAAACGTGCACGGGATTCCGAATCACGGATAGCCACCAGCACCCTTCCGAGTTTTGAGGTGACAATAAAGCGGCTGATTAAATAACCCAGTATTAACGCCAGCACCGAGGCCACAAAGAGCACTGCACGGGTATTATCCGACTGCAGGCTGTAACCGAGAATATCTTTAAAGTCGGTTAAACCATTATTGCCACCAAAGCCCATATCATTGCGGAAAAAGGCCAGCAACAAGGCATAAGTCAGCGCCTGGGTAATAATCGACAGATACACCCCGGTTACCCGCGAACGGAACGCCAGCGCACCGAACACAAACGCCAGAATGCCAGGCGCCAGCAGCACCATCAGCATGGCAAACCAGAACTGGTCAAAACCAAGCCAGTACCATGGCAGCTCCGTCCAGTTAAGGAACACCATAAAGTCAGGCAGTTCCGGATTACCGTACACACCGCGGTCGCCAATCTGACGCATCAGATACATGCCCATGGCATAACCACCCAGCGCAAAAAACGCACCGTGGCCCAGACTTAAAATACCGCAGTAGCCCCAGATTAAATCCACCGCAATCGCCAGCAGGGCATAACACAGGTATTTGCCCAGCAGAGTCATGGTGTACGTAGAAACATGGAAGAATGAGCCTTCCGGTAATAGCAGATTACTGAGCGGAATAAACACCGCCATTACGGCCAGCACCAGCAGTAGTTTACGACCGGCGGCATCGTTCATCAGTAAACGGGTCAGCGGGCCAAATTGTTTTGTCTGTGTCATATCCCTGCCCCTTAACCGTTATCCACAGCACGGCCTTTCAGCGCGAATAATCCACGCGGCCGTTTCTGGATAAACAGAATGATAAATACCAGTACCATAATTTTTGCCAGAACTGCACCGGCTAATGGTTCGAATATTTTATTGGCCACACCCAGCGTCATAGCACCGACCAGCGTGCCCCATAAATTGCCGACGCCACCAAATACCACCACCATAAAGGAGTCGATAATATACGCCTGCCCCAGATTCGGACCGACGTTAGTCAGCTGTGATAACGCCACACCGGCAATACCGGCAATCCCGGAACCCAGACCAAAAGTCAGCGCATCCACCCAGCCGGTTTTAATACCCATTGAGCTGGCCATTGGCCGGTTCATGGTGACCGCGCGCATCTGCAGGCCGAACAGCGTACGCTTTAAAACCAGCGCCAGCAGTGCCAATACCATCAGGCTGAAAATAATGATGTACAGGCGGTTCCAGGTCAGTTCCAGTGCCGGGTTAATCATAAAGGTACCGGCCATCCACTCAGGCGTGGCGACTTCACGGTTTAACGGGCTGAAGATCGAACGCACCGCCTGTTGCAGGATCAGACTGATACCAAAGGTCGCCAATAAGGTTTCCAGCGGGCGGCCATATAAATGGCGGATCACACCACGCTCAATCAAGACACCAACCAGACCGCTGACCAGAAAGGCTGCAGGTACAGCAACCACCAGAGATAAACCGATATGCTCCGGCATCAGCAACTGCACCACATAGGTGGTATAGGCACCGAGCATGATCATTTCGCCGTGGGCCATATTAATAACGCCCATCACCCCGAAGGTAATGGCCAGACCAATCGCCGCCAGCAGCAATACCGCGCCCAGCGCCAGGCCAAAATACAGGTTTTCGATATAGCCATTAATGCTGACCAGCTTCTCGATATCGGTCAGGGTGGTTTGTGCCAGCTGATATTCGTTTTTACGCGACAGTTTTTCTTCATCGCTGAAATTACGGATAAATTCACCCAGTCCGGCACGAACCTCCGGATACAGAGCGCCATCCAGCGCGGTAAGCCCGTTAATCCGTTCATTTGTCTGGTCGGATTTCAGTTGCATCAGCGCGCGTACCAGTTGCAGTACTTCCGCTACATCGCGATCCGTTTCGCGTTCCAGAGCCTGATCAATAAAAGCCCGGTCGATATCATCACTGCTTTTCAGCAGGTTCTGTGCAGCTGCCATGCGTTGTGATTTATGTTTTGACGAAATCTGCGCACGGGAAATCAGGCTGCGCAAGGCAACCCGTAATGAATTATTAACGCCAATTTTTTTAATATCACGCTTACCCAACCCAGCGACGGCCTGCAGGGTAAAGGCATCCTGAGCAGTGTCCGACTCACCGGAACTGTCTACCAGTAATAATTGCTCATTGTTTTTGACGTAATACAGGCGGCTGTCGAGCAATGCCTGCAGAATAACAATGGCCTGATCATCTTCAATAAGCGCAATCTGTTCGGCCAGCTGCGCTTTTTCTTTATAGTTCGCACTGATTAATTTCTGGCTGAGCTCTGCCAGAGAAGGCTGAGTATCAGCATTGTTTGCCAGTATATTATGGCTGGCAGAAAGTAATAAGACGGCGAAAAAAACACGTCTGAATAATGTGAACATGGGAACATCCTGTTGGGAAGGAACTGCACGCCTGCGCAGCGTTATAACAACGCCAGCAAACGTGCAGCAGGTCAGGCTTACTCGGCTGCTACCGCACCGCCACAGGTTTTAGTGGCGGTGTTATAGTTGCCGCAGTTGATTGGAGCAGTCCAGTCAGAGATCAGGTTTTTGCTTTCAGGCAGGAAGTCAGTCCAGGCATCACCCGGAACAACACCATCTGTTTGCCAAACGATATCAAACTGGCCATCTTCCTGAATTTCGCCAATCAGAACCGGCTTGGACAAATGGTGGTTCTTATTCATCACCGCCATACCACCGGTCAGGTTAGGCACAGAAATACCGATCATGGCATCCTGTACTTTACTGACATCCGCAGTACCGGCTTTTTCCACCGCTTTGGTCCACATATTGAAACCGATATAGGTTGCTTCCATTGGATCGTTGGTTACACGTTTATCGTCTTTGGTGAAGCTGTGCCATTGTTTGATAAAGGCATCGTTCTCTTTACCATCTGCGCTCATAAAGTAGTTCCAGGCGGCCAGATGACCAACCAGAGGCTTGGTATCAAAACCAGACAGTTCTTCTTCACCTACCGAGAAGGCAACCACCGGAATGTCTTCCGCGCTTACGCCCTGGTTTGCCAGTTCTTTATAGAAAGGTACGTTGGCATCACCGTTAATGGTGGAAACCACAGCGGTTTTAACACCGGCGCTGCCGAATTTTTTAATGTCAGAGACAATGGTCTGCCAGTCAGAATGACCGAACGGTGTGTAATTAATCATGATGTCTTTAGCAGCAACGCCTTTCGACTTCAGATAGCTTTCCAGAATTTTATTGGTGGTACGTGGATAAACGTAGTCGGTACCGGCCAGAACCCAGCGCTTAACGCCAACGTCATTCATCAGGTAATCAACGGCCGGGATAGCCTGCTGGTTAGGCGCCGCACCGGTATAGAAAACATTTTTCGAAGACTCTTCACCTTCATACTGAACCGGGTAGAACAGCAGACCGTTCAGCTCTTCTACAACAGGTAAAACAGACTTGCGGGAAACAGAAGTCCAGCAACCGAAAATCACATCGACCTTATCTTTCTCCAGCAGCTCACGGGTTTTTTCCGCAAATAAAGGCCAGTTAGACGCCGGGTCGACCACAACAGCTTCCAGTTGCTTACCCAGCAGACCGCCTTTTTTATTCTGCTCTTCAACCATCATCAGCACGGTATCTTTCAGCGTGGTTTCAGAAATCGCCATGGTGCCGGACAACGAATGCAGAACACCGACTTTAATAGTGTCTGCTGCATTAGCGAGACTGATACCGGCGGCCAGAGTGGTCATCGCCAGAACTTTGGTCGCTTTTGTCAGCGTGTTTAATCCCAGTTTTTTCATCTTGAGTCCGTCCTTAATGTACTTTGATTTTATCCGGAGTCCGATTACTGCTGATCAGCTCCATTTATGAGTTAGCATTTCCTGTAGAGCAAAGCCTGTACCAACTTATAACTAATTGTTTTTTAAGAGTTTTCAGCCAGCAAGGTGCCGTATGCAGGAATAAACCCGCATTACTGAAAATTCACGCACCGTTATTGCTCAGCTGCTTTTAAATATTCACCGCATTGGTGCAGACCGGATAAATCATTAATCTGCTCTGATATTAATGTTGTAGCGGCTCTTGGCTGACTGAATGCGATGCAGGGTAATATGACGAACGGTATTTTTGCTGATCTCAATATGGCGGCTGAGGAAGTTCGCTGCGTCTTCTGCGTTGCCATTCAGCATTAAATTCAGAATATGAGAGTGCTCATCATAAGTCGCTGCGATTCGTCCTTCCTGGGTAAAATCCAGCCGGCGGATAATACGCAAACGTTCACATACCATACGGTGAATCGCCGCCATCTCCTGGTTGCCACTGAGCTCCAGCAGAGAAAAATGAAAGTCTTCATCCATCTCTGCCAGTAGCGTGCTGTCATTCAGTCGCTGGCTTTCCTGGCAGCACCAAAGAGTAATCAAACCGGCCAGTTGCTCTTTAATATTCATATGTCCACACAAGCGTTTTACCGCAGCCACTTCGAGCAGGGTGCGAACGTCGTATAAGTCTTCAAAATAACGGAAATCAAAGGGCCGCACCTGCCAGCCACTGCGGAAATGCACCTGCACAAACCCATCGCGCTCCAGCCGGTACAGTGCTTCACGTACCGGAGTACGACTGGCCTGCATACGCCGGGCAATTTCGTTCTCACTGAAGCGATCACCGGGCAGCAACTGGAAATCGAAGATATCGTTTTTCAGTTGCTGATAAATGCGTTCGGCAAGGTTCAGTGGCCGTTTATTCTCACTGGCCTCAGACTTATACGACGAGCCATGCACGCTTATTTTCCCGCCTGAGATTTTAAATAAGCGATATATGCACGCCAGCCACCGAACTCACTGATATGGGTTGCACTGGCTACCGCTTCCGGTTCACAGATAAAACCTTTAACCAACCGGCCATCGGCCAGCTCGAGGGTACCGATGCCTAATGGCTGAGGAATTTCTTCAACAAAACTGCCGAAAGCAGCAACGTCCATACGCCATAATTCAACAATAATTTTATGCCCTGTTTCAGAGCCACTATTCAGCAATGCATCATTAATGCGCACCAGGCCTGGCTTGGGTGGCACTGTATTGGCAAGGGCATAAAGCTGGTATTTTTCGGCGCTCAGTGTTTGCTCCAGCAATACTGCATTACGGCTGGTGAGCTGATGATTCAGCGGCATGCCGGTTAAATGGGCGCCGACCACCGCAACCACCACCGATTCGTCATCGCGTGCGCCAAGCAATACCGGCGCTTGTGGTAAACGCAGGGCCGCCTGCCAGTGCCCAGCAAAAGTCAGTAATGCATTCTCACTGAAGGCTGGTGCAATAACCGTAATACCGAAAGGCAGCCCATCGCTGCGTAAATCAGCCGGTAAAGCGATGGCACATAAATCGGCCAGATTAACAAAATTGGTATAAGTACCCAGTTGGCTGTTGACCTTAACCGGCTCGGCCTCCACCTCAGCAAGGGTCGGAAAGCAGGGTGCTGTAGGAACAAACAGTGCATCAAAGTCCTGAAATAACTGCTGAATTTCCCGCAGCAGTTCCATACGCCGGTACTCAGCATTAAAGGCCTGAACCGCTGTACCGCTGTTACCACCGGCAATAATACTTTTCACCACCGGATTAATGCCGGGTAAATCCTGCCGGATAAATTCGCCCACGGCAGCATAACGCTCAGCCACCCAGGGGCCCTGATACAACAGGGCAGCCAGTTCAGATAACGGCGAAAAATCGATGGTGATTAATTCAAAGCCAAGGCTTTCAGCGTTTGCCAAAGCCGCCGTGAATGCAGCCTGCTGTACGTCATCACCAAACCATGGCATCCCGGCCGGTACTGCCAGCCGGCGGATGGTTTTTAATGGCGGGTTGCCCACTGGGCGGGAATACGCATCCTGCGCATCAAACTGTGCGGCCAATGCAAAAATGCGCTCGGCATCGAGGGTGTTTAACGCAAAAACAGAAACACAATCCAGACTGCGGCAGGCCGGTACAACACCCTGGGTACTGAGCACTCCCTTACTGGCTTTCAACCCGACGATATGATTAAAGCCTGCCGGAATACGACCGGAGCCTGCCGTGTCGGTCCCCAATGAAAAAGGCACATAACCGCGCGCAACCGCAACGGCTGAACCAGAGCTGGAACCACCGCTGATATATTCTTCATTAAATGGATTGGCTACCGCACCATAAGGTGAGCGGGTGCCCACCAGCCCGGTCGCAAACTGATCGAGATTGGTTTTGCCTAATACAATGGCACCGGCGTTACGCAACAGGCGCACCACGGTTGCATCTGCCTGCGGCTCATAGGCAAATTCCGGACAGGCTGCGGTTGTCGCAAATCCGGCGACGTCGATATTGTCTTTAACCGCAAATGGAACGCCGTATAACGGCAGTGCCTGCATATCACCATCGGCGGCATCCAGTAATTGCTGCAGCTGAATTAACTGCGCGCCCAGTTGTTGCTCGCTGGCCAGCTCAATCCAGACGCTGCCTTTTTTTAACACGCCGTTGCAGCTTTCCTGCTGATGCACTTCTGCCCGTAATGCATTCAGTAATTCGCTGGCATTACCGCCATTGCGATAAGCCTTTGCCCAATCGTTCAGGCTCAGCCCGAGTAATGATTTTCCTGAGGTTTCTGATGTGATGTCGCTCATAGCACTGCCAATGTGTTCAACCTTGTATACAAGATACAGAGCGACACTCGTGCCAGTTTTTACTAGGTCGGCGTAATGCCACCCTCAAGCCACGGTATTGGCGGGTTTCCTGTAATCAGCTGCTGAAAAAATCAGAAATAAGGCAGAAAATATACGCGCTGTTTAAGCGCAGAAAAGAGAATAACGTGCATCAGAACAGGGCAACTTAATTATTACCCGCTTATTATTTTACTGCCGGAATAATGGTTCTGCTAATCACCGGGGACTGCTGAAGCCCATCACAACTCCGATGAATGCGGCAACTCCTGATGACTGTTATGAGTATTCAGCCATTCTGTCAATTCATGCTCGGGCAGTGCCTGCGACCAGAAATAGCCCTGAGCTTCATCACACCCCAGTTGTTTTAACAGACGCAGCGTTGCTTCGTCTTCCACGCCTTCGGCAACCGACTGCAACCCCAGACTGGCGGCCATCTGGATAATAGCCCTCACCAGAGGCTCATCGCGCTGGGAAACCCCCAGACCCGTTATAAAGGACTTATCAATTTTCAGCCGCGAGGCCTTAAAGCGGCGCAGATACCCCAGATTGGAATAACCGGTACCAAAATCATCGATGGCAAAAGACACACCCATTGTGTAAATGCCATCCAGCTGACGACTGATATCATCGCCTTCGCCTATTAACATCGATTCAGTTAACTCCAGCTCCAGCGCCGTTGCCGGTAAACCGGATTGACGCAGCACATGCTGAACATTCCGCTCCAGCAAACCATCGCGGAACTGTACATAAGACAGATTTACCGCAACCCCCACGTTGCTATGTCCCTGTTTACGCCAGCGCATACAGGCGGCACAGGCCTCCTGTAAGACCCAATGCCCTATATCTGCAATAACCCCACTGCTTTCGGCCAGAGGAATAAATTCATCGGGCGTAATATAAGAACCATCCTCCTGTGGCCAGCGGATTAATGCTTCAACGCCACAGACCCGGCCGTTGCTGATATCAATTTTAGGCTGATAAAACAGACGGAATTGTTTGTCTTTTAATGCCTGACGGATTTGCGTCATCAGATTAAATTTATCGATATTGGCGCGGCCCATATCGTCGTTATATATGCGGAAAACACTGCGGCCTTCATGCTTGGCCTGATACATCGCCAGATCTGCATATTTGCACAGGATGTTAAATTCCGTGCCATGCTCCGGTGCCAGCGCAATGCCGACCGAACCGGAGATTTCAATCTGGGTCTGCATAATAAAAAACGGTGTGGTCGCCGCTGCAGTCATACTTTGCGCCAGCCGGGTCAGCTGGTCTTCATCGCCATCCAGTGCCGCCATCAACAGAAACTCATCACCGCCAAAACGGCACAGCACATCATCAGGACGACTGAGGGCCTGTAAGCGCCCGGCAAGCTGCTGCAGTAATAAATCACCCGCCGCGTGTCCGAGTGAATCATTCACCGGTTTAAAGTTATCCAGATCGAGGAAAAAAACAGCCAGCGGCTGCTCGTCACGCAGGCAACGCTGATACAGGCGGGCATAAGATTCCTCAGCAAAGCGCCGGTTAGATAAACCGGTCAGCTGATCCTGACTGGCAAGCCGCGCAATGGTCTTCTGGCTGTTGCGTACCCGCTGGTTTTCTTCCTTCAGACCTTGCATAAGACGCCGCTGGTCACGCAATAACAGATAAGCGCTGAAGCCGGTAATAAGCAGAATCACATCGGTAAAAATCAGATGTTTGAATTCAACTTCCGGCAAAAAAGGATGAAAGTAACCGGTAATCGTCAGCCCGGCCATCAGCGAGCAATAACTGACAATAAAGAACAATAACCCGGAAAACAGCCGCACATTGCCCAGGATGGCGGCAAAGATCAGCACACCGGGATAACCCAGCACCGCCATATCGCGCACACCTCCGGAGTGCCAGGCCAGCACCGACAGCATAGCCGTCAGCGCCCAAAGAAGAATATTGGCAGCGATACCGGGCTGCTGCTGATGAGCAAACCAACCGGCCAGCACCAACACGGCACAGCCACCCAGTACGGTCATTTGTGTGTGCCCCGTCGCTACAAATGCCGCCAGCAGCAGCCCCATCAGCGTCAGGCTGGTGATCTGCAACAAACGCTTTGAGCGCAGAACACTGGCATCATGGCCCAGCAGCGGAACCTTGTTCTGATCCGGAGAAATAGCGGCATCCCCATAATGTTGTCTGTCTATCACTTTAGCCGCTGGCATGGGTTACGCTGTTTCCGTCTGCCGGAAATTTGTAACCAGTTATATCCTGAATCACACGATGTGACCGTAAACGCCTATCCTTTATGCGCGAGGGCCTGTTAACACTCATTAAGCAGGCCCTAATGAACAGGATATAACATGAACCTTCGCCCCCGGTTTTTACTGCTGACCACAGTTCTGATCGCGCTGATTGGTGCCGGCCTGTGGCTGCTCAGCCAACAGATTACATTGAGTGTCATGCAGGAATGGGCACTGCGCCACTTTGAAACCCAGGTAAAACTGGAGAAAACCCGCACCCTGCAACCCATCATCCGCGAAGTTACCCTTGCCCGGCAGTTTGCCGATTCACAGGTATTACGCGCCTGGGCCCGCCAGCCGGACAACGCACAGTTAAAGGCTCAGGCTCTGACAGAGATGGAGACCTTCCGTCATAACTTTGCCGACCAGAGCTATTTTGTTGCCCTGCGCGAATCCGGCGATTATTACCATAACAACGCCGCCAACGAGTTTGCCGGGGCCGAATACCGTTACACCCTGCGCGCCGATAATCCCAACGATCGCTGGTTTTACAGCATCATTGAGCAAAACCGCGATATTCATCTGAATGTGAATCCGGATATCCCACTGGGCGTCACCAAGCTGTGGATCGATGTATTACTGCGTGACGGCGATAACATCATAGGCGTGGTCGGTACCGGACTGGACCTCACCACCTTTATCGAGCAGGTTGTAAACCAGACCGAGCCCGGCATCAGCAACCTGTTTTTTGACCATGAAGGTGCAATACAGGTATCCCGTGACCCCAGCCAGATTAATTTTGCCAGCATCACCAAGCAGGCCAGTGAAAAGAAAACCGTGCAGCAGCTGCTGAATCATCCGGCCGAGCGCCGGCAATTAGAGCAGTTATTACCGCAGGTTATGCACAACCCCGGACAGGTCGGCAGCCTGTATCTCACCATAGACCAGCAGCGTTATCTGGCCGGAGTAATCTATCTGCCCGAGATCGACTGGTATGAAATGATCCTGCTCGACCTCAACACCCTGCTGCCACTCAGCACCTTCAATAATCTCTTTATTGCCGCCGCTCTTAGCCTGATCCTCGCACTGCTGCTGTTTCATCTGGCTCTGAACCGCTACATCCTCAGACCACTGGCCCTGCTCGAAGATGCAGTCCAGCAGTTACGCTCCGGCCAGCACACCGTCCCCCTGCTGCCACGCCACCGCGCCGGTGAAGTCGGCCGGCTGCTGCGTCATTTTCAGGAAATGGCTGCCAGTACTCTGCTGGCGCGCAGCGAACTGGAACAGAAAGTACGGGAAAGAACCGAAGCGCTCGAACGCCTGACCCAGACCGATACCCTTACCGGCCTGCTCAACCGTCGTGGCATGACCCGGCAACTCAGCCTCGAATATGAACGCCTGCAACGCGAAGGTGAGCCCTTTGGCCTGATCTGGCTGGATCTTGATCACTTCAAAAGCATTAATGACCATTACGGTCACGCCTGCGGTGATCAGGCGCTGATAACCACGGCCAGTATTATTACCGACCAGCTGCGCCCGTATGACCATGCCGCCCGCTGGGGGGGCGATGAATTCCTGATTCTGATCCGCACCGATGATCAGCAATTGCTTGATCAGCTGGGCGAACGCCTGTGCCAGGCCATCGCCGCACAGCAGCAGGTGCTCGACAATCAGCAACGGCCTATCCCTCTTACCCTCAGTGCCGGCAGCTACCTGGCACGCACTCACGACCGTCTTGAGCACATCCTGTCAGCCGCCGACAAGGCGCTGTATCAGGCCAAGCAGAATGGCCGCAACCACTACTGCAGAGCCTGAAAGGTATAAGTGGCATAAATACCGACTGATTCAGATTATTCAGTTCATAGATAAATTATCCCGCCGTAGACTGGCTTGTATTGATCATCCACTCTACGGAGCATCCCTATGGATTTTGAACATTCAGCCAAAGCGCAGGACTACATCAAACGCGTCAAAGAGTTCATGAAAAATGAAATCGAACCGGTTGAAGAGAACTACCTGCGCGAGCTGCACAGCCTCGATAACAAGTGGGTGGTTCTGCCCATCATCGAAGAACTGAAAGCCAAGGCCCGCGCCGCTGGTCTGTGGAATATGTTCCTGCCAGACGAACACTATGGTGCCGGCCTGAGCACTCAGGAATACGCCGCTGTGGCCGAGCTGACCGGCCGTTCTTTTATCGCTCCGGAAATTTTTAACTGCAACGCGCCTGACACCGGCAATATGGAAGTGCTGGAAAAATACGGCACTAAAGAGCAGCAGGAGCAATGGCTGAAGCCGCTGCTGGCCGGTGAAATCCGCTCCGCCTTCTGTATGACCGAGCCGGGTGTCGCCTCCTCTGACGCCACCAATATGGAAGCCACGGCCACCGTTGAAGGTGATGAAGTGGTACTGAACGGCCGCAAATGGTGGAGTACAGGCATCGGCCATCCGAACTGCAAAGTCGGTATTTTTATGGGCCTGACCAACCCCGATGCACCGCGCCATCAGCAGCACTCTATGGTGCTGTTCCCGTTCGATGCGCCGGGCGTAAAAATCGAACGTATGCTGCCGGTGTTCGGTTTCTACGATGAGCCTTATGGCCACGGCGAAGTCAGCTTCGATAACGTGCGCGTACCACTGAGCAATATGATCGCCGGCCCCGGCCGTGGTTTCGAAATTGCCCAGGGCCGCCTTGGACCTGGCCGTATCCACCACTGCATGCGCCTGATCGGCATGGCGGAAAAAGCGCTGGAACTGATGTGTATCCGCGCCGCCAGCCGTACCGCATTCCACAAACCACTGATGAACCTGGGTGGTAACCGCGACATCATCGCCAACGCCCGAATGAACATCGAGCAGGCACGTCTGCTGGTCATGAAAGCCGCCTGGATGATCGACAAGGTCGGTGCCATGGGAGCGATGAGTGAAATCTCCCAGATCAAAGTGATTGCGCCGAGCATGGCCCAGCAGATCATTGATGCCGCCATGCAGATGCACGGTGGTGGCGGCCTGTCCGAAGACCTGCCGCTGGCGGGTCTGTACACCGCAGCCCGCGCCCTGCGTCTGGCCGATGGTCCGGACGAAGTACACCGTGGCCTGATCGCCAAGATCGAAATGATGAAATACAAAAAATATATGAAAGAAGCCTGAGGCTGCCTGCGGCCGTCTGACGTCTGACGGCCGCGCTTATGTCACAAACGCCCCTTAACAGGCCATTAAGCACACAACACAATCAGAATCATTCCAGCGGCGCCTTCAGCCGCTGCTGCATTTGAGGATACGGGATGAAAAAGGTACTGATCACCGGCGCCGCCAGCGGACTGGGCCGGGCACTGGCTCTGCGGTTTGCTAAAACAGGCGCAGACATCTGCATCGCAGATATCAATATGGGCGGTGCAGCCGAAACGCTGAACATGGTCGAACAGGCCGGCGGTAAAGGCTGGATCTACGAACTGAACGTCACCGTCCCGGAACAGTGGGCCCTGCTCGAACAGGAAGTGAAAAAACGCTGGGGCGGAATCGACGTTGTGATTAACAACGCCGGGGTAGCGACCGGTGACCGTATCGAAGCCGGTGAATGGGCCTGGTGGGATTGGGTGATCGACATCAACCTGAAAGGCGTTGCCCTTGGCTGCCGTACCTTCACGCCGATGATGAAAGAACAGGGCAGCGGTTATTTTATTAACGTCGCCTCTCTGGCCGGCCTGATGAAAGCGCCGTCGATGGCCTCTTACAACGCCACCAAAGCGGCCGTGGTTGCCATCTCCGAAACCATGCATTTCGAGCTTAAGCCTTACGGCATCGGCACCACCGCCCTGTGTCCGGGCTTCTTCCGCACCAACCTCAATCACGGCATGAAAACCTCCGACCCGGATATGCTGAAGTTTGTCGATAAAGTGTTCGCCGCTTCCGCACTGGATGCCGAAGACATTGCCGACGCGGCTTACCAGGCAATGGTGAAAAAGCAGATGATCTGCAATCCGCATCCGGTTGGCCGTCGCGCCTATTTCATCAAGCAATACCTGCCATTCCTCTACCGTCGCGAGATGGACAAAATGGCGCTGGGCCTGAAGAAGCGCGAAGATCAGCGCAAAGCCTTTAAAGAGGGAAAGGACGCCTGATATGAGTGAACAGTTTATCGATGAAGCCAGGGCACTGCGTGACAGCGATGCCTTTGATATTCAGGCCGTGCACAACTGGCTGAAAGTGCAGGGCCATGACTATGGTGACGAACTACCTGCCGTTAAGCAGTTTTCCGGTGGCGCATCGAACCTGACCTATCACCTCAAATACGCCGACCAGTACAGCAATAACGATCTGATTCTGCGTCGCCCACCGGCCGGCCACAAAGCCGCCGGGGCGCACGATATGAAACGTGAGTACAGCGTGATGGATCGTCTTAAACCTGTGTACCCCTTCGTGCCGAAAATGATCGCCTTCTGCGAAGACGACAGCGTACTGGGCAGCGACTTCTACGTGATGGAACGGATGCGCGGCATTATTCCGCGCGGCAATCTGCCACGCGGTATGAACCTCAGCAAAGAACAGGCGCGCGCACTCTGTATTTCGGTATTCGACAAACTGATCGACCTGCATCAGGTCGATTATCAGGCCAATCGCCTGGACGATCTGGGCAAAGGCGCAGGCTATGTGCAGCGTCAGGTTGAAGGCTGGAGTGGTCGTTTTGTTAAATCCAAAACCTGGAATGTCCCCAGCTTTAACAAAACCATGCAATGGCTGAAGGCCAATATGCCGGCGGATGTAAAAACCTGCATCATTCATAACGATTACCGTATGGATAACGTCGTGCTTAATCCGGATAACCCCGGCGAAATTATCGGCGTGCTGGACTGGGAAATGGCCACCCTCGGTGATCCGTTAATGGATCTCGGCGGCGCTCTGGCGTATTGGGTTCAGGCCGACGACGACTTTTTAATGCGTGCAATCCGCCGTCAGCCAAGCCATTTACCCGGCATGCTGACACGGCAGGAAATTGTCGACTATTACTGCGAAAAAATGGGACTGGATGCGAAGCTCTGGCCATTTTACGAAGTATTCGGATTATTCCGTCTGGCCGTCATCGTGCAGCAGATTTATTACCGCTATCACCATAAGCAAACCGATAACCCGGCCTTTAAAAATTTCTGGTTATTTGTCCATTACCTGAACTGGCGTTGTAACCGCATTATGAAAAAAGCCCGTAAGGCTGGTTTTAAATAATGGCCGGTATTTATCTGGTACGTCACGGTCAGGCCGGATTCGGTAAGCTGAATTACGATCAGTTGTCTGACACCGGTCACCTGCAGGGCGAATTAGTCGGTAAATCCCTGGCGCTGCGCGGTATTGAGGCCGGCATGGTTGTGCATGGCGCGATGCAGCGCCACCGCGAAACCATGCAGGGTGCGCAAAAGCACTGGCATACCTTTGGCCCGGTCAGCGAGATGGCCGGATTCAATGAGTTTGATTCCGACGATGTGATCGCCTGTGCTTACCCGCAATTTAAAAATAAAGCGGTGCTGGGCGCCTGGATTCTGGCTCAGCCCAATAAACGTAAAGCCTTTCAGGAATTATTTGCCAACGCGGTTGAGCGCTGGACCAGCGGCAATCACGACAGCGATTATCTGGAGTCCTGGGCGGCATTTACCGGACGGGTAACAGCCGCCTTAGAGGAATTACTGACCCGGGCTGAGGGCAAGCATGTGGTGGTATTTACCTCCGGCGGCCCTATTACCGCCATTGCCCAGCAGTGCCTTGGTTTAAGCCACGATAAAGCTTTTGATATGAACTGGACGCTGCTGAATGGTGGCATTACCCAATTGCTGTATAACAGTAAAGGGAAAGTCAGCCTGGCATCGTTTAACGAACAACAACATCTGGCTCAGGCCGGAAAACATTTTCTGACGTATCGCTGAGAAGCATAAAAAGGGAGTCCATTATGAACCCACAAGAACTGTTTAACCTGTCTGGCCGTGTTGCTCTGGTTACCGGCGCCAGCCGTGGTATCGGCGAAAGCATTGCCAAACTGCTGGCCGCAAGCGGCGCACACGTTATTGTTTCCAGCCGTAAAATCGACGGTTGCCAGCGTGTTGCTGACGAAATTAAAGAAGCCGGCGGCAGCGCTGAAGCACTGGCCTGCCATATAGGTGAAATGGATCAGATTGAAGCCTGCTTCAAAGCTATTGAAGAAAAACACGGCAAGCTAAACATTCTGATTAACAACGCGGCCGCCAACCCATACTTCGGCCACGTGCTGGATACCGGTCTGGACGCTTTCCAGAAAACCGTTGATGTGAATATCCGTGGTTACTTCTTTATGTCGTCGATGGGCGCAAAATTAATGAAGAAAAACGGCGGTGGCTCCATCGTTAACGTTGCTTCTGTTAACGGCGTGATTCCGGGTGATATGCAGGGTATTTACTCCATTACCAAAGCATCCGTTATTGCCATGACCAAAACCTTCGCCAAAGAATGTGCGCAACTGGGCATCCGTGTAAATGCCCTGCTGCCAGGTCTGACCGATACCAAATTCGCCAGCACCCTGACCAGCAACGACGCCATCCTGAAAATGGCGATGATGCATATTCCGATGAAGCGCGTGGCTATGCCGGAAGAGATGGCAGGTACTGTGTTGTATCTGGCCTCTGATGCTTCCAGCTACACCACCGGTGCTGCCATTAACGTCGATGGTGGTTATCTGTTGGTGTAAACCGCAGTCTTCAGCATAAAGAAAAAAAGCGGGCTTTAAGCCCGCTTTTTTTTGCTTTTTACACTTAACCGCTCAGCTATTCAGATCCTCCAGAATATGTCCGGCCGCCTGAAATGCCAGAGCAGCAATGGTCAGGGTCGGATTACCTGTGGCAATGGTCGGGAAGACACCACTGCCCACCATATACAGGTTATCGTGATCCCAGGATTGCTGACGGGAATTCAGCACAGATGTCGCTTTGTTATCCCCCATCCGGTAAGTACCAACGATATGACCTGCACCATAAAATCTGAAATTATGGGTCACACCTTTATCGTCTTTATACTGGAAATTAGTCGCTGTCAGCTCCTCAGGCTTACCACTGAATACCGGCGCACCAGGATCTTTGGTGTATTCGGTTGCGCCTACTTTGGCAAACAGTTCCGTCGTCAGTTCTTTCGCTGAGACAAACGCTTTGCGCTCGTAGTCAGAAGCCAGACGATAGGTAACATGCGGACGCGGCAAGCCCAGATTATCTTTCAGCGTTGTTGATAACTGCACGCGGTTTTCCGGATCGGGAAGCTGCTCAATCAGATACCCCAGACGTAACTGCCGGGTATAAACACCGTTAAGGGTATTCACCAGTTGCTTACCAAACAGTTTGCTGAAAGCCGGTAACTGCGGATTAAAACGCAGCTCCTCACCCTGCTGATTTTTCGAATTACCATTCAGCTGGGAATTGTTCTGACCGAAAACAAAATCAGCCAGCGTTGTACCCGGATCATCAGCCGCCCATTGCCAGCCTTCGTTGCCAATTTCAATACGATACGCTGAACGATCCTTACGGAATGCGCCATCACGCAAGGATTCGATACCGGATGTCGACAGCGGCCCACGGTAGGGGAAAATCGGATCTTTCGCCAATCCCCAGCCGAGATACATAACGTGATCCATCAGATTGCGTCCAACCTGATCACTGCTGTTGGCCACGCCGTTTTCAAAACCCGGATTTTTATTCGACATTAATAGCAGTTTTGGCGTTTCAATCGCATGAGCTGCCAGTACATAGCGTTCGGCAACAGCGGTACCTGAACCAGTAGCAATACCATTCGGCTGGTCATACGTCAGATAATCAATGCCACAGACCTGTTGTTTATCATCGAGACGGATATTACAGGCCACATGCTGGTACCTGATCTCGACATTATCGGTTTGTTCTGCCCGTGCCAGAGTTACCGTAGCATCGTACTTCGCCTGAATCGGACAGATAGGAATACAGTTAGTGTTACCGGCACACTGACGCCGCTCATCCGGACGTGAATTCCGGCCCTGCGGGGTTGGTGTAACGTAAACCGGATTCCCTTCGTAGGTCATATCGGTTATGCCAGCGTACAGTTCATCCTGCAGTGTCTGATCAATACCCGGCATAGGAAAATTATAATCACTGCCATAAATGCCTTCCGGATTCACATAAAACTGGCGATACAGTTTTTCCATCGCGGCTTTGTCACCGGAAACGCCGATCTCTTTTGCCGCCGTTTCATAAAACGGCACCAGAGACTGATAAAAGGCATCACCACCCGGCCAGTCTTCGCCCTGCCCGTACAGGGTTTTCATTTTAAAATCTTCCGGAAAAAGGCGCAGACAGGTGCCGAGCCAGTGCCAGGTTGTTCCGCCACCCAAACGTTCGTAGGAACTGGCAAAAGCAAAATTAGCATTCAGACTGGTGCCGTCGATACCTTCAACCTGAGAAGGATAGTCAAAATAACACTGGTCTTTTTTCTGCCAGGCGCCGACCTGAAGTACGGTATAGCGCGGAATATTTTCTCCGGCCGGATTGGGCAAACCCAGCGGATTATTCGCACTTGAAGGCACAGCCCCCTGTGTTGCCGGTGGGTACGGTGATTCCGGTGTTTTGGCATTGGCTTTGTAAAAGGTTTCCATATAACCGGAGCGGTCGGCCGGAACGGTCGGGCCGCTTTCCAGTATCAGTACTTTTTTACCGGCCAGACCGAGCTGATACGCCACTATTGCACCGGAAATTCCGGAGCCGACAATCACCACATCGTATTTGCTTGTATTCGTCATGATTTCTTCTCCTTAATTACCGGTATAGTCGCTGAGTGCAGGTGGTTGCTCTGCCCAATAACCGTAACGGTAATTGGAATCCCCCATCGGGTGAGCCTGCATAACCTGCCATACCAGACCTGAGGTGTAAGACTCGGCAGATAAAAGAGAAGACGTTGTAACGCCTCCGGTTTCAGTCCCTGGCTGGGCATTCACATCCGGCCAGGCCCCCATGTACCAGAGGAATATCAGTTTCTGACAGGCGAGAACAAAGGCGGATGAATTATTGCCATTCATTAATTGTTCACCAATTTCTTCATCGCTTTTTCCGGCAGCCTGAAGTTCGGCATATTGCTGAAGAATGGTATTGACCAGATTGGCATCGCCTGTTTCCTGAGCAATATTTTCTGTCCAGCTTTGCAGGTACAGGTTTTTAATATTGGTGGTATCCAGCCGGGGAGCCAGAATGTCTTGTGCAAAGCCGGTAAGAACCGAGCTTAAGCCAACAAATGTGCTCATAATATCCATATGCTTTCTCCTTATTGGGCGCGCTGCAGCAGGTAGGTAAAGTCAGAAAATTTGCCACTGGTCATGGTGGCATTGTTGTGACACTGAATGCAGCTTGAAGAGGTCTGCCGTACAGTCCCCTGAATATAGGTTTCCAGTGTTGTATTCGCGAGGAAGGCCGGAGCCGGTGCACCGGTAGGATCGGTTTTGCTGCCAGCCTTCGTTGGCCACTGAGTACTGATAAGCTCGTAATTAACCCACACAGAACCGGGCACCAGTTTTTCCAGCGCTGCCTGATAACTGGCATTCAGTTCTTTGGTTGGTTTATCCAGAGCAATAACCCGCATCACCTGACTTGGCTGAGTATAAGGATTACCAGGGTTCCATGGCCGTGGCGGCGGAGTATTGACCGCTGCACAATCCGTGCAATTAGGTTTGTAATAGTTGTAGTGCTTTTTATTGATTGCTTCGCCCTGAGTAGGAGCGTTATCCACATGCTCAAATGTGGACCAGATCCACTGCGGGTTACCTTTCAGCTTGGTGCCGATATGAAAACCAACCAGACCAACTGTCTGTAATTTACAGGCCGCTTTTACCCCGGCATGTTCATCCGGGTTATCGTAAACATAGGCTCTGGTTGTGTGGAATTTTTCAGGATTGTCATTTTTACCAAGAACCTTCCACGAGGCTTTAAGCATAATTGAACCCACCTGAGAGTCGGTTCCGAAAGGAAAATCTGCTTTTTTACCAAAGGCTTCCTGACCCGATTTTGAATACAGATTTTTTTCTGCAATGTAGTTAAACATCACGTCATTGGTCAGAATCTCAAAGCGTGTGTACTGGCCATTCTGATCAACCAGCGGGCCTGTCTGAAACGGTTCTGCACTTTCATCCAGAACGTTATTCGGTACTTTGGCAATCTGATTCAGAACAGGTAAATCCTGATCGCCGCATACCGATGGTGGCGGTAAATCTTTTCCCCATGGCGGCGGAGTCGCACCATCCGGCAAAAATATATCGCGGCTTTCTTTATAGGTTTGCCAGACAGTTACGGCACCCGGCTTCTGACCGATGTTGACACTGGTATCGGCGACACCAACCGAAGCTGCCGGCCAGTTAAGTGCGACAAACGATTCCCACGAAAATACATCAAAATCGTGCTGCAGGGATTCCAGAGAAAAAGGCTCATGAAACTGAGCGTCTGCTGGTAATACCGGGCTGATCACCGGAAGTGGAGTTGCGGCAAGCTGACCGGCAGCGGCCGGTTTACTTTCGGTTGCAGTGGTGTTGCAGGCACTGAGCAGCAGGGCTGCGGGCAGTGCACTAAACAACAGCGTTGAGTTCTTCATAGCTAAGTCCTTTGCTGAAGTGTCGGTCGTCTGTTCTCTGCCTGCAGATAACTCTGCAAAAACACAGCAAAAATCAGATCAGTGATGTCCGGTGAAGAGCACCGGAAAGAAGATGTATTTATTATTATTTTTAGCGGCCAGCGGGTGCTCACCTGCTGACCGAATTTTTATTGAACCGAAGGTTTCTGCATGGTTTTGCCAAGCACTGTTTTCAGCGCCTGCCAGCGTTCATTTGCTTTTTTCTGATAGGCCGCACTCATAGGCCCGGCAGTAAGGGCCTCTTTATGCTTTTGCAGATGAGTATAGTGAATGGCTTTTACGTTGTATTTCGTACTGTTTTTAAACGCGGCATAAACGTCTTTAACATTTTCCAGAGTGTCATCGATAAACAGGATATTGCGGATGGGGCGTTGCGTGTTCGCCTTACTCAGCAGGCATTGCAACATCAAGCCTTTATTCTGTCCGGCAACATACATAACGCCCTGCCGGTAACTTACAGGTCTTACATTACGGTCGGCACAGGGCATAAAAGGGCTGGCCAGTGATGGCTGTCCTTCAGGCATTATTAATGTATTAGCAGCAATCAATGCCAGTAACGGTTGGCTTAAAGAAGATTTAGTCTGCAGATAACTCAGTTGATTTTCTGTTGCCGAAATATCGCCACCACCACGCGCAGTTTCTACCAGCAGACGCACACCCGAATTGGTCAGCTGCTGAAGCACAAGCGGTAAATCGGCTTCGGTATAATCCATAAAATTCACCGCAAACAGAGCCGAGCCAATGGCAAACAGCTCATCGTCACTGGAAGCAACGCGGTATGGAGAGGGAGTGCCAATCAGTGTCTGCTGCCAACTGCTCCAGGCCGGGCCTCCCAGATACTGACACTTATCCGTATCTTTGCTGTCGCTGCAGGGCATCATCGTCAGCGTGTCATCATCATCCATCACCAGCAGCGTTTCCTGTGGCACACCAAGATTGCTGATAACCGCAGCAACCATGCGGAAGCTGTCTGCGCTCAGCACCTCTGCGGCGCTCCATGCCTGAACTGGCAACAGTGCCAGGCAAAGCACTAACGTAGTAATCCGTTTACTCATCGTCCGTCCTCCATGGATAAACCTGCATCTGTCCCGGCTAAGGGCATAAAGCAGTCTTCAATAAAGAACCGGGGATTTCAATTGCAATCCGATGAATCCTGCCGATACCGGAAAACATCATGATGAAAGAAGCAACTAACTAATAAAAATGCATTAGCTGCTTTCCTCTGTCTGCGTTAGAGCACAAAAAACGGAAAACGAAATATCAAATTCCGGAGTCAAACGCAGACCCTTAAGTACAATTTCTCCGAAGCAGAGAGGTACATTAAGTGGTAGCGAAAATTCGATTATCCTGACAGCCATTCTGAACATGGCGATACCAGATAAAAAGATGGAGGATTATTTACTGCCGGAACGACAGTTAAACAGCAACTAAAATATGGCGATAACGGCGGCCTGTTACAGGACGCCGTTATTTTTTAGCTTCAGATTACACCCTGCGCCAGCATGGCATCGGCAACTTTCACAAAACCAGCGATATTCGCACCATCAACATAGCTTACCGTTCCATCATCACGGCAACCGTATTTGAGACAGGCACGGTGAATACCCTGCATAATTTCCAGCAAACGGGCATCAACCTCTTCGCTGCTCCAGCACAGGCGCATTGCGTTCTGGCTCATCTCCAGACCTGAGGTTGCAACACCACCGGCATTGCTCGCCTTACCCGGTGCAAAAAGCACAGAGTGTTGCTCAAACACACTGATGGCTTCTGCGGTACAGGGCATGTTGGCGCCTTCAGCAATGCACTGCACGCCGTTTTTAACCAGTGCCTGCGCATCGTCCTCATTCAGTTCATTCTGGGTTGCGCATGGCAGCGCCACATCCACCGGAATATGCCACGGCGTACGGCCGGCCATATAAGGCAGACCCGCGGCTTTGGCATAGTCTTCCACCCGGCCATAGCGTTCATTTTTGATGGTCATCAGCAGTGCCAGTTTTTCTGCATCAAAACCTTCTTCGTCGTAGACCGTACCGCTGCTGTCCGAGACGCAGACAACAATCGCGCCCAGCTGCATGGCTTTTTCTGCGGCGTACTGCGCAACATTACCGGAACCTGAGATACCAACACGCATTCCCTCCAGAGAGCGGCCGGCATGCAACAGCATTTCCTGAGCAAAATAAACAGTGCCATAACCTGTTGCCTGCGGACGGATTAAAGAGCCGCCAAAACTCAGGCCTTTACCGGTAAATACACAATCAGAACGGTTGGTCAGCTTGCGCAACATGCCAGCCATGTAGCCGATTTCACGCGCTCCAACACCGATGTCCCCCGCCGGCACATCGGTATCGGAACCGATATGACGGTACAGTTCGCTGATAAAGGCCTGACAGAAACGCATGATCTCACCCTGGCTTTTACCCTTTGGATTAAAGTCAGAGCCGCCTTTACCTGCACCCATTGGCAGAGTGGTCAGGGCATTCTTGAACATCTGCTCAAAGGCCAGAAACTTCAGTACAGACTGATTCACCGACGGGTGAAAACGCAGGCCGCCTTTATAAGGCCCGATCGCAGCACTGTGCTGCACACGGTAGCCACGGTTAACCTGCACGTCGCCGTTGTCGTCCACCCAGGACACACGGAACTGAATGATACGCTCAGCCTCAATCAGTCGTTCCAGCAGCCCCTGTTCGGCGTAATGAGGATGAGTGGTAATAAAAGGCCACAGACTCTCCATCACCTCAGCAACGGCCTGCAGATATTCAGGCTGACCAGGGTTTCGCTGAGCAACAACATCAAGAAAATCTTTTACTGACTCGTAACGCATAACAGCTCTCGTATAACGCGTGAATGGCACACCACCAACGCGCATAACGCCCTGCTATGGTGCAAAGGCGTTATTTTTGCCAAACATGGCTTAAAAAGCATCTGATTTCTTAATATTTTTAACATTAATATGCCTGACAGGTCGTACAGCACTGAATATCCCTGTTACGGCTATGGCAATATTGCCCCTGTGCAACCCGCGTTCAGCCCAACATAATCAAATAAAAAAGGACATTCAGATGCTGAAAAAACTGCTGTTGATCACCGGACTGGCGCTGGCCGGCGCTGTTTTGTGGCCCTCTCCTATCGACTCTGTTGCGGTTAACGCCTCACGTCCTCTGGCCTTCGCCGGTGTTCTGGCGACGAACGATATGCTGCAAAGCACACAGATAACCAAACTGCCGGCCGGCAAAGCCGGTGGTGAAGATATTGCCAAAGATAAGCTCGGTTGCTTATACACAGGCACGCTCGACGGCAGCATTCTGCGCAAGTGCCCGTACAGTGATTGGGAAACGCTGACCAACACAGGTGGCCGGCCACTGGGGCTGCATTTTGACAGCGAGCAGAATCTGATTATTGCCGACGCAGAAAAAGGCCTGCTGAGCATGAGCCCGACCGCCAAAATCAGTGTGCTGGCCGACCGCTATAACAATGAAAAACTGGGCGTTGTCGACGATGTGGATATCGGCGCCGACGGCACCATTTATTTCTCCGATGCCAGTAACCGTTATGCACTGAAAGATATCGTGCTCGACATTCTTGATGGCCGCCCGTCCGGGCGTTTATTTGCGTTTAATCCACAGAATAAAAGCCTGACGTTATTGGCCGATGGTTTTGCCTTTGCCAATGGCGTGGCGGTGTCGGCCGATCAGAGCTATGTACTGATTAACGAAACCTTTACCTATCAGATCAGTAAGGTCTGGTTAACCGGCCCTAAAGCCGGACAGAAAGAAATCCTGCTGGATAAATTGCCCGGCCTGCCGGATGGCATTGCCCGCGCCGCTGATGGCACTTACTGGGTTGCCATGTACGGCCTGCGGCCAAAACTGGTGGATAAATTCCACGCTAACCCATGGGTAAAAAATCAGCTGGCTAAATTGCCCAAATCGTTAGCACCAGTACCCAAACCTTACGGCCTGATTCTGCAGATTAGTGCTCAGGGTGAAATATTGCAGAGCCTGCACGACCAGGCAGCGGTTGCGATTGGCGAAGTAACCTCAGTTCAGCCGGAAGATGACGGGCTGTATCTGGGGACATTGCATATGGACCGGATTGGTAAGTGGGCTTTCTGAAGATTGTTATATCTGGTGGGCATTGCCCACCAGACAAACCATCAGACAAAAAATCAGTGCGCCTGCTCCCAGTTATCACCAATTCCGGCTTCCACCACTAACGGCACTTTTAATTCTGCCGCCTGTTCCATTTGCTGTTTAAGTTCTGCCGCAAAGGCTTCCGCCTGATCTTCTTTCACTTCAAGAATCAGTTCATCGTGTACCTGCATCAGCATACGTGCATCAAAACCGCTGCCGGGTAACCAGCCGGCAACGCGGATCATGGCGCGTTTGATAATGTCGGCGGCGGAACCCTGCATCGGCGCGTTAATCGCGGTACGCTCGGCATGCTGGCGACGTGGTGCATTTTTCGCGCGGATTTCCGGCAGGTATAAACGGCGACCGAAAATGGTTTCGACAAAGCCCTGTTCTTTGGCGTGTTCGCGGGTGTTATCCATATAATCGCGCACGCCCGGATAACGCTGGAAATACAGGTTCACGTAATCCTGTGCTTCGCCACGGCCAACGCCAATCTGTTTCGCCAGACCAAAAGCCGACATACCATAAATCAAACCAAAGTTAATGGCTTTGGCGGCACGGCGCTGGTTATCGCTGACGTTTTCTTCTGTTTCACCAAACACTTCCGCTGCGGTTGCACGGTGAATATCGCGGCCATCGGCAAAGGCCTTCAGCAGACTCGGATCATCAGAAAGATGCGCCATAATGCGCAGTTCAATCTGACTGTAATCCGCTGCCACCAGTTTATAACCGGCTGGCGCAATAAAAGCCTGACGGATTTTACGGCCTTCTTCCGAACGGATCGGAATATTCTGCAGGTTAGGGTCGGTAGAGGATAAACGTCCGGTTGCCGCCACCGCCTGATGGTAAGAGGTATGTACGCGGCCGGATTCCGGCGCAATCATTAATGGCAGCTTATCAGTATAAGTGCTTTTTAATTTCGCCAGACCGCGATGTTCCATCAGCAGCTTTGGCAGCTCGTAACCGTCGTCGGCCAGTTCCTGCAGCACTTCTTCGGCGGTGGAGGGCGCACCTTTGGGCGTTTTCTTTTTCACCGGCAGCTGTTGTTTCTCAAACAGGATTTCGCCCAGCTGTTTTGGCGAGCTTAAATTAAATACCTGACCGGCGGCGTTATGGGCTTCCTGCTCCAGTTGTTGCAGACGCTGTTCGATCTGCTGGCTTTGTTCGTGCAGTAAATCGGCATCAATTAATGCACCGGTTTCTTCCATACCACACAGCACTGGCATAACCGGCATTTCTATTTCTTCAAAAACTTTTTGCAGGCTTGGTACGGCCTGTAATTCCGGCCATAAACGCTGGTGCAGACGCAGGGTAATATCGGCGTCTTCGGCGGCATAAGGCCCGGCCTTATCGGTATGAATCTGATTAAAGGTCAGCTGCTTGACGCCCTTACCGGCAATTTCTTCAAAGCTGATATTTTTATGGCCCAGATATTTCAGCGCCAGGCTGTCCATATCGTGACGGGTCGCGACCGAATCGAGAATATAGGACTCCAGCATGGTGTCGAACTGCACACCGCGCAGCTGAATACCGTGGTTCGCCAGTACGTGCATATCGTATTTCATATGCTGGCCGACTTTTTTATGCGTCTCGCTTTCCAGTATCGGCTGCAGCTGCGCTAAAACCTCTTCGCGATTAAGCTGGGTTTTGCCTTCCGGAATACATTCCGCATCGTGTGCCAGCGGCACATAGGCGGCCTTGCCGGCTTCCACCGCAAAGGAGACACCGACAATGCGGGCTTCTTTATAATTAAGCGAGGTGGTTTCGGTATCGAAGGCAAAGAGTTCTGCGTTTTTAAGCTTCTCCAGCCAGGCATCAAGTTCTGTCTGGGTAAAAATAATATCGTACTGAGTGTCACCACTGAATGCTGCGGCCATGGCCTGTTCGGCGGCCTGCTGCTGACCGGAAACCGAACCGGCCGAGGCGGTTAATTCAAACGCCGGAATAGCATCGGCCGAATTACTCAGCTCGGCAATCCAGGCTTTAAATTCCATCTCGCGGAATAATTCCAGCAGCTGAGCATTATCGGCCTCGCTGCTTTTAATTTCAGGCAGGCTGAATTCCAGATCGACATCACATTTAATGGTGGCCAGTACTTTCGATAACAGCGCCTGCTCTTTATGTTCTTCCAGACGGGCGGCCATGGTTTTTGCACCGCGGAATTCCAGCGTTGCAACCTTATCGAGATTATCGTAAATCGTTTCCAGACTGCCTAAGCCAGCGACTAATCCGACAGCCGTTTTTTCACCAACTTTAGGTACACCAGGAATGTTATCAACCTTGTCGCCCATTAAGGCGAGGTAGTCGATGATATGCTCGGGCGGTACGCCGAATTTTTCTTTAACGCCATCCACATCGAGGAAGGTATCGGTCATGGTATTAATCAATGACACATGGCTGTTGACCAGCTGCGCCATATCTTTATCGCCGGTGGAAATCACCACATCCTGATTATGCTCAATAGCCTGCGATGCCAGCGTGCCGATCACGTCATCCGCTTCAACCCCGTCAATGATCAGCAGCGGTAAACCCATTGCGCGGATAATGTTATGAATAGGCTCAATCTGCTCACGCAGCTCGTCCGGCATCGGCGGACGATGGGCTTTGTAGTCGGCATAAATATCGTTGCGGAAAGTTTTGCCTTTGGCATCAAACACCACCACCAGCTGTGAACCGGCGTAATCTTTCTGCAGACGTTTGATCATGCTGATCACGCCCTTGATGGCATTGGTGTGCAGACCTTTGGAGTTGGTCAAAAGCGGAATCGCATGGAAGGCGCGGAACAGATAGGACGAACCATCGACGAGAATCACTGGCTTAGACATGATATTGGTCAAATCCTTGGCTGGGGTTTCGGTGGCGGGCGGCGTACAATGCCACCAGAAGAATCATTATTGAGGCGCAGTTTACCATGAAGATTCAGCAACTTCTGGCGACAATCCTGTTTGTTCCGGCTCTGCTGGCCAGCGGCAGCGCCCTTGCGGCCGAGCCTGTCGGCGAGACCGTCACCATCCGCAACGATGGCGATAATACCTATTACGAATTCCGCATTAACGGCGAAATCAGCGAGATCAAAGTTGTGCCTAAAGTCGGCCCGGCCTACTACCTGATTCCTTCCGAGCAGGAAACCAACGAGTTTGTACGCAAAGATAACCCGCAGATGCGCGTACCGAAATGGGTTATCTTCCGCTGGTAATAAGCCCATATTTTAAGCCTGTCGGGCGATTAACCCCGACGGGCATGAATGCCAGTATGGCCCCGCCTGTGGCGCCAGCGGCAATCAGGCCCGCAACACGACCAAAATCAACCAGCCTGCTGACCTCCGGATACTTCCCATGTCTGTTTATACCTCGCTGAGCCAGAGCGACACCGAAGCCTTTCTTGCCCGATTTGAATTGGGTACGTTAGTTTCATATAAAGGCATCGCCGCCGGTATCGAGAACACCAACTACTTCGTTACCTGCCAGCAGCAAGGCCGGCAGAGTGAGTATGTGCTCACCCTGTTTGAGCACCATAACAGCAGTGAAGTGCGTGAGTTTGTCCGTCTGGCGCATCATCTGGGGCAACAGGGACTGCAGGTTCCGGCACCACTGGCAGCACGTGATGGCGAATGGCTGCACAGCCTGAAAGACAAACCGGCGATTATTTGTCCGCGCCTGCCCGGCGAACATATCCATGATCCGCAACCGCAACACTGCGCAGCCATTGGCCGCGCGCTGGCGGAACTGCATCTGGCCGCCCTGCCGCTGCATAACCGCCGCAATGACAGCCGTGGTTTTGACTGGTGGATTACGATCAGCCCGGAGCTGAGCAGCGATTTAACCCGCGAAGAACAGACGCTGCTTGAAGACGAACTGCACTTTCAGACACAACAGCGCGCCCAATGGCTGAGCCTGCCGCAGGGCTGGATTCACGGCGACCTGTTTCATGACAACGCCCTCTTCACCGCTGATGGCCAGGTTGGCGCCATTCTCGATTTATACAACGCCTGCGATGGTGCCCTGCTCTACGATCTGGCGATCATCGCCAACGACTGGTGCTGCGATATTAACGGCGACTGGAAAGCCGGTTGTACAGAAGCCTTATTAAACGGCTACGAAAGCGTACGGCCATTAAACGATGCAGAAAAAGCCAACTGGAATTTAGTGTTAAGAGGCGCAGCCCTGCGCTTCTGGCTGAGCCGTTTACTAACCCGCCGCATTCAGCAGCAACAGGCGGGGGAAATGGCACTGCAGAAAGATCCGGCGGAGTTTTTAAATAAATTAAACAAGCGCCGGACAGTCACTCTGCCAACGCTTTAAGGCCATTTAAATAAGCAATCAGCTCACGATCACTCCACAGCCCCTGCGCCCGGTACCAGAGTGCGGCCAGATAGCTCATCTGTGTTTTGGCAAATTCCCAGCCACGATAATGTTTTAAACCATAGGCCTGCAGCAGGGCCTGCTCATCGTCGGCGGATAAATCCACGCCCTGTAATAAAGCAGCCAGATCCCATAACGGGTGACCGATAGCCGCGTATTCCCAGTCAAGCAATACCAGTTTGTTCTCAGCAGTCTGTATCCAGTTGGGGGCGGTCGGGTCCATATGGCACAGACAACGCTGATTATCGGGAGCACCGCTCAACAGACTTTGCAGCGGACCGCGCAAAGCCAGTAATTCTTCGGCTGCCGCCGTCATACGATCCATCACGGCAAAATGTGCAGTAATGGTGTCCCAGTAATGGCCGGCTTTTTCACTGATGCTGAGCTTTGGTATTCCGGCAGGTGGGCGTAACTGATGCAACTGCTGTAATTGCTGCGCCATGGTCAGCAGCAGCGGCAGATTAAGTTGCTGATTGGTTAATGGCGTGCCCGGCACATAATCGCGTATCCAGTAATGGCCGCTTGATGAACGGAAGCGAATGGTGGGCGTCAGCCCCTGTGCCGCCACCAGATGATGCACCTGCAGCTCGGCCGCGCGGTTAATATCCAGCGCTCTGGAATTCCGCCCTTCTACCCGCAACACATAATCGCCTTCCGGCAAACGCAGCAGATAACAATGATTGGTAAGCCCACCGGGCAATGGGCTGATATTATCCAGCGTTGGCGCTTCGCTGCACAATTGCCAGTGTGGCCAGTCATCTAAAATCTGCTGCAGCATAGGTATCGCCTTATTGTTGTTATTCGGCTATTTTCCACGCCGACGGAGTGGTCAGCACAGTATTATCATCGCGGTTTTGTTGTGCTTTAACTTGTGCCTTAAATTGTGGCAACCAGTTAAACCAGCCAATAATGACCAGCACCACGTACACCGCCATCAGCAGTGCCGTTAAATACAGCTCACGGTCGATATATAAAAAGATCGCAACACTGTCGACAACGATCCAGTAGAGCCAGTTTTCCAATACTTTCTTCGCCACCATCCAGGTGGTAATCACCGCCCCCCAGGTGGTGAATGAATCAAGATAAGGCAATACCGCCGAGGTGTTTTCGCTGAGCAGATAACCGCTGATACAACTCAGAACAATCACACTGCCAATCGCCAGCAGATGCTGTTTTAATCCCCAGGACTGTATTGGTAACTCAGCAGCCGAAGCCTGTGAGTTCTCATGTTTATTATCTGCCCTTTTATTGGCGCGCCACAGCCACCAGCCATAGACCGCCATAATCAGGTAATACACATTCAGCGCCGATTCCATCAGCAGGCTGACATCCCAGAACAGCCCGATAAAAATAGCCGTACTGCCAAAGGCCGCGTACCAGCACCAGATGCTCTGCTTCATGGCCAGCACTAAATAGGCAATACCCAGAATAACGGCGACCAGTTCCCAGCCGCTCATGGCCTGCGCCGCCTGTTCAATACTGTTCCAGATGTCGGTCATGCAGGAGTCCTTGGTTTAAGGGCAAAGTCGGACGTATTATCCGTGTGGATTAAGTGCCGGATCGAGATTGGTACCGATAAATTTGCAGACAAAAATGCTCTTGCCGAATTGCTCCCAGCTCAGACGCATTTCTTCTTTTAAGGTATCCATCACCAGATCATAGTCACCAAACACCTGTGTACTCATGGTATTGGTCACGATGGTTAACCCTTCAACCTGATTCAGACGGTCGATAAACGATTTAATCGCCGGAATATAATCATCGGCTAATGGGTATTTGCTGATTTCGACGGAAATTTCCATTTGGATCTCCAGTTAATAAGCCGGACGCCTGACGTCCGGCTGCATTTATCAGAATGAATATTTGGCTTCCAGCATCACAAGGCGCGGCTCGCCCAGCTGACGATAAGCATTTTCGGCATAGCCATTACGAGGGTCGTTACCAAAACCACCAAAACCACGAACATCGGTTTCACGGTTGGTCAGGTTACGGCCGGCCAGTGCAAGATCCAACGGACCCTGCTGATAGCTCAGGCGGGCATGCCAGAGTACCGAGGCACGGGCTTTTTCATCGTGGCTGTCAGAAAAATAGAATTCATCTTTAGCTTCACTTTCTGCGCGCAACGATAATGTATCGGTCAGCGCATAGGTCAGCGCAGTAGCCAGACTGTATTCCGGTGCATGTGCCTGAGCTCGGCCGGATTTATCCACTGTAGTACTGCCCACAACATTTCCACTTGCGTCATACTCATTCTGCTCATAGCTGTAATCACTGAATTCGGCATGCAGATAACCAAGACTCAGATCCCACAGTAATGCATCAGACAGCTGCCACTCGCTTTCCAGTTCCAGTCCGTAATTTTCCCCTTCAGCAGCATTAGCTAAATAGTCCTGAAAGGTGATGCTATTATCCGGCTTTTGTACCGCATATGAGCTTTTAACCTGCTGGTTTTTACGCTGAATATAAAATACCGCGAGGCGGGTTTTCAGTGCATCCTCAGCCAGAGACGACTTAAGACCCAGCTCAACCGTATTATTAAACTCGGTATCGAACGTGCGGTTAGCTTCGGAAATATCCGGATCAGTATTCACGCCACCGGCTTTATAACCACGGGCCAGAGAGATGTAGCCCAGATGGTCAACACCCAGCAGTGTTTCCAGCGTAACTTTTCCGCCCCATAAGGTTTCGTTGGTATCGCTGACCACATCATTTTTTGCAGCATCCAGCGTATTGGCATTATCACTGAAATCATTTTTCCAGTTTTCCGCACGTACGCCGTAAGTCAGAGTTGTGGATGGAGTAAAGGCTGTGCTTAGTTCTGCATAGGCCGATACCGAATCCACGGTCAGATCGCTCTGATACTGTCCGTTGTTATAGGTGTAGTTGCGTTTCAGTGTTTCTTCCCGCTGCATCATATAGATGCCCGCAACCCAGTCGGTTGAATCAGAAAATAATCGGCCATCGGTGCCAGATAGAAAGCGCAGGCCAATACTGTTGCGATCAAAATTACGCAGGTATTGATCAAAAGAGCTGTAACCATCAACAGGAGCCAAACAAGGCCCTTGAGTTGTATCACATGGGTCTGGCTGGTACACAGGATCATCGCTCAGCCAGATATATTCACCGTACGCCCAGTCTTCGTCGTAACTGTATTCCGCTTTATTCCAGCTGCCGGTAATTTCACTTTCAAAGCGGACTGCGGAATTCAGTTCGTGGTTATACGCCAGCGCAAAAGCGTTGGTATCCTGTGTATCTTTACCCGGACGGTTCGACAATGTTGTGCGGTTATTATCAAGGCTGTAAGCATCGTAACCGTTATCAATATCGGCGTATAAATAGGTCAGATTTAATTCGCTGCGTTCAGACAGTTGCCAGTGCAGTTTCGCGCGGGCGATTTTTTCGTCCTGGTTATTGGTGTCGTCACGGTTTAAAAATTCGTTGTCGATATAACCATCGGATTCAAAACCATGCATGGCAATACGCCCCTGCAGGTTATCACTCAGCGAACCGGATAGCGCCGCCCCCAGACCATAGCTGCTGTAGTTGCCGGCTTTGGCACTGATATAACCTTCATTATTTTGTGTCGGGTCATTACTGCGGATATTGATCATGCCGGCCAGTGCGTTAGCACCAAAACGGGTGCCCTGCGGGCCGCGCAGAATTTCCACCTGCTGTACATCAAACAGGGTCGCGGCAGCACCTAAACCGGTCATATCAATACCGTCGATGACCAGGCCCACAGATGGATTCACCGGATCAACAAACTGGCTGCGCTCGCCGATACCGCGAATCTGAAAATAGCGCCCGCGGGAAGTACCGGAAGCAAAGTTCACGTTGGGGGCAAAGCTTAAGATCTGGTCCAGATGCTGCGCCGAACGGGCTTCAATCTGCTCGCTGCCAACTAAGGTGACGGCTTCGGGAATCTGCTGCACATCGGTTTTACGGAAATCGGCCTGCACGGTTTGCGTGCTGAGGGTAACGTCATCAGCCGCAAAAACCGACAGCGGGGTCAGTGGTGCCAGTAAAACTAACAGGGAAAGCGGTGTTTTTTTCATTCAGGGTCATTCCTCAAAATACAAGAAAGACCCGGGTAGTGCGTAGGGGCCGGTTGCGTTTAACGCCAACCTCCCGGTTGTGATGCGAGCCGCCGCAGACTGTGCGTACTCACCCCATTCCTACGCCGGTACTAACCGGATCAGGTTCTAGGGGTTTGCCGTTTACACAGGTAAACCTATGGCATCTCAGGCCGGATTCAGACAATCGGGCCACCCCCTGGGACAGGGGCATCATAAGGGATTCACGCCGGGGAACCAATGGCGGCTTTGGGCTAATAACTATTTATGCAGAGCAGCCTTTGTTACGTCAGCGCTGCCACGGCTGCGGTATGCGGCTGCCGAGCAGATCATCCAGCAACTGCTGTTGCTGTTCGCGCTCAGCCAGAATCGCGGCTTCGGTAAAGTCGGTTATGTCCTGATTTTTATCGCCTTCGCTGACATCACTGTCGAGGCTGCCCAGCACGTAGGTTCGCCGCCGCTCATGCCATTCATTCTGACTTTGCTGCGAAGCATGCTGCAGGGTGAAATCTTCGTAGCGCAGGCTGGTTACCTCGGTGGCACGGGCTTCGGTCTCGATGTACTGGTAGTTCTGCTTGCTGAAATCCACCAGTTCCAGCCAGGGCAAAGGCTCATAGAAGCTGGCCTTAAACTGATACGCCTGGGTTTGCTCTACGGCGAGGCTGCCGGCATCTCCGGTTTCGCCTCTGGTATCCTGCGCGAAATTAAGCCCAAAGCTGATCTTTTCATTATTGCGCTGTGCATCAGGGTTGGGTTTGCTGACCTGCGCCTGAAATGAAAAGCTGAAATCCGCCAGACCACTCAGCGCCGTAAGTCCGCTGCGGGCAAAACCCACGTCGATTCCGGTTGGCGTTTGCGGTGGCTGCTCCTGTTCCTGCCGCGCCAGATCCTGCGGATGCTGCTCCGGTTTATGCAGCAGGGCGAAGGCATCGAGCATTAAATCCAGCTGCTGTTTATCGGCATTGCCGCGTTCGCCGCTCTGTTCGATCAGCGTCAGATATTCCTTCAGGCTGTCCTGCCGCTGTGCTTCCGTGCCCAACTGCGCCCAACCGGCTTTGCTCAGATCCAGCTTCAGTTTGTCTTCATGCAGCAGCACATTCAGGCTGCGCTGCTCATCATCGTTGCGGTATTCAATACGCAGCAGATCGCTGCTCTCATTGCCTGCGCCTTTAAGATCGAGTGATACCGCCGAGAATTGCTGCAGTTTATCCAGCCCCAGATTTTCCAGATCAAGATGGCCACTAGCCAGATAGCGCCGTGCCAGTTTATCCAGTGATGAGGCCAGTTGCAGCGCTTCTTCCTGCTCTTCTTTACTCAGCGATTCATCCAGGGTAAAGCCCACCAGCCACTGATCTACTTCCAGTGCACGGCCATCGTCACCCTGACCCCAGCCGCTCTGATGGGTCAGATTCAGCGTTAATTCCTTACCCGAATTGGTGGTCAGTTTCAGGCTGAATTTTTCTTCCTGATAACCGTATTTCAGACTGACCTTGCCGATTTCTGTCAGCGCCGGACGGGTACCGTCATCGGCATAAGCATAACGTCCGCTGGTGCTGCTGAACTGTGATACGCCGCGCTCCAGCAGATCGGTCAACACAGCTCCGGGGCGAAAGTCCTTAGGTATATTCAGGGAGTCGGAGGCAGAGACCAGCTGCTCCCGCCCCTCAGGGCTCACGCCATTAATTACTTCGGTATCGTTCAGTGAGCCGGCAAAACGCGTCCAGGACTGATCGCTTTGCCACAGAGTGCGGTTAACCGGCTCGCGGTAAGTCGAATCTGCGACGGGCTGCGAGTGCAGTGACTGACCTTTTGCCGCCGCTTTCAGTTCGCTGCCGCCGGTACGCGCCAGCTGATCCGTCAGCGGCTCATCGCTGTTCCGGCCCGGCCTGATAAACTGGAAACTGCCAACTTCGCTGATGCGTGGTGTAATTGCCATGGTCTGATCCCTGACCCGTGATAATGAGTAATAGATTGATCATTTATCGGCCAGTCACAGCATTAATTAAGACAACTATCATTTAAGTGCGGCACTTTTAATAACAGTGCAAAAGAATAACCGTCATAATTACCCTTCCTGACAATAATCCCGCTTGAAAACTGCGGAAAAATCACCATTCTTGCTGTCATAAATCCGTGCTCAAATCTGTTCTGTTGAGCGCCTGCGGACAACTGAGAACAACCCTTATAGGAGTCGCACATGTTGCGCATAATTCTGTTTCTGGCCACCAACTTAGCCGTTGTTCTGGTGGCGAGCGTTACCCTGTCACTGCTCGGCGTGGGCAGTTACCTGGAACGCAGCGGCAATGGCCTGAACCTCGGCAACCTGCTGGTGTTCTGTCTGGTGTTCGGTATGGTCGGCTCAGTGATCTCGCTGCTGCTGTCCAAGTGGATGGCAAAACGCAGCATGGGTGTGCAGATCATCGATCAGCCACAGAATGCCGGTGAACAGTGGCTGCTGAGCACCGTTAAAGAACTGGCTGACAAAGCCGGTATCGGTATGCCGGAAGTGGGTATCTTCGGTTCGGCGGCGCCTAACGCCTTTGCTACCGGCTGGAACCGTAACAATGCCCTGGTCGCAGTATCGACCGGCCTGCTGCAGCGTATGGATAAAGAGCAGATCAAAGCGGTACTGGGCCACGAAATCGGCCACGTTGCCAACGGCGATATGATTACCCTGACCCTGATTCAGGGCGTGGTGAACGCCTTTGTGATGTTCTTCGCCCGTATTATCGGTAACTTCGTCGACCGTGCGGTATTCAAGAACGAAGACGGTCCGGGCATCGCATTCTATGTAACGACCTTTATCGCCGAGATCGTACTGGGCATTCTGGCTTCGACCATTGTTGCCTGGTTCAGCCGTCGCCGTGAATTCCGTGCCGACCAGGCCGGTGCCGAACTGGTCAGCCCTGCAGCGATGATCAGCGCACTGGCGGCCCTGCAGCAAACCTACGACCAGCCAAGTGAACTGAACGGTGAACTGGTGGCTTTTGGTATCGGTGGTGAAGGTAAGATGTCTGCCCTGTTCTCCACTCACCCGCCGCTGGAACGTCGTATCCAGGCGCTGCGTGAGCAGTACGGCCGTTAATTCTGCCTGCAGGAAAACCAACGAAAACGAGCCTCAATTGAGGCTCGTTTTTTTATATCGGCTATCAGACCAACTCATCACGACAGTCTTATCAATCCAGCCCCGATTAATCCAGTCCCATCGCTTTCATCATTACGTGCTGCTTAACCGGCAACAGTTTGTCGAACAGGCGCATCCCTTCGTTGCGTAATAAACGCAGCAATGGCTGATCGGCGGCGAACAGCTGTTTAAAGCCTTCCATCGCCGCCATGGTGCTGAGGTTGTCGGCCTGACGGCGGCGCTGATAACGGCTGAGCACCAGCTCACCACCAAGATCCAACCCTTTGCTGTGCGCGCGCAGAATTTCTTCCGCCAGGGTTTCAGCATCTTTAAAGCCCAGATTCACACCCTGTCCGGCCAGCGGATGAATGGTATGCGCGGCATCACCGGCCAGCACTACGCCTTCACACCAGTAATTCCGCGCATGGCGCTGGCGCAGCGGAAAGCGGGCCTTGGCCGAGCTGGCCAGCACCTGCCCCAAACGTCCTTCAAATGCCTGGGTCAGCGCGGCGTTAAAGCCGGCTTCATCCATCGCCAGTACCGCATCGGCTTCCGCCGGCGAAGTCGACCAGACGATAGACGCCAGATGTTCATCACCCGGCAGCGGCAGTAACGCCAGTGGCCCTTCAGGACGGAAGCGCTGCCAGGCCGTCGCCTGCAGCGGTTGTTCCAGCCGTACCGTGGCAACAATGGCGTGATGACCATAATCCCACTCGGTGGTTGGCAGGCCAGCCCACTGGCGCACCCGTGACAGCGCACCATCGGCACCAATCACCAGTCTGGCCAGCAGCCTGTCATCGTTTTCCAAAACCACCGGGGTGTAACCTTCGGCGTCACGGTTATCGAGGTAGCGAACTTTCTGCGTCAGTACATCCACGCACTGCGTTTCCTGCAGGCACTGCTGGATCGCCCACAGCGTTTGCCGGTTTTCAACTATATGACCCAGACAGGGAGCATGCAGATCGGCGGCATCGAAGGTCACAGAACCTGTGCCTTCAGCATCCCAGACGTGCATGCCGGTGTAAGGGCTGAGACGCTGCGGCGGAATTTTCTGCCAGGCGCCCAGACGGGTTAAGAAAGCCTGGGTTTTGGCGGTTAACGCTGACACGCGCAGATCATAGTCAGCCAGTTCGCTGCCGCTGGCCGGAGCCTGTGTGCGGAACGCCGGATCAATCAGGGCAATGCGCAAAGGCTTTTGCTGTGCCCCCTGCACCAGCGCGCTGGCAATCGCCTGACCCACCAGTCCGGCGCCAACAATCACTACGTCATAGTTCATGCAGATTCTCCTGAAAGCGGCGTGGCCGGAAGCTTCGCCGCCCGCTGCCCTAACCCCATCGCATGACGGGTAAAGAGTTTGCGCGCGGTTGGCAGGGCCGACATGCCGAGCAGACCGGCGTCGCGCAGCAGCGCCATACCCGGCAGCTTTGAACCAAACAGGCGTGGCAGCAGATCGCTGGCCATGATGGTGTTGCGCTGGTCGGCCTGCTGCTGTTGCTCGTAAGCCTGTAATAACGCCAGATCGCCCAGCGGCTGATTCTGCTGCCAGGCGCGGTTGAGGTATTCGGCCAGTACGGCGGCATCGCGCAGTGCGAGGTTAAAGCCCTGTCCGGCCACCGGATGCAGACTGTGCGCAGCGTTGCCGAGCAGCACCAGCGAACGCCGCACCTGCTCTTTACTCTGCACCAGTGCCAGCGGGTAGCTGGCGCGTTCGCCGACACGCATTAAACGTCCCAGACGATATCCGATCTGTTGCTGCAGACGGGCAAGGAATTCGGCTTCGGGCAAGGCTTTGACCTGTTCGATCTGGTCGTCGGCCAGCGTCCACACCACGGCGAAGTCTTTTTTATTCAGCGGCAGAAAGGCAATCGGGCCGTCTTCACTGAAGCGCTCATACGCCCAGTGACCGTGTTCACGGTCAACTTCAACCTGAGTCACCAGCGCATGGGTGCCATAAGAACGACGTTCATGCTGAATACCCAGCTGCTGCGCCAGCGCCGAACGCGCACCATCGGCCAGCACCAGCAGACTGGTCTGCAGTTGTTCGCCGTTATCGAAGGTCAGCAGCGCGCCGTCAGCGTTCATCTGTACGCCCTGCACCTGGGCCGGGGCTTTAATGCTGACGCCTGGCTGTTCCAGTCCACTCAAAAGGCCCTGACCAATCACGGCGTTTTCAACGATATAACCCAGAGCCTCAGTATTCTGTTCACTGGCGTGCAGCTGGGTCTGGCCAAAGCGGCCCTGATCGGAGACCTGAATATGCCCGATAGCACAGGCGCGCTCAGCCATCAGATCCCACACACCCAGCTGACTGAGAATCTGCTGTGTACCGTAGGACAACGCCGTCGCCCGGCCATCAAAGCTGGGCGGACGGCTGGCAATATCACCATCCCAGTTCAGCGCCTGACGGTCGATTAAGGTCAGGCTCATCCCGCGCGCCAGCGCCGGTTTTAACAGATGCACCAGACTGGCGCCGACCATGCCGGCGCCCAGTACCACAATGTCAGACTGCGGGATGTGCTTGCTCATGCTGTTCCTCAGCCCGCCATCAGGGCTTCAATATCATCAATCTCTTTCACAACGGCAGCGGTCAGGACTTTGCAGCCGCTTTTGGTCACCACCACATCGTCTTCGATGCGGATGCCGATGCCGCGCCATTTGGCGTCCACCGTTTCATCGTCCGGCGAGATATACAAACCCGGCTCAACGGTCATCACCATGCCTTCTTCGAGAATGCGCCACTCACCACCGATGCGGTATTCGCCGACATCGTGCACATCCATACCCAGCCAGTGACCGGTTTTATGCATGTAGAACTGGCGGTATTCCTGATTCTCAATCAGCTCGTCGACATCACCGCTGAGCAGGCCATGCTGCACGAGCCCTTCGACCAGCACCCGCACTGCCGCTTCGTGTGGTTGATTCCAGTGATTACCGGCTTTGATCTGCTCAATCGCGGCATACTGCGCATCCAGCACCAGCTGGTACATCGCCTTCTGCTCGGCGCTGAATTTACCGTTAGCCGGGAAGGTGCGGGTAATATCGGCGGCGTAGTAGTCCAGCTCACAACCGGCGTCGATCAGAATCAGGTCGCCGTCTTTAATCGCCATATTGTTGTGGGTGTAATGCAGAATGCAGGCGTTATCACCGGCGCCCACAATCGACGGATACGCCGGCCAGCGGCTGCCAGCGGCCATAAAGGTGCGCATGATCTCGGCTTCCAGCTCAAACTCGAACATGCCCGGCTTGACCATCTGCATGGCGCGGGTGTGCGCTTCGGCGCTGATGTCGGCGGCCTTCTGCATAACCTTAATTTCTGCAGGGGATTTAATCAGACGCTGATCGTGTAATAAATGATCCAGCGCACTGAACTCGTGCGGCGGTGTGGCGCCATTACGCACCTGAGTTTTGATATGGTTAACCCACTGCATCAGCTGGTTATCAAAGTTCGGGCTGACACCCAGGCTGGCGTAGATGCGGTCTTTGCCTTCGATCAGGCCGGGCAGGATGTCGTCGATATCGCTGATCGGGAAAGCATCATCACAGCCCAGCACCTCAGGTGCGGCTTCCGGGCCGACACGGCGGCCGGTCCAGATTTCCTGCTCTTTGATCTTTTCCTGACAGAACAGCACGTATTCGCCATGCTCACGGCCGGGAATCAGCACCAATACAGCATGCTCTTCGGCAAAGCCGGACAGATAATAGAAGTCACTGTCCTGACGGAAGGGATGCTCCACATCGCGGTTACGCACCGTGACCGGCGCTGATGGCACAATGGCAATGCTGTTCGGGCTCATCAGCTCCATCAGCTGACGGCGGCGTTTGGCGTATTCGCGGACATCGAGTTTCATCATCACCTCGTCAATGCGTAGAGATCAGTGCAGGGTTTTAGGGGCCGGAGCGGTTTTGTTCATACCGTAAAAGACGGTCAGCGCAGCAACGCGGGCATGCTCAGCCAGTTCCAGATACAGCATTTCGTTCTGCGGGTCCTGCGGGTCATCCAGTGACGCCTGCGAGAAGGCATCCAGATCCTGCAGTACTTCCAGCACGTCTTCCGGCACTTTGCCCTGAATCTGGCCCGATGCACCAAAGCCATCGAGGAAGCCTTTACTCCACTGCGCCAGGCATTCAACCTGCTCGTCGATATCGGCATCTTCATCGGCTGGCAGCAGCACACTGAATTCCATCGACTCGCCGCTCAGGCCAAGCAGCACGTCATCGTAAAAAGTCTGCAGAAACGCCTGCAGCGGTGCTTCCGGAGCTTCTTCCAGCTCCAGATATTCCTGCGCTTCCACTAACCAGTCGGCCGGCTTAAGGCGGGCGCCGGAAGCGAGATAGCCGGTCAGCCAGCCATGCAGGGCGGATGGAGTCTGGTAGCAGCGTGATTCCAGCCACAGATCAGCGGCTGCGGAAAATTCGATCGTCATAACGTCCTCAATGGGAGGGAAAGCGGTCATTCTATCATTGCTGCCGCGAAAGTATGCGCAAATGCCGGAAGCGGCGGGAATAAAGCAGCAAAGGCACCGTCGCCGATTGACCCCGCCGCCAGCGGCCTCTTATAGTTAGCCTGTTCTCACTAACCACTATGATGGCAATGCAAAATCCTGAACTCCAGAGCCTGCAGCGTAAGATCGAAAAACTGCTGACCGTGCACCAGGAACTGCGCGAGCAGAATAAAGCCATGCGCGCCGCCGAAGCGAGCTGGCAGGCCGAGCGTGCAAAACTGATGCAGCAGAACGAAATTGCCCGTCGCAAGGTCAATGAAATGATTACCCGTCTGCAAACGCTGGAGCGCAATAGTGGCTAACCCGTCCAAAACCCTGGAATTACTGATTCTCGACCGCGAGTACCGCATCAACTGTCCCGATGGCGCAGAAGAAAAACTGCGCGATGCAGCGCGTTATCTCAACGAGAAAATGTCCGAAATAAAGAACGCCGGTTCCTCCGCCGGTAAAGTGCTGGGCACCGATCGTGTGGCGGTTATCGCCGCGCTGAATATCGCCCACCAGCTGCGTGAACTGGAGGCCGAAAACCTGCAGATGAAGCGCGACCTGAGCAAAATGAACGCCGCCATCGACGAAGCCCTGGAACAGGATCTGCAGCTCGAGCTGTAATTCTGTGGCGCAGTATTCATTACAAAATCCTCATTTTTTCATAATGATCTCTGATATACTTCGCCTGCTCCCTGGGGTGTTTGCCAGTCGATAAAGTCCTGAGCCGATGCACTTTTTTATGGAAGGTTTCACTCGCTGATGTGCGCATGTCCGCCCGACGGAAAGCCTGATTCAGTGTCTGGCCTGCCACCTTGGACCACAGGGTTCAAGGCCTTTATTTACGACAGCGGCACAGTGGGGAGCCCTTCCGATTTCTGCGTTTAATTCCGATGAATAAAACCGAACTCCGCCGGCATATGCGCCGCCAGCGCCGCGCGCTTAACCGCCGCCAGCGTCAGCAGGCCGCACAGCAGCTACTGCACTCTCTGCGTCAGTCCACGCACTTTCAGCATTCGCGTCATATTGCCGTGTATTTAACCAATGATGGCGAGATTGATACCTCGGTCTTTATCCGCGACTTACAGCGCCGTGGCAAAACCCTCTACCTGCCGGTGCTGCACCCGCTGCGCAAAGGACACCTGAGCTTTCTGCCCTTTAACCGCCAAAGCCGCATGGTGAAAAACCGTTTTGGTATCAGCGAGCCAGACTTTGCCAGCCACCGGGCGATGCCGGCACGTTTTATCAATCTGATCTGTATGCCGTTGGTTGCCTTCGATGAGAGTGGCAACCGGCTGGGAATGGGTGGCGGCTTTTACGACCGCACACTGGCCTTCAGCCGCCAGCCCGGAAACAAACCCCGGCTGATTGGCTGTGCCTATGAACTGCAAAAGGTCGGGGATTTACCCGCTGAAGACTGGGATATTCCCCTCGCGGCGATTGCCACTGATGCAGGGCTGCATCGCTTCCGCCAATCCTAGCGGATACTGTTTTCCATCGTCATCAGTGACGCCGGACGCTTGACCTCGCTGGTCATACCGGTCACCGCTGCACCTAACAGTACAATCACGCTGAGAAGAATCAGAATATCGGGTTTTTTCATTGCTGTTTGTTCCTACTGCATTCCGGCTTGCGGATTAGAACCTGTGTTCATTGGATGCTACTCTGACCGCTCACTGCTCTGTAAGCGCGCATTTGGCATGAGCAATACTCAGACCACTTTATAGTCAGAAAATATGAATCACTGGTTACTGAAATCTGAACCGGACGTTTTTAGTTATTATCATCTTGAGGCCGCACCAGGCAGGCGCACAGTATGGGACGGCGTGCGCAATTATCAAGCGCGAAACATACTGCGGGATGAGATCCAGGTCGCAGATCTGGTGTTTTTCTACCATTCCAGCTGCAAAGAGCCGGCCATTGTCGGCGTCTGCCGGGTAACCCGCACCGGTCTCGCCGATCCGTCGCAGTTTGATCCGGCCTCGGATTATTTTGATGCGAAATCGGACCCGACCAACCCGCGCTGGATCACCATTGAGGTCGAAGCCCTGCGCGCCCTCAAACATCCCATTACGCTGAAAGATATGCGCAAAGACAGTGCACTGCAGGAAATGGCACTGCTCAACCGCTCACGCCTCTCCGTCCAGCCGATACGGGCAGAAGAGTGGTCGCATATTCTGCATCTGGCCGCAGACGACGGACATTTCCATGAATGAAATAACGCCCCACGTGGTCACGCTGAATGCGGATCAGAGCTATCAGATCTGTCAGTGCGGACGCTGCAGCAGCGCGCCGTTTGCCGCCGACAACTGTCCCCGGCCGCTGAGCCTGCACAGCGATCAGAAGCAACTGGTGTGGTTGTGCAGCTGCGGACGCAGTGAGGCCATGCCCTACTGCGATGGCAGTCATAATCCGCGCAATACAATGAGTATCCGCGAGGCGATCAGGGAAATGGCGCAGGACTTACTCAGCCACTTCCGTAAATAGCTCAGAACGCCGCCGCGGCATTGGGTGTCATGATTTTACGCACCTGATGAAACAGGTCAGCGGTGTCGAGCAAAGAGTTACCCGACTGAATCATGCCGTGGCGCACCTGCCAGAAGGTAGCTGCATGCAGGGCAATGACCTTATCCACAGGCTCAAAGCCCATCAGCGGACGCACCAGCGTGCCACTGAAGGTCGATTGGGTGACCACCAGATTGCCCTCACACACCACCTCTTCAACCCCGATGGAAAAATCGTCCATAGAGTTGCGGATGGTCTGGATCAGGGTCTCCATGCCATCCAGGTTAAGTGGCATATTGACCATGCTCGCATAATAGGTGAAATCGCGGGCAACCAGCGAACGTGCCAGATTAAAGCGTCCCTGATTCCAGGTCAGCTCAACAAAGTTGTGCACCAGCTTTTTATTACTGTCCAGACGCGTGTCCATGTCATTCTCCTGCTGTACAGGCTTCCTTGCCTGAGGAATCACAGCCATTGGCCTTTTGCGCGATAGTACGCAGCGGAGAGTTATACACTTAGGACAATTCAGGTCAATCTGGCAAAAGTCGGAAATCAGGCCGGGTTCTTATCGGACAGCAACCATTCCGCCAGCTGACGATAGATCTGCTCTCTGTGCTGCGGCGACTCATTCACCAGATGGTGCTGACCACCGGGCAACATCATCAGACGCTGATGGGGAAACTTCTGCGCCAGCAGCTTCAGGTTATGGCGCCAGGCGACGGTGTTGTCGTTGTCACCCTGCACGATATTCACTTCCAGCTCAGAAGCAGGCAGCGCTTCAATATAAGGAACCCACTGCTTCAGTGCTCCGACCCAGCGCACACTGAGATGATGAGGCTGCAGCGGATCGCTCTCGGCGATAAAACGCAGAAATTCAGCGTCGGCAGAGTTCGGATTAAACTTGCGCCGTACCTGACGCAGAAACAGACTGACAAAGGAATGCACCAGCCGCCCTCTGTACCAGCCTTTCGGGCGCACCAGAGGAGCCATCAGGGTAATACCGGCAAAAGGAGATTGTGCTTTGCTCAGCTGACGCTTAAGCAGATAGTTAATAATGATGGCGCCTCCGGTACTCTGACCGAAGACATACAACGGGCCACCAAGACCACCACGGGTACGCTGCAGAATCAGGCTGAACACTTCGTCGTATTCCTGGAAACTGCCGATGGATGCGCTCTCGCCGCTGGATAATCCGTGCCCGGGCAAATCATAGGCCACCACATTCAGCCCCTGCTGCAGACAGAAACCGATCAGTGACCCGTACAAACCAACATGGTCGTAGTAGCCATGGACAACGATCGCTGTACCGCGCGGGTTCTGCGGACGCCATACCTGTACGGCAATCTGATAGTCCGCCGCCTGCATCAGCCCGGCAAAATGACGCACGCCACTCAGCTCTGGAAAGTCCAGCCGGTACATCTGCAGATAAGCATCCATTTGCGCACCAGAGGCCGGCTCACGAAACTGCCAGTCCATTGGTTTAAGGGCAGAAACCAGACCGTTCTTACTCCAGCTCAGACTCACATTCAGTTCTCCGGGAAATAACACCGACATACTAGGCGCTGACAGCAACGATGCCTAGCCACCCTTGCCGTTAGAGACTAAATAACCCACAACAACAGCTTAACCAGCCGCAAAACAGCAATAAAAAAGGGCTCCGAAGAGCCCTTTTTCCGATCTGACTAAAGCGTATTACACGCTGTAGTACATATCGTATTCAACCGGGTGAGTGGTGTGCTCAACGCGGTAAACTTCTTCCATCTTCAGGTCGATGTAAGCTTCGATCATATCCTTGCTGAATACGCCGCCTGCAGTCAGGTACTCATGGTCAGCTTTCAGGCTGTCCAGAGCTTCACGCAGAGAGCCACAAACCTGTGGAATCTTGGCTGCTTCTTCAGCTGGCAGATCGTACAGATCTTTGTCAGCTGCATCGCCAGGGTGGATCTTGTTCTTAACGCCGTCCAGACCAGCCATCAGCAGAGCTGCGAAAGCCAGGTATGGGTTAGCAATCGGATCCGGGAAACGTGCTTCGATACGCTTGCCTTTTGGAGACGCAACGTAAGGAATACGGATAGAAGCAGAACGGTTACGGGCAGAGTAAGCCAGCATTACCGGAGCTTCGAAGCCTGGGATCAGACGCTTGTAAGAGTTAGTACCTGGGTTGGTGAACGCGTTCAGGGACTTAGCGTGCTTGATGATACCGCCGATGTAGAACAGGGCAGTTTCAGACAGGCCGGCATAGCCGTCACCAGCGAACTGGTTTACGCCGTCTTTCCAGTAAGACATGTGAACGTGCATACCGGAACCGTTATCACCACAGATTGGCTTAGGCATGAAGGTAGCAGTTTTGCCGTAAGCTGCTGCAACGTTATGGATAACGTATTTCAGCATCTGCACTTCGTCAGCTTTCTTAACCAGAGTGTTGAACTTAACACCGATTTCGTTCTGACCGGCGTTCGCCACTTCGTGGTGGTGAACTTCAACGTCCAGACCGATCGCTTCCAGAGTGTTACACATGGCCGCACGGATATCGTGGTGGCTGTCTACCGGAGGAACCGGGAAGTAACCGCCTTTAACGCGTGGACGGTGACCCAGGTTGCCGCCTTCCATCACAGTCTCAGTGTTCCAGGCTGCTTCGGAAGAGTTGATTTTGCAGAAGCTGCCGGACATGTCAGAGCCCCAGCGAACGTCGTCAAACATGAAGAATTCTGGCTCTGGACCGAAGAATGCAGTATCACCCAGACCAGTAGACTTCAGGTACTCTTCAGCGCGCAGTGCTACAGAGCGTGGGTCACGGTCATAACCCTGCATAGTGGCAGGCTCGATGATGTCGCAACGCAGTACCAGAGTGGCGTCTTCGGTGAATGGGTCCAGGAAGCTGGTGCTGTCATCCGGACGCAGGATCATGTCGGATTCGTTAATGCCTTTCCAGCCGGAAATAGAAGAACCGTCGAACATCTGTCCGGTTTCGAAGAAATCTTCGTCTACATAACGCGCAGGAATAGTAACGTGCTGTTCTTTGCCCTTGAAATCGGTAAAGCGCAGATCAACCCACTTTACATCGTTTTCTTTGATTAAATTCAGAGTGTTCTCTGACATCTTACTGTCTCCAGATGCTGGTTCAACTTGATACGGGGTTTAGCCCCGGCTTGCCATGCTCAGTATTGGAGCAAGTAGTGTGCCATTTTATCTTATGGCGAAGCCCGCATGAAATCAGGGCTGCAAAACAACAAACAGGCACTCACTGCACCAAAATAAATCACAACCTGAACCAAGTGCACCATTTTAGCGCGATGGCATGAGGTGAATACGCTAGTCAGTACAAGCCTGCACATTATAGGTTCACTTGAACGCCGCAGTACATGGGATTCGGCACAAAAACAGCGCTTTCATTTATACCCTGATTAACGCTGGCAGAAATGTCCGCAGAATATGCTTACCGCTGCGAAATTGATGTCACGCTGACGACCCGTTTCAGGTATAATCGCGCCTCATTTTTTGTACAAACTTTCACCAAGGCCATTCTTGTGATCGACAACCTCAGAAACATCGCCATCATCGCGCACGTTGACCATGGCAAAACCACCCTGGTCGACAAACTGCTCGAGCAGTCCGGCACTCTGGACCGCAAAGATCAGGGCGGCGAGCGGGTCATGGACTCCAACGACCAGGAAAAAGAGCGTGGTATTACCATTCTGGCGAAGAATACCGCTATTAAATGGAACGACTACCGCATCAACATCGTTGACACCCCAGGACACGCCGACTTCGGTGGTGAAGTGGAACGGGTTATGTCGATGGTTGACTCCGTCTGCCTGCTGGTAGACGCCGTTGACGGTCCGATGCCGCAGACCCGCTTCGTAACCCAGAAAGCCTTCGAACGTGGCCTGCGCCCGATCGTGGTTATTAACAAAATCGACCGCCCGGGCGCCCGTCCTGACTGGGTAATGGACGAAATCTTCGACCTGTTCGACCGCCTCGGCGCAACCGAAGAACAGCTCGACTTCCCGGTCGTATATGCCTCTGCCCTGAATGGTATCGCTGGTCTGGATCCTGACAATATGGCAGACGACATGTCTCCCCTGTTCCAGATGATCGTTGATCACGTATCTCCGCCACCGGTTGACCTTGACGGTCCGTTCCAGATGCAGATTTCCGCTCTGGATTACGACAGCTACGTCGGCGTTATCGGTGTTGGCCGTATCGCCCGCGGCAAACTGAAGCCAGGGACCGATGTACAGATCATCTCTGCCGAAGGTAAAACCCGCAAGGGCCGCGTACTGGAAGTTAAAGGCTTCCATGGCCTGCAGCGCGTACCGGTTACCGAAGCCAATGCCGGCGACATCGTCTGTATTTCCGGTATCGACGGCCTGAGCATCTCCGACACTCTGTGTGATCCTTCTAAAGTAGAAGCATTACCAGCACTGACCGTGGATGAGCCAACCGTATCCATGACCTTCCAGGTGAACGACTCTCCGTTCGCTGGCCGTGAAGGTAAGTTCGTCACCAGCCGTAATATCAAAGACCGTCTGGAAAAAGAACTGATCCACAACGTGGCGCTGCGTGTTGAGCCAGGCGACACTCCGGAAAAATTCAAAGTATCCGGTCGTGGTGAACTGCATCTGTCCGTTCTGATTGAAACCATGCGCCGCGAAGGCTTCGAGATGGGTATCTCCAAGCCGGAAGTTGTGCAGAAAGAAATCGACGGTGAGATCCAGGAGCCTTACGAACAGGTTGTGATCGATATCGAAGAAGACCATCAGGGTTCCATCATGGAAGAGATGGGTAACCGTCGCGCCGAGATGACCAACATGGTTCCGGATGGCAAAGGCCGTGTGCGTCTTGAGTTCATCATGCCAGCCCGTGGCCTGATCGGTTTCCGTGGTCTGTTTATGACCATGACTTCCGGTACCGGCATCCTGACCAACATCTTCGACCATTACGGTCCGGTTCAGACCGGTCTGACCTCTACCCGTCACAACGGCGTACTGGTATCGATGGTTCCGGGTAAGATTCTGGGCTATGCCCTGTTCACCCTGCAGGAACGTGGCCGTCTGTTCGTATCTCCGGGTCTGGAAGTGTACGAAGGCATGATCGTTGGTCTGCACAGCCGTGACAACGACCTGGTGGTAAACCCAACCAAGGCCAAGCAGCTGACTAACGTGCGTGCATCAGGTACCGATGAAGCCATCAACCTGACACCGCCGGTTAAGCACACGCTGGAACAGGCTCTGGAATTTATCGAAGACGACGAACTGGTGGAAGTAACCCCAACCAGCATCCGTCTGCGTAAGAAGTTCCTGACCGAAAACGAACGTAAGCGCGCCAAAAAAGGCTGATGCCCGTTCTGCCGGCTCTGCTTCAGGGCCGGCATCTCCTTCCTTCTGTTTTATCCTCAGGCACTACGTGCAAATCGTATAAATCCGGTTATCCTGAAGCTGTTGTCGGACAGGGTTGACTGATTATGTTGTTTGTTTTGCGCTTATTTTCACACGCACTGCCAGTCCTGATGGTCAGTATGCTGACTTTTTTCAGCATTCCGGCTTACAGTGCTGAATCTGTGCGCGTCGGCTGTGGCGACTCCATTCCCCCGTACGTTATCCGCCAGAATGAACGCGGCATTGTGCTCGATATCCTGCGCCGGGCACTGCAGACACAGAATAAAACCATCAACGTCAGCTATAACAGTAACGCCAATAACATTGCCGCCTTTAATAAAGGCGAGCTGGATATCGCCTGCATTACCAGCTCTTCCGCCTCTCCCGGCGCACTGTTTTCCCGCCAGCCATTAATCGTGTTCCAGAATGTGGCCATCAGCCTGAGTAAACGCAACCTGTCCCTGACCGATATCCCCAGCCTGGGAGACTACCGTATTACTGCCTTCAATCTGGCCAGTCAGCTGTTGCCGGATAATTTTGCCGCAGAGGCTGCACGCAGCCCGGCCTATCAGGAGCTGGCCGAGCAGCAGAAACAGGTTGAGGCGCTGTTTAGTGGTGAGACCGACGTGATTATTCTGGAGCAGACCATCTTCCGTTATTACCTCAGCCAGCTGCGCCGCAACCACCCGAACAGCCCTGTTTATCAGCAGCAATACCAATACCACGACCTGTTTGAACCAACCTATTACTATGCCGCGTTCCACAGCAAGCAGCTGCGCGACGCCTTTGATATCGGTATGGAAATCCTGATCGACAGCGGCGAGCAGGATAAAATTCTGCAACGCTATGAACGCCTGCTGGCTGATTATCTGATCCGCTGACCTGCCCGCTGCCGATATTCCGGTAAGAGGCAAAACGCAGACATAAAAAAACCCGGCATGGCCGGGTTTTTTTATGAGCAGATATCTCAGATATCAGCCAGAGTCTTCAGCGGGTAGTTAGCCGGGAATGGCTTACGTGCCACACCGGTATCAACCGCAGCCTGAGCCACTGCTGAAGATACTGCGCCCAGCAGACGGGTATCAACGGCTTTAGGAATGATGTACTCACGACCGAATTCCAGAGATTCCAGACCGTAGGCATCCAGAACTTCCTGAGTTACAGGCTCTTTTGCCAGGCCAGCCAGTGCTTTGGCAGCAGCCAGCTTCATTTCTTCGTTGATGCGCTTAGCACGTACGTCCAGAGCACCACGGAAGATGAATGGGAAGCCCAGTACGTTGTTTACCTGGTTAGGGTAGTCAGAACGGCCGGTTGCCATGATGGCATCAGGGCGGACTTCTTTAACGATTTCCGGCATGATTTCCGGAACCGGGTTAGCACAGGCGAAGATGATTGGGTTTTCAGCCATCAGCTTGATCTGTTCGCCGGTTACCATGTTAGGACCAGACAGACCCAGGAAGATGTCTGCGCCATTCAGGGCATCATCCACGGTGCGCTTGTCGGTCTCAACAGCGAACGCCTGCTTGTACTGGTTCAGGTCGGTACGACCGGAGTGGATCACACCATTACGGTCACACATAAAGATGTTTTCTGGCTTCATACCTGCCAGGATCAGCAGCTTGGTGCAGGAGATAGCTGCAGCGCCGGCACCCAGCACACACATAGTGGCGTCTTCGACTTTCTTGCCAACAATTTCCAGAGCATTCAGAGCACCGGCAACGGTTACGATCGCAGTACCGTGCTGGTCATCGTGGAATACCGGAATATCGCACTGCTCGATCAGAGTGCGTTCAATTTCAAAACACTCTGGTGCTTTGATGTCTTCCAGGTTGATGCCACCGAAAGTGATCGCGATGCGACGGACGGTATCAATAAAGGCCTGTGGGCTTTCAGACTCAACTTCGATGTCGATGGAGTCTACGCCGGCAAAGCGCTTGAACAGCAGGCTTTTACCTTCCATAACCGGCTTGGAAGCCAGAGGACCCAGATCACCCAGACCCAGAATTGCAGTACCGTCGGAAATCACAGCTACCAGATTCCCTTTGGCGGTGTACTTGTAAGCGTTTTCAGGATCAGCAGCGATTTCCTTAACGGGCTCGGCCACACCAGGGCTGTACGCCAGTGACAGATCACGCGAGGTCTGAGCAGGCTTGGTCAGCTCAACACTGATTTTGCCCGGCTTAGGGAACTGATGGTAATCCAGAGCTGCTTGCTTGAAATCTTGTGACATAGTACTTGTCCAGTCTCTTCACTTTATTTAAAAGCCAGCTGTGCCGCATCGTCCAGAACACAGGGGGCATAAGGGTCGTACTTTCTACCAAAAACCTATTGCTTTTTCCAGCTAATCCGGCGCTTCCCTCTTTTTAACTGAGCCAGATCAGGTTTGAGGCTGCACAGGCAGCCTCATGGTTACACGCAGACCGGGAGAACGGTTTTCGGCGCGAACGCTGCCGTCATGCAGCTCAACGATACGCTTTACCAGCGCCAGACCGATACCATAGCCTCCGGCAGCATGATCACGGGCGGAATCAACTTGGGTAAAAGGATCAAAAATCCGCAGCAATTCTTCCTCAGGAACGCCCGGTCCCTGATCCTGCACCCACAATTCTGCATATTCGGCGCGGACATCAACGCCGACAAACAGCTCTGAGCCCTGTGGTGCAAAACGGATGGCGTTACGCAGCAGGTTGTCGAAAGCACGCTCAACCAGCATCCAGTCCCAGTCACATGTCAGGGCAGCGGTGGGTTCTTTGAACACCAATTGCAGGTGTTTTTCTTCAAGCTCAACGTCGGCATTCTGCAGCCAGATCCGCAACTGTGCGCCAAGACCTGAGCGGCTTGTCTGCAGCTGCTGGCTGTCGGTTTGCTGCAGGCGCGCCAGATCGAGAATCTGCCCAACCAGGCCATCGACCTGACCAACGGCGCGTTCGATCCGGTCATGTTCTGCTGCCAGAATCTGCTGCTGATCTTTTTTGCGGGCAATACCAAGAGCAATCTGCAGGCGGGTTAATGGCGAACGTAATTCGTGGGATACATCGCGCAGCAGTTGCTGGTGACTGTGCAGCAGGCGCTGCAGAGCATCGGCCATATCCACCACTTCACTGGCCAGCATGCCGATTTCATCATGGCGGTGCAGATCCTGACGCAGCCCGGAGACATCGAAGTTGCCCTGCGCCAGCTGACGTACCGTACGCTGCAGACGACGGATAGGCCGGGTCAGACTCCACACCAGCACAAAGCACAGTAGGGTAACCACGACCACAATCGCCAGCGGTACCAGCCAGCGGTCTTCATTGTTCAGCACACTCTGCCATTCTTTACGGGCTACAGCGATATAGAGATAGCCCTGGCGCTGCAACGGCCCGATCATCAGCCAGCCGTCATTTTGTCCCCACAGAATCTGATCCGCTTCCCCCGCTTCATCGGCAAACTCTTCCAGATCGTGGGGCAGCTGGCTGATCATATCCACCGGCACAGCCACCAGATTCCAGCCAGGGCGCATCTTGCGCCACAGCTTACGGCTTTCAGCCACGATCGGCCGCTCGCGATCCATCATATGCACCAGGTGCATCGCTTCCGGCTGAGTTGCCGGGCGGAAGTAATCATCCTCAATCCACTCATTGGTCAGCACCGCTGCCCACATAGAAAGGAAAATCACCCCCCAGAACCAGAGGAAAATTTTAAAGAATAACGAGCGGTACCAGCGCATGCGCGAGCCTGTATTAGAAGGGATAATTATTCCGGACTGACCAGCATATAGCCACGCGAACGTACCGTTTTAATCCAGTCGGAATCATCGGCACGGCGGCCCAGTTTTTTACGCAGATTACTGACGTGCATATCAATCGAGCGGTCATAAGCCATCAGCGGACGACCCAGTGCGGCCAGTGACAGCGTGTCTTTATCCACCAGTTCACCAACGTGCTCCATCATGCAATGCAGTACGCCGAATTCGGCACCGGTAAGCGCCAGCTCGACACCATCCAGAGTTACGACCCGGCGCGTGGTGTTCAGCTGCAGCTCACCCACATTCAGCGTGGTGACCGTACCTTTGCCCGGCGGCTCGGCCGACAGGTCAATACGGCGAAACAGAGCCTTAATCCGCGCCACCAGTTCATGGTGGTGGTAGGGCTTGGGAATATAATCATCAGCACCATGCTCAAGACCGAGCACGCGGTCGACACTTTCGCCACGCGCGGTCAGCATAATCACCGGCAGGGAAGACTCGGTGCGCAGCTTTTTCAGCACTTCAAAGCCGTTCATTTTCGGCAGCATTACATCCAGCAACACCAGATCGTAATCGCCGCTTAAAGCCCGCTGCAGACCGGTTTCTCCGTCCTGCACGGCGGTCAGGGCAAAACCTTCCATCGACAGGTATTCCTGCAACAGCTCGCCCAGTTCGTAATCATCATCAACCAGCAGAATCGATTTCATCGCCATCCTCCGTTGCGCCCAGTCTAGCGCCGCCAGCCCGATGGCCGGCAGTGTTTTTACCCTTCTTTGCTCATGTACTCACTGCACCGCTCAGTGATCAAGCAGGGTCGCGATCCAGCGTGACTGCGGCCGGGTTTCCAGCGCGATTTTCACCACCATGGTCAGAGGTATGGACAGCAGCATACCTACCGGCCCGAGAATCCAGCCCCAGAACACCAGCGACAGAAACACCACCAGCGTCGACAACCCCAGCGAGCGCCCCATCAACCGCGGCTCAATCACATTGCCGAACAATGTATTCACCAGCACATAAACCCCGGCGGTCAGAAGAGCAGCACCTGGCCCGATCTGAATCAAGGCAATCAGCACCGCCGGAATGGCGGCAATAATAGAACCGATATTGGGGATGTAATTCAGCAGAAAAGCGACCAGCGCCCACAGCGCCCAGTAATCGACACCGATAAGCGCCAGTAACAGACCGACGGTCAGACCGGTACCGAAACTGACCACGGTTTTAATCATCAGATACTGCTGCACCGCTTCGGAAAAACGCTCAAAGTGGGCAAAGGCCTGAGTCTCTTCACCAAAAGCGCGCTTCACCTTGGCCGGAAAGCTGGACGCTTCAAGCAGAATAAAGATCACCGTGAACAGGATCAGGAAGGTGTTGGTCAGTACGCCGCCAAGACCATTAAACACCGAGGCCACCGTGCGCATCACGACGCCGGGGTTAACGTATTCGCGGATCACATTGTCGGCCACTTCCACGCCCAGACTGCGCAGCCAGGTCACACCATGACTGGTCAGCGTCTGTAACTTCTGCTCGTACAGCGGCATGTCTTTATAAAATGCCGTCAGCGTACCGCCGACAAAAGACGCCAGCATAGTGCCGAGCAGCAGGAAGCCAACCACCAGCAACAGAACCGCCAGAACTTCAGGCACTTTATGCCGGATCAGCCAGCGCAACAGCGGCGCACTGAGCACCGCGATAAATACCGCCAGTAAGAAAGGAACCAGCATCGCCGCCGCACTTTTAATGCCGGCAATTACAATCACCACGGCGGCAGCGCTCAGCAGGATACTGCTGGCCAGTCGGTTATCAGAAGGCATCGCCATTCCCTGTGTGCAAAAAAAGGCACCATACACGAGCGCCCCCCTGCAGCACCAGTACGACAATTTCCGTACCGCAAGCCGGGGAGCAGCCCTTGGCAAGTGCATCTGAGTTGTATAATATCCGCGCCCTGAATCGCGGAAGTGGTGAAATTGGTAGACACACTGGATTTAGGTTCCAGCGCTTCACGGCGTGAGAGTTCGAGTCTCTCCTTCCGCACCAACTTTTCAGGAGCAGACGCATGTCCGGCCTCCTTACCCTGCTGATCTTTCTGCTGCTGGGGTCTCTGTTACAAACACTGCTGCATCTTCCTGTTCCGGCATCCATTGTTGGTATGCTGCTGTTATTGCTGGCGCTGATTCTGCGCGGCAAAACACCGGATAATCTGCAGCGCATCACCCAGACGTTGTCCCCCTTACTGCCACTGTTTCTGATTCCTGTCAGTGTTGGCATCATCACCCAGAAACAATTGCTGGCCGAACATGGCCCGGCCCTGCTGATCATTCTTGCCGTCAGTCTTATTCCCGGTGCACTGGTCTGTGCGCTGATTATGCGCAAGGGAGGTAAATCAGGCTCATGACCCAACTGCTCAGCCTGCCATTATTCTGGGCCGCACTGACGATAGCGGCTTTCCTGGCCGGCCAACAACTCTATCGCCGCACAGGTAACAATGCCTTTATCCCACCGATTCTGACCGGGATTGTTCTGGTCGTTTCCTGTCTGGAATTAAGCGGCGTCTCTTACGTTACCTACATGCAGGGTGGCGATTACCTGCATCAGATGCTGGGACCGGTGGTGGTTATGCTGGCGGTGCCGCTGTATCAGTTTATTCATACCATGCGTAAACAATGGCTGCGTATCGCACTGGCCGTTACTCTGGGCAGTGGCACCACCGTAGCCTGTGCGGTGTTGCTGGCACACTTCTGGATTGGCGATGACGCCATCACCCGCACAATCAGTGCGAAATCCATTACCACGCCGGTTGCCGTCGCCATCAGTGAGCAGGTTGGTGGTATCAGTGCACTGGCCTCTGCTTTTGTTATCGTTACCGGTATTCTCGGAGCACTGATGATTCCACCCCTGCTGAAACTGCTGCGCATGGATGAACCCCAGACACTGGGTCTGACACTGGGCATCTGTGCCCACGCAATTGGCACCAGTCGTGCATTGGAGTTAGGGCCACAACAATCGGCTTATGCGGCAATGGCCATGACGCTCACGGCAACGCTGCATGCGCTGGTATTGCCTTGGATTGTCTGACCACAAGCATCTATTGTTAAGGGACTTCGGCAAAGGACGCACTATGAGCCGCCACATTAAATACCTCTGGATGCTCGCGCTGGCGTCAACGCTGATGATCACTGTTGTTACCGGCCTGATGCTGTATCTGTCTGAGGTAAAACACCAGCAGAATGAATTGCAGCGTCTGGCGGGCAATCTGCGGCAACAGTGGCAACTCAATCCCGGCAGTCTTCCCACAGCAGCAGAGCTCGGTTATCTGCGCAGTCAGGGACTGTCACTGCAAACCGGCACCCTGAGTGGCGATAACGTCAGTCTCCTGTTACCGCCACAGCCAGGTATCACTGACGCAGCGGTAATACAGGCCGCTCGCGGAATAGCCGGCCTGCAACAGACCACAGAGAAGCACCTCCCCTACCTGCTCTACCTGCAGCCGCTGACTGACAATCAGGGCATGGTTCTCAGTAAATCCCTCTCTCAGCTGCGCCAGCACTACCTGCGGGGCTGGATTGGCGCGGCTCTGGCAAATCTGGCCGTGATTATCGTTCTGTTCGCCGGTTTTCATCATATTGTCAGACCCTTGCGCGACCAGCTCGATCGTCAGAATCTGCAGCACAGCCTGAGCTGGGAGCATATGAGTGGCATTGCCGTACGCCTCAGTGCCCAGCAACTGATTCTTGATGCCAATCCGCGTTTTATGGAGTTGTTTGACAGCGACCGCGAGCAACGCTTATCGGCAATTCAGCCCGAAGAGGAACGTCCCCAGATCGCCCGCTATCTGCAGCAGGCACTGGAGAGCCGGACTCTGATCGATTTTGAATGCACACTGATCGGCCGCGACGGCGAAGAAAGCCGCTGGGCCCTGCATGCCCAACCCTGGCATCTGGGTGGACGTGACTACATCCTGCTGACCGGTGACGACATCACCAAGCGCCATCATATGGAAGGCAAGCTGCGCGCCGAACAACAGCGGGTAAGAGCCTATTTCGATTCCATGCAGACCCTGCTGCTGGTGTGCGATCAGCAGGGCAATATTCTGCGCATCAACCAGCCGGTGCAGGATCTGCTGCAGATGGACAGAAAGCAGCTGTCCAAACAACCGCTCAGTTATCTGCTGCCAAAAACCCATGCCGCACGCCTGAGCCATGACTGGCAGCAATTGCTGGGCAGTCACGCCGGCAGCCTGGCCTCAGAATTTCCGCTGGTGTCCGCCAGCGGCAAAGAATCAATCATCAGCTGGCGCCTGACCCGCATCAGCAACGGCAGTCATCAGGAAGTATTACTCGCTGGTCTCGACATTACCGAAGCCGTCGCCAACCAGCGCGCGCTGGAAGCGGCCAACGAGCGAATCCGCGAGGCGCTGGAGCAGGCAGAAAGCGCGAACCGCAGTAAATCGATTTTCCTGGCCAATATGAGCCATGAAATCCGCACGCCAATGAACGGCATTCTCGGCGCCAGCGAACTGCTGCTCGACTCAGCGCTGTCAGAAGATCAGCGTCATTATCTGGATATTATTCATAACTCATCCCATGCCCTGCTCGATATCATTAACGACATTCTCGATCTGTCGAAGATTGAGTCCGGCAACCTTGAGATCGAACAGATTGATTTCGACCTTAACCGCCTGATTACCGACATCTATCAGTTGTTTAACGAGCCTGTGCGGCGTAAAGGTTTATCGCTGGTCTATTACTACGACTCTGGCCTGCCCGCCAACTGGCGCGGCGATCCTAAACGGGTGCGCCAGATCATCACCAACCTGCTCAGCAATGCGCTGAAGTTTACCGAGAAAGGCCGCATTGAAATCCGCGTCAGCGGCCAACAGCAGGAAGACTTCCGCTATCTGCTGAGCATTGAGGTACGCGACAGTGGTATTGGCATTGCGCCCGATAAAACCGATCAGATTTTCTCGGCCTTCAAGCAGGCCGATACCAGCACCAGCCGCAAATATGGGGGGACTGGTCTGGGTCTGACCATCAGCCGCCATCTGGCCAGGGCCATGGACGGTGATATCAGCCTCAGCTCAGAAATCGGCCACGGCAGTACTTTTGTGCTGCAGTTATCGCTGCATGAAGGGCATATGCCGGAAGCCGTGAAGCAACCACCCGCTATAAAACAGGAACGCCGGCTGCTGGGGCGGGTACTGCTGGCAGAAGACAACAGCGTGAACCAGAGAATTGCTGAGCGCATGCTGAGCCGCTTAGGGCTGCAATGCACTACGGTGGCCAACGGCGAGCAGGCCATCACCGAAGTGCTGAGCCACGATTACGACCTGGTACTGATGGATGTAAACATGCCGGTGATGGATGGCATTACCGCGACGGAGCGTATCCGTGACCTCAGCAGCCATAAAAACCACATTCCGATCATCGCGCTGACCGCCAACGCCATGCTGGAAGACAAAGAGCGCTGCCTGGCCGCCGGCATGAACGGTTTTATCAGCAAGCCCATTAAACTCGACACCCTGGGCAAAGTGATTGCCGACTTCCTGCCTGCCAGTCATCACGCCTGAGCAGTCTCAGGCCAGCACTTCACCGTCAAAACGCCCGGCCAGAAATTCCTGCGCCAGTGCCAGCGCAGCAATCGCCCGGCCTTCGGTGCAGTCTTCGCGACTGTACAGTTCGTGCAGATTGTTCAGCTTCCACGGCACCAGTTCCAGCGGCTCCGGTTCATCACCTTCGAGCTTCGACTCGTACAGGTCGCGGGCCACCACCACATCGATACCACCACTCATATAGCTGGGTGACAGGCTGAGTTTTTTCAGGTGAATAAACTCCCGCGCGCCATAGCCGATTTCTTCCTGCAGCTCACGGTTGCAGGCATCACGCAGACTCTCGCCCAGATCAATGGCACCTTTTGGCAACGTGAGGGTGTAATCTTCAATTCCGCCCCCATATTCCCGGATCAGGGCAATCGTATCGTTATCCAGCAGTGCGACCAGCATCACTGCGCCGCTTCCTCCGGGCATCAGACGCTCATAGGTCCGCTCAACACCATTGCTGAAGCGCAGATCAAAAGATTCCACCCGGAACAAACGGCTCTGCGCCACCAGATGACGCTGCAAAATCTGTGGTTTTTTATGCATAACAGCCCTGTTTTAATAGACATTCCGATTGCGAGTATAACCCTATGAGCCTGACCAACTGGCAACAAATTGATACCGTGCTGCTGGACATGGATGGCACTCTGCTGGATCTGCATTTCGACAATTATTTCTGGCTCGACCACCTGCCGGCGGTCTACGCCCAGCAGCACGGTCTGAGCGAGGAAGAAGCACTGGCCGAGCTGAACAAAAGCTTTGTCGGCCTGCGCGGCACCCTCGACTGGTATTGCCTCGATTACTGGACCGAACTCACCGGCCTGCCGATCGCCGAGCTGAAGCGCGACGTACAGCATAAGATCGGTTTCCGCCCGCACGTACAGGATTTCCTCGCCCGCCTGAAACAGCTGGGCAAGCGCACCGTGATCGTCACCAACGCCCACCGTGACAGCGTAAACCTGAAAATGGAGCGAACCGGCCTTGATCAGCTGGTCGACCGCGTCATCAGCTCCCACGATTACCGCGAGCCGAAAGAAAGTCAGGCATTTTGGGATCACCTGCACCGTGATGAATGCTTCGATCCGGCCCGCACCCTGCTGATTGATGACAGCCAGCCTGTGCTAGAATCCGCCGCCCGCTGGGGCATCGCTTTCCTGCTGGCGATTTTCCATCCCGACAGCCAGAAAGAACCCAATACCGACAGCCGCTTCCCCGGCATTCATCATTTTGATGAGCTGGATTTTTAAGATATGACTGACAACAAAGAAAAGATCCGTCTCGACAAATGGCTCTGGGCCGCACGCTTTTTTAAAACCCGCGCACTGGCCAAGGCCGCCATTGAAGGCGGCAAGGTGCATGTCGACGGCCAGCGCTGCAAGGTCAGCAAAACCGCCGAACTGGGTGCCCGCCTCAATATCCGTCAGGGCTTCGACCAGAAAGAAGTGCTGATCACCGCGCTGTCCGATCAGCGCCGTGGCGCACCGGAAGCCCGGTTGTTGTACGAAGAAACCCCGGAAAGCATTAAACAGCGCATGGATGAAAGCGAACGGCGGCGCATTATGAAAGCCTCCATGCAGGTGCCCGACCACAAACCCAACAAGAAAGAGCGCCGCGATATGCGCCGCTTTGAGCACAACCAGGATTACTGATATGAGCAATACCAGCCGCGATACACTGCAGCGTTTCAGCTTCGACAACACCGACATCCGCGGTGAGATTACCCACCTGCAGGACAGCTACCGCGAAGTGCTGCGCCGCCACCAGTACCCGCCGCGCATTGCCATTGCCGTCGGTGAACTGATGGCCGCGACCGCTCTGCTCAGCGCCAGCCTGAAATTTGCCGGGCGCCTGACCCTGCAGATGCGCCTGCCGGGCAACGTCACCTTACTGCAGGCTGAAACCAACGAAAAAGGCCAGCTGCGCGCCATCGCCCGTTACGATGAGAGCGCCGGCGACAGCGAACTGCGCTTTGACGATGGTCAGCTGGTGATCACCATTGAACCGGAACAGGGCCAGCGCTATCAGGGCATTGTCAGCATTAATGGCGGCAATATCGCCCAGGCGCTGGAAGAGTACTTCACTCAGTCTGAACAGCTCGGCAGCCACTTCTGGCTGGCCTGTGACGGTCAGACCGCCGCCGCGCTGATGCTGCAGAAAATGCCGACGCCCGCCGGTCAGGTCACCGATACCGATGCCTGGGACAGGGTCAGCCACCTGGCCTCCACCATCCGTAACGACGAACTGCTGGGACTGGATGCCGCCACCGTACTGCACCGCCTGTTCCACGAGGAGCAGACCCGTATTTACCCGACCTCAGAGCTGAGCTTCTTCTGCACCTGCTCCAAGCCACGCATCGCCAACGCCCTGCATCAGATGGGTTACGACGAGCTGAACAGCATGATTGAAGAAAACGGCAAGATCGATATCACCTGTGAGTTTTGCCAGCAGAACTACGTCTTCGACCGGCCGCAGGTCGAGGAACTGTTTCCGGAACGCAAACCACACTGAGGCAGACACGGGGTCCCCGTCAGGGGACTTTTCGGGACAGCCATTTCACCGCAAAAGACAGGGCTTAGCGTTTAACCAATTTTCTGGCATAATCACGCGCCTTCAACTTTGGGTTCGCCCGTGTACCCTCAGGGCGGTATAGAGAACATCAGAGTATGGCCACAAGCCGTGCGCTAATTATGAGGACCCGTTTGGGCACCGATATATGACCACTGTTTACACCGATTTATCGACACCGTTACTGGTAGAACAAGCAATCCTGCGTGGCGAAGGCCAGCTGCAGGACAACGGCGCACTGGTTGTTGAAACCGGTATCCGTACCGGCCGTTCTCCGATGGACCGCTTCATCGTCGAAGAGCCAAGCAGCAAAGACGCCATCGACTGGGGTAACATCAACCGCCCATTCGACGCCGACAAGTTCGATGCTCTGTGGGAACGCGTGGAAGAGTATCTGGCCCAGCACGACAGCTTCGTGTCACACGTACACGTGGGTTCTGATCCGCAGCATTACCTGCCGGTTAAAATGACCACTCAGACTGCCTGGCAGAACCTGTTTGGCCGCAACCTGTTTATCCGTCCGGAAAGCTACAACCCTTCTGACAAAGAAGAGTGGCAGATCCTGAACGTACCGGGTTTCGAATGTGTTCCTGAGCGTGACGGCACCAACTCCGACGGCGCAGTTATCCTGAACTTCGCCCAGCGCAAAGTACTGCTGGCCGGTATGCGTTACGCCGGTGAAATGAAGAAAGCCATGTTCGGCGTGCAGAACTTCCTGCTGCCGGAAAAAGACGTGCTGCCAATGCACTGCTCCGCCAACGTTGGCGATGACGGCGACACCTGTCTGTTCTTCGGTCTGTCCGGTACCGGTAAGACCACCCTGTCTGCTGACCCTGAGCGTTTCCTGATTGGTGACGACGAGCACGGCTGGGGCAAAGGCACCGTATTCAACATCGAAGGCGGCTGCTACGCGAAAACCATCGATCTGTCTCAGAAAAACGAGCCGATCATCTGGAACGCCATCAAATTCGGCGCCATCGTTGAAAACGTTGTGATCGATCCGGTTACCCGTGTTGCCGATTACACCGACGTTTCCAAAACCGAAAACACCCGTTGCGCCTACCCGCTGGAGCACGTTGAAAAACGCGTTCTGGAAAACATGGCCGGCGAACCTAAAGCGGTTATCTTCCTGACCTGTGATATGACCGGTGTACTGCCACCTGTTTCTATCCTGACCAAAGAACAGGCGGCTTACCACTTCCTGTCCGGTTACACCGCACTGGTTGGTTCTACCGAGATGGGCGGCAGCAAAGGTCTGAAGTCTACTTTCTCTACCTGCTTCGGCGCGCCATTCTTCCCACGTCCGGCTGGCGAATACGCGGAACTGCTGATCAAGCGCGTTACCGAATTCGACTCTCAGGTTTATCTGGTTAACACCGGCTGGACTGGCGGCGCTAACGGTGCCGGCGGTGAGCGTTTCAGCATCCCGACGACCCGTGCAGTGATCTCTGCAATCCAGAACGGCAAACTGCGCGGCGTTGAAACCGAGACTGTCCCTGTGTTCAACCTGCTGGTTCCTAAGACTCTGGAAGGCGTTGACAGCAAACTGCTGAACCCACGCAACACCTGGGCCGATGCCGACAAGTACGACGAAGCTGCCCGCAATCTGGCTGCCCAGTTTGTGGAAAACTTCAAAAAGTACGATGTCTCTGACGCCATCGTTGCTGCTGGCCCGCAGCTGGATTAATTCCTGCTTAGCGGCCAATAAAAAACGGGAGCTTCGGCTCCCGTTTTTTATTGTTTTTATGCCGGCATTAACCGCCCGGTTGATATTCCTGCGCGCCGCCAGTCAGCGGCATCATGGTCTGAATAATAATCCGGATAACATCCTGCTGCGTATTCACCCCCAGCTTGTAAAACACCGACTTCAGCTGGCTGCGGACGGTTTCCAGCGCAGTACCATTATGTTCTGCAATATCTGCCAGCTTAAGTCCGTTCACCAGGCATAACGTCACCTGAGCTTCAGCATTGGTCAGAGCAAAAACATCCGCTATCTGTGCCGCCGAAATATTCATCTGCCCGCCGGGATCACTGATATATACCCTGGCACAACGCTCTTCATCCGGCACAGTAAAATGACTTCCCGGCTCCTGCACCGAAGAAATAAACAATACTAACGGGAAGGAGGCATGCGGATGAGAAAATGAAACGGTTCTCACCGCAGCGGCTGACTCAGAGCGATGATGCAAAGCATCCAGCACATCCTGCAGAGCTGAATCCAGCTGCTTCTGACTTTCGCGGCTATGTGCCTGTAATTTATCTTCGGCCAACGACAATCCTTTATGTCTGCCGAGCACATGTTGCGCCACTGAATTGCAGAATTTTACCGTGCCATCCTGACCCACCAGCAACATGCCCATCGGAATTTTAGATACCAGCGACATCATATTACGGGCTTCACTGCGGGCATTGCCTAACTCGCGCTGAATCAGAACCGCACGGCAGATATGCGGAGAAATCAGCCGCAGAATATTGGTTTCGTTGTTGCTGTAACCCGGCGCATTCAGCGATCGGTGCACTGCCATACCAATACGGATATCACTGTCTTTGTGTAAATCAACAACCGAGATATGGCCAATATCGGCAGGCTTCAGAATAAACTGATAATACGAAGGGTTATTCTGTTTAAGCTCCTGCGAGGGCAAAATAGTGACATCATTAATTTTGGTTTTTACCAGTGAAAACGTATTGTCGTAGCGCCCAAGCCCGGCATTATAAGCAACAGCAAGAATCCGGCTGATGCCATAAATACTGATAATCTGCCGGTTACCGGACTTCTGATTTTCGATGATGAGAACACTGGATTTTGACCCGGTAAGCTGACAGAGTTTTGCCATCACCACTTCCCAGTGCCCGGGCTTATACGAGGCTTCATAAATATCCCCGACAAAATCCAGTAAATCTTCCTGCATAACAACTCCAGACAACGGGCAAGGCCAGATAGCAGACGTATTCCGGTTAAGCCCTGATAAATTTCCTGACATTGCTGCAGCAGAATATATTCATACGGCTATCGCTATCAGATTTCATAAATATCAGTCATAAAAGAATACCCGCTCACATCGTCCTGTCCACCCATATCCCCCATATGGGGGATGCCGGTTCAGACTATGCGGGTAATGATATCGGCAGAACGGCTGTTGGCAGATGATCTGCCAATGTTGATATCGAATAAATAAGGAATTCGGCCATGAAATTATTACCTCTTATATTTGTCTCCGGCTGCAGCCTTCTCACCGCCTGTGGTGGCGGTGGCGGCGGTAGTGGTGACAGTGACAACGATGATGACAACAGCACGCCGGTGAATACCGCATTATTCGTTGATTCAGGCGTAGCCGGGCTGAATTACAGTTCGCCCAGCTATCAGGGCACGACCAATACGCTGGGCGCTTTCCCGTATGAACCGGGCGAAACCACCACCTTCAGTTTTGAAGGCCTGACTCTCGGCAGCATCACTATTCCTGCAGGCACCGGCACCCTGACACCACTGGATTTATTCAACACCACCGATATGAATGATCAGCGGGTGAAAAATACGCTGGTGCTGTTACAAAACCTCGATAGCGATGGCAACCCGCAAAACGGTATTACATTGCAGCCATTTCCTCAGGGCAGCGAAGCGGATATTTCCGGGTTGGATTTAGCCGCTGATTCGGCCGATTTCAGCAGCGCGTTACTCAGTGCCGCTTTTCCTTATACACCCGAACTTGAGCTGATCTCCGAAGAAGATGCTCTGGCTCACTTCGAACAAAGCCTCATCGCTATTAATGCCGGACTGCAACTGACCGGCACCTGGCTGGAGCGTAATGACAACGGTGAAATCCGCTACAAATATACCTACGAAAGTAATGGCAATATGACTGCGGTCAGTTATTCAAACTGCACTGACGACGACTTTTACCGTGCACCAACTGAAGCATCCGTAAAACGTAATTGTCGTGTTTCCAGCGCCTCCTACACCTATGAGTTTTCTGAGCGGGTGCTTACCATCTACAGCAATGGTGAATTCGCCGATCGCTGCACCGTGCTGCGCTCCAGTGAGTACGCCTACGATGCCACCTGTACCACCGATGAGTTTATCCACCTGGAACGCGTCATTACTGAACTGAGCGACAACCTGATTGCCGACAACTACCGGCTGGTCACGGTTGGCAGCAGCAGTTTCGGTGAACTTAAATTCGACAAGGTAAACGGCACCGGCTCCTACCAGAGCTATACAGATGGCATCGCCGGCAGTGGCAACACCGATTCCGGTACTTTTACCTGGTCTGCATCAGGCAACACACTGACCTACTCTGGTACTCACAAAGACGGCGTTACCACCTTCTCCGACACCCTGACCCTGAAAAGCAATAACGCCGGAATCCGTGGTGCACTGGTGACTACCTCTGCCGCAGAGGAAGGTACAACCCAGCTGTTGATTCCTTACTTTGACAGCAGTCTCGCCGCTAACTTTTTTAGTCAATCGTTATATGGGATTTACGATGCTGTCAGTGGCGTCTGTCTGGCGGTTTACAGCGGTGGAGCAAAACTGGACAACGCTGGCAACAACGATATCTGCAAATACGATCCGGATGACCTCGGCGACACCCCAGCCTCCATTAACTTCACCGAGCGTCATGGCTCACTGGTACTGAGCGAAGACGGTGAAGCTGATATTTGCTGGCCTGTTTCGCGCATTATCACCTCCGAAAATGGCAGCTACACCCTGATGGCCTGCTCACCGGATAATGGCGGCCCGGACAGTTTTAACTACCAGCTCTGGTACACGCTGTAATTGTCAGATAACTGAAAAAACGGGAGCTTCGGCTCCCGTTTTTTATTGCTTTTGACAAGCGTCACAACTGCATCTTCTGCGCATTGAGCTGACAGGCATCCGCCGTTAGACTCCGCCTTCCAAAATTCTGACAACTCTGAAAACAAGGAACTGTTATGGCCTTCTGGGGCATTCTTACTGGCATACTCTGTATTGCCGCTATTATCGCATTGGGTTTTTTCCGTGCTGCCCAGCACATGAAAGTTGAGCGTATGCGCAGTGAGCTGGAGTCTCAGGGCGTGGATGCTGAAGATATCAGCAGCCGACTTGACTCCATCACTTACGATATTCCCCAGCAGGTTGCGCCGTCGCTGGTAATTGCTGCGGTTATTTCTTTTGCGTTTGGCATGTTCAATCAGGTGTTTTTCTACGCTGAGCCCGGTTTTGTCTACCACGTGCGCACCATCACCGGTGAAGAAAAAGTAGTCTCAGACGTGGGCTACAACACTTACCTGTTCGGCCGTTATAACGCCTGGAAACGCTCGATGACGGTACAGGCCGTTGTCGGCAAACGCGAAGAACTGACAGCCGAGCGTGACGATGCCTTTGCCAGTGCGCTGCTGCCACCACTGAACATTATGTTCCTTGATCAGGTGGATGCTGATGCCGAAGCCACCGTGCGTTTTTCCATCCCGCAGGATCAGGAGAACTTCCTCAAACTCGCCCACGAATACCGTTCTCCGGAAAATCTGCTGCGCACCGCGCTGATTCCGGCCTTTAAAGAAACGCTGCAGTCCACCGCATCGCTGATGGGTGCTGAAGAATATTATTCCGGTGGCCGTTCCGGCTTTAACTCTGAATTTGAAAATCAGATGGCTAACGGGATTTATATCGTCAAACGGGAAGAGCAACTCAGCCGCAGCAACCGTAAACAAAAATCCTCTGCCAATGCCGCACTGGGCGAAGAGCAACAGGATTACGGCGACGAAACCAAAATCGAATTTGTGGTTATGAAACAAGTCGACGAAAACGGCATTCCAAAGCGCAAAGTGCAGAAGTTCACCAACTTCGGCATTACCGTACTGGATGCCCGCGTCACCGATATGCGCCCTAACAAGAAATTCGTTGAACGTATGCAGCTGAAGCAGAAAGCATCCGCCGACCGTGCGATTGCCCGCGAGCAGCGTATTCAGGAAGAAGAACAGCGCCTGCTGGCCATCGCTAAAGGTGAGCGCGAAGTGGCCGAGCGTCAGGCCAAAGCCAAGGTAGAACAGATTCAGCACACCACCGAAGCGGAAACTGAAAAACAGCTGGCCATTACCGGTGCCGAAAAGCTGAAAGAGCAGGCTGAAATTGCCAAAGAAACGGCCCAGATCGAACTGGAAAAAGCGCGCATCGAAGCCGAAACCCAGCGTACTCTGGCGGACGCTGAAGCTTATCAGAAGAAAGTGATTCTGCAGGCCGATAACGCCCTCGCACAGAAGCTGCAGGCCGAAGTTGAAATTCAGAAACTCTGGGCCGAAGCCTTTGCCAAACGTCAGGTGCCAACCAACGTCTTTGGTGGCAATGGCAGCGGCGGCGCACCGGTTGGCTCCGATGCCGAAACCAAAGCCTTTATGCAGATGCTGACCCTCGATGCCGCCAAGCGTCTGAATTACGACCGCGACATCACCAAAGCCAAGAAGTAAGTCATACTTTTTGCCGGGCTCAGCACATGAGCCCGGCCCACAAGTCCGTTATACTCCCCCCCGGTTTTATCGTTTCCCCTGAGAGTGTTATGAGTCACGAATCCATCGGTTCCCGTATTGCAGAAGAACTGGGCATCCGCCCACAACAGGTTGCAGCCGCAGTCGCGCTGCTGGATGAAGGTGCCACCGTGCCCTTTATTTCCCGTTACCGTAAAGAAGTCACCGGCTCGCTGGATGACACTCAGCTGCGTACGCTGGAAGAGCGCCTGCGCTACCTGCGCGAGATGGAAGACCGCCGCGCCTCAATCCTGAAAAGCATCGAAGAGCAGGGCAAACTGAGCGACGAGCTGAAAGGTGAGATCCTTAAAGCCGACACCAAAACCCGCCTCGAAGACCTGTATCTGCCGTACAAACCCAAGCGCCGCACCAAAGGCCAGATCGCCATCGAAGCCGGTCTGCAGCCACTGGCCGAATCTCTGCTGGCCGACCCGAACCTGGATCCGGAAGCGGAAGCCGCAAAATTCCTCAACAGCGAACAAGGCGTGGCCGACACCAAAGCCGCCTTAGACGGCGCCAAATACATTCTCATGGAGCGTTTCGCTGAAGACGCCAACCTGTTGGCCAGACTGCGCGACTTTATGCAGAAAGAAGCCACCCTGTCCGTGCGTGTTGTTCCTGGTCAGGAAGGTGCGGGTGCCAAATTCGCCGACTATTTCGAACACGACGAAGCACTGAAAAACGTACCCAGCCACCGTGCACTCGCCATTCTGCGTGGCCGCAACGAAGGCGTGCTGAGCTTCTCGCTGGTGACCGGCGACCCTGAAGACAAACTGGCCGCCAGCCCGTGCGAAGCCATGATCGCCGAACAGTTCGGCATCACAAATGAAAACCGCGCCGCCGACCGCTGGCTGGCCGAAGTGGTGAAATGGACCTGGCGCATTAAGCTGCTGACCCATCTCGAAACCGAACTGGTTGGTGATGTGCGTGAGCGCGCAGAAGAAGCGGCCATTAAGGTGTTCGCCGATAACCTCAAAGATCTGCTGCTGGCGGCACCGGCCGGGCGCAAAGCCACCATGGGCCTCGATCCGGGTCTGCGTACCGGGGTAAAAGTCGCCGTGGTCGATAACACCGGTAAAGTGGTGGATCACGCCACTATTTATCCGACGCCACCGCAGAATCGTCTGGCCGAATCGGCGGCGGTACTGAGCGCGCTGATTGCCAAACACAATGTCGAACTGATCTCCATCGGTAACGGTACCGGCTCACGTGAAACCGACAAGTTTGTGGGTGATATGATCAAAGCCCAGCCGGCACTGAAGCACGTGCAGAAAGTGATGGTGAACGAAGCCGGTGCTTCCGTTTACTCGGCGTCTGAACTGGCGGCGAAAGAATTCCCCGATCTGGATGTAACCATTCGTGGAGCGGTATCCATTGCCCGTCGTCTGCAGGACCCGCTGGCCGAGCTGGTGAAAATCGAACCGAAATCCATCGGTGTCGGTCAATATCAGCACGACGTCAACCAGAGCCAGCTGGCGCGCTCGCTGGACGCGGTAGTGGAAGACTGTGTGAACTCGGTCGGCGTCGATCTGAACACCGCTTCCGTACCGCTGCTGACCCGGGTATCCGGTCTGAACCCGACGCTGGCGTCCAACATCGTCGCCTTCCGCGATGCCAACGGTGCTTTCCAGTCGCGTAAAGACCTGCTGAAAGTACCGCGTCTGGGTGACAAAACCTTCGAACAGGCGGCCGGCTTCCTGCGTATTATGAACGGCAAAAACCCGCTCGACGCCTCCGCGGTGCACCCGGAGTCTTATCCGGTGGTGGAGAAAATCGCACACCAGTTCTCGCGTGATGTTGCCAGCCTGGTCGGCGATGGCGCGCTGCTGAAGTCGGTTAATGCTGCGCAATTTACCGACGATAAAGTCGGTGAGATTACCGTTAAAGATATTCTCAGCGAACTGCAGAAACCGGGCCGCGATCCGCGTCCGGAATTCAAATTCGCCGAATTCAAAGAGGGCGTGGAAGAGATCAAAGACCTGAAGCCGAACATGGTGCTCGAAGGGGTGATCACCAACGTCGCCGCCTTCGGTGCCTTCGTCGATATCGGCGTGCATCAGGATGGTCTGGTTCACATCTCGGCGCTGTCCGACACCTTCGTCAAAGACCCGCGCGATGTGGTGAAAGCCGGTGATATCGTCAAGGTTAAAGTGATGGAAGTGGACGTCGCGCGCAAGCGTATCGGTCTGTCCATGCGTATGAGCGACGATGCCAACGAACAGGCGGCGGGCCGTGTGGCGGGAGAGAAACCGCAACGCAACGGTCAACGGGCGAACGGTGCGCCAAACCGCAACAGCTTCGGCGATAAAGCCCAGGCTCAGGGGGCTATGGCCGGTGCCTTAGCCGCCGCCTTTGCCAAGGCGAAGAAGTAACACGGGTGTCAGGCCTCGGACTCAGCCTGCAACACTCTTAACCACCGGCAACAACAGCGTGATTGTATCGTTGTTGTTGCTTTTCCCCCTATAATCCGGCGATCTCCGTTTCTGCCCCGAGGCGACTTTGGCTAACTATCAACAAGCCCTGAATCTGTTCAGCGATCCGCAGCATCTTTCATTGCTGGCACGTTTACAGCGCGGTATCGAAAAAGAAGGCTTACGCTGCTCATCTCAGGGCATCATCAGCCAGAAACCGCATCCGCAAGGTCTGGGTTCGGCACTGACCCATCCGAGCATCACCACCGATTATTCGGAAGCCCTGCTGGAATTTATTACCCCGGTTTTCGCAAGCGCTCACGAAGCCCATGCTTATCTGAGCATTGCCCACCGTTTTGCTTACAAACAGCTGGACGGCGAGCTGATCTGGCCAAGCTCCATGCCCTGTATTCTGCAGGGTGAGATGAGCATTCCGATTGCCCATTACGGCAGTTCTAACCTCGGCCAGCTCAAGCATGTTTACCGCCATGGTCTGTGGCACCGTTACGGCCGCACCATGCAGACCATTTCCGGTATTCACTACAATTTCTCGCTGCCGGCGGAAATCTGGCCGCTGCTGCAGGCCAATGATGAACGCGGCGATCAATACAGCCCGCAGAGTTATATCTCGGCGCGTTATTTTGGTCTGATCCGTAATTTCCGTCGCTATTCATGGCTGCTGATGTACCTGTTCGGCGCCTCCCCGGCGGTGTGCGCCAGCTTCCTCGCCGGACGTGATCACAAGCTCGACCGCCTCAATGAGCACAGCCTGTATGCGCCTTATGCAACATCATTGCGCATGAGCGATCTGGGTTATCAGAACAATGCCCAGTCAGATCTGATGGTGTGCCACAACACCGTCGACAGCTATATCAAAACCCTTGGCAAAGCGATCGGCGCACCGGTTCAGGCTTACGAAGAGATTGGCCTGCAGGATGAGCACGGTCACTATAAGCAGCTGAACACCAACCTGCTGCAGATCGAAAATGAGTACTACAGCGATATCCGTCCGAAGCGCGTTGCCCGCCATGGTGAAAAACCGCTGCAGGCGCTGGATAAATACGGCGTTGAATACATCGAAGTGCGCTGCACCGATGTGAACCCTTTTATGCCGCTGGGTATCGATGTGCCGCAGATGCAGTTTATGGATCTGTTCCTGACCTGGTGTCTGCTGCAGCCAAGTCCGGATATCGACGAAGACGAATACTGGCGCATCAAACGCAACCAGCAAAAAACCGTGATGGAAGGCCGTCGTCCGGGCCTGATGCTGGAACAGGGCAACAACGATATCAGCCTGCAGCAATGGGGCATGACCATACTCGACGAGATGAAAGAGCTGGCCACTATGATGGACCGCGCCAGCGGTGAAACTTTCCATATCGACACCCTCGGACAACAGCGTCTTAAGCTGGCCGACAGCCGCCTGACGCCGTCAGCGCAGGTGCTGCTGCAATTGCAGGAAAGTGGTCTGGAGTTTGCCGAGCTGACCCTGCAGCAGGCCGAACGTCACCGCAAAACCCTGAGCGAAAACCTTGGCCCACAGGTCTACCAGCAATGGCAACAAATGGCGCGCGACTCGCTGACGGCACAGGAAGAACTGGAGCAGTCAGACAACCAGCCGTTTGCCGAATATTTAGCGCATTACCTGCAGCGCTGAGCTGAGCAGCGGACAATAAAAAGGGAGGCATTGCCTCCCTTTTTAATTTTTACGGTGAATTCTGCACCGTTAATTCGTGCTCTTAATTCTGTACGACGAAATTACTGAAATATAAATCGTCGATCAGTGGTGTGCCTTCCAGTTTAACCATCAGCGCCCGCACTTCATCCAGTGCAACTTTACGCAATGACTCGCGCCCCTGTGAGCTGTTCATGGTTTCTGATTCCTGCGCACTCAGCAGCATCACCAGATTATTGCGGATATAAGGCTTATGCTGGCTGACCGCCGCTGCCGCTTCGTTACCGGAAACCTTCAGTGCAATTTCAGTACGCAGATATTTCATCCGCCCGGTACTGCCATAATTCACCACAAATGCCGGTTCCAGATGAATATATTTGGTTTGATTGGCTATCGGCGCGTCTTCGGCCTGAGCAACCATGCTCGCACCTGCTGTCGCCACCAGCAGACTCAGCATCAGTCCCGTTGCTGACATTAACTTCCAAAACCTGCGGAACATACCGCCACTCCTCCTGACTAATTTGAGCCCGTTAATTCTGATTTAACAGCCCCTGATCCGGCCGCTTCGGCTGCCGCCCTATTGATCTTAGACCAGATCCTCCGGATTGTGGCTGTGTTAGACTGCAACCAAACCAGGCGAGAAGCGCCGGATCGTGGAATTTTTATGAAAACATTTCTTAAATCTCTGTCATTACATCACGGCTATCTGGCCGGTTTTCTGTCCTGCGCTGCACTGCTCGCCGCGGCTTATTACTTTGAATACGCGCTCTATCTTGAGCCCTGCCCGCTGTGCATGGTGCAGCGACTGGCAACGCTCGCGATCGGGCTGGGTTTTCTCGCTGCTTTTATTGCCCGTCAGCGGGGCGACAGGCCAGCCAGCTGGGCATTACGTGCTGCATTAATATTCACGCTCCTGTCGGCTATCGGCGGGGTCTGGATCGCCGATCACCACGTCTGGCTGCAGAACCTGCCACCGGAAGAAGTTCCGGCCTGTGGTCCGGGCTTCGACTATCTGATCGAAACCCTGCCACTGAGCGAACTTATCGGTGTCATGCTGCGCGGTAACGGTAACTGCGCCGATGTGTCCTGGAGTTTTATCGGCCTGAGCATGCCGGAGTGGACCCGTTTGTGGTTCCTGGGCTACGCCCTTGCCGCCGCTTTTGCCCTGTTCCGGGTCTGGCCCCGCCAGCGCTGAGTCGCATCGCCGAAGGCAAGCAGAAAACCTTGATTTCACAAGGCGCAAAAGCGAAAAAAGCTGCTTGCCTCGCCCTTTTTGCCCGGCCTATAGTGTCTGCATACCTTCAGAACAATAATGCTGCGACCCGGAACACCAACGCAGGGTCGCCAAGGAGAAGAAGATGCTGGAAGGCTGCAAAACTGCACAGGAACGCTGGGGCGGCGTTCACAAACTGATTGATGGCTGGCTTAACAGTCGTCAGGAACTCATCGTTCTGTTCTGCAATCTGTCAGCCAGCAAACCGCTGTCAGCGGAACAACCGCTGGGGCCGGGCATTCAGCGCTTCTGTCAGAGCATGATGGATTACTGCTCTGCCGGTCATTTTGAAATTTACGAACAGCTGATCAACGAAGCGAAAGAATACGATGATGGTGGCCTGGAGCTGGCTTCCACCCTGGTTCCCAAACTCGATGAACTGACCGGACGCTGTGTCGATTTTAATGATACCTACGACCAGCATTGCACCTTTGAAGAACTGGCCCAGCTGCCAAAAGATTTATCGGCAATCGGTGAAATTCTGGAAGAACGCTTTGAACTGGAAGATCAGTTAATCGAACGCCTGCACACCATTCACCGCGAACTCGTTACCGGTTAGCCAATACCCCCTCAGCGTCGGCTCCTGCTCCCGCAGGAGCCACACAATTCTGCCAGAGCAACTACACTGATACAGAATTTATCTGCAACGGATTTGTCATGGCTCTGTCTGTACAGCATTTTTCTGCTGTTTTATTCCTCCCCCTGACCCTGCTGCTGAGCGCCTGTGACAGTGGCGACACACCTGCCGATATTCGCGAAGTTGCCCGGCAAGGTGCTTACTCCATGAACTTTTCTGCCAGCGGAGACGAATTGCTGGTCGGCAGTCTGCATCATGGTGGCAGCCTGTGGAGCACCAGTCCGGCCGAACGTCTGATCGACTGGAATCACAAAGCCGAAGGCTACAGCAATATCACCAACGGTGCGTTCTCACCGGAAGGTAACTTTGTTGCCACCACCGATAACCGCACCATCGTGCTCTGGGCACGCGACAGCGGCGAAGCCGTGTGGTTCTGGAACTCTCCCGGCGATATCGCCGACATCGCCCTGACCAGTAATGGCGGCTATGCACTGCTGGCGATGAATGATTACACCGCCACATTATTTGATATTAAAAACGGAGGGATCCGTCTGCGTCTCGCGCATGACGGCACGGTGTACGATGTCAGTATCAGCGACAACAGCCTGCTCGCTGCCAGCGCCAGCGACGACCTGAACGCCCGTATCTGGAATCTGGAGAACGGTAAATTACTGCACCAGCTTAAACACAATAATCAGGTAAAAACCGCTCAGCTCTCAGCCGATGGTCGCTTATTGTTTACCTCGGCCTTAAACGAGAGCGGAAAAATATGGGATGCGGCTTCCGGACGTCTGCTGCAACAGATTGGCCGCACCCGTGGGCATTACAGTGCCGCGCGTTTTTCTGCCAATAACAGCCAACTGTTAACCGGTAACAGCTCAGGCCAGATCGAGCTGTGGGATACCGCCTCAGGCGAACGCAGCAGAATCTGGCGCGCCAGTCCGCGTGATACCTGGGTAAGCAATAATGTGCTGGTTGAAGACGTCGCTTTTCACAACGGCGAATGGCTGGCCGCAGGCTCGAATGGCCTGCTGTATTTTCTGCGCTGACGCTCTTTCCTTTGCGCTGAATATTCTGAGCAACCTGTTCAGCGCGCCTGATCAATCTCTTTTTTATGCTGGTCGACCAGCGACTGAACATTGCTGGCATCCTCCAGCAGTTTGGGAATATCCGCCGGATTCACTGTCATCGGCAAGCCGGGCAGCGTTAACGCAGGCTCCTGCTGTGTTTTATTCTCCGTACTGTCTGCGCCCTCTTTGCCAGTCAGCTTAACGCTCTGAACCACATTAGCCGCGGTATCAATATCCACAGCCTGCGCCGTTACCCCCTCGGGAATGTCATCACCAAAATGCCAGACGCCACTCTTATCCTGCCATTTATAGTATGTCTGCCGGGTATCTTCGCTGGAAAGTAGTCCATCTGTCTGTTCAAACGACAACAGTGGTTTGCCATCCGGCCCCTTAATAAAATAAGGTGCTGCAATGGCCAGCAGCAGAAACACGAGTGCAAATGCTATTTTGCTTTTCATTTTTTCATCCTTGTGATTCATTCCTCGGCCAGAGATTATAACCTATGCTACAAATGCGCTGGGCAAAGAGCGCCCGAATCACGATCGGCACACCCGGAATAGTCTGAGTTCCATTGCATCATAATCCGGGAAAACAGGGATATTTAAGTGACAGAAACACTAACGCCACAAGATGCTCCGGCAACCGTCCGGGTTGTCAGTCGTGCAGCTCCTGTTCGCATTATGGTTGCGAACGCCAAGGGCGGCTGTGGCAAAACCACCATGGCAACCAATCTGGCCAGCTACTTTTCCCGTTTGGGCGAAGTCACGGCATTGATTGATTACGACCCGCAGGGGTCTTCCATGGACTGGTTGCAGGCACGCGACCAGCACTTGCCGAGAATCAGCGGTGTTGCAGCCTATCAGCGACATACCCCCAGTGCTTCGACCCGTACCTGGAGTCTGCGCGTGCCATCGGATACCAGCCGTATCGTTCTTGATACTCCGGCGGGGCTTGCCGGCAACGAATTATCCGATCTTATTCAGCAATCTGACATGATCGTAATTCCTGTGATCCCATCGGCTATCGATATCCGTGCTGCTACCGGTTTTATCCGCGATGTTCTTCTCTCCCGTGCCTATCGTATTAACCCCAAGCCTATTGCTGTGGTCGCCAACCGGGTACGGAAAAATACGCTGATTTATGCCAAGCTCGAACGTTTTCTTAACAGCCTGCAAATTCCATTTATCGCCGCTCTGCGTGATACGCAGTTTTATGTCCGTGCCAGTGAGCATGGACTGGGACTGGTCGACTTTGATCAGCAGGATTCAAAAGACGAAAAAGAATGGCAGCCTTTGCTGCAATGGTTGAGTAATACCATTGAAAATATTCGTCCCCAGAGCGATAAATAAAAATAAATTCATCTAAAATAAATAGATGAATTTATTTCATTTCGTATAATGCACCGACGATCAAACTCCAACGAGGAATTGCATATGGCCGCCCGCAAAAAAGCACCAGCTAAAAAAGCCGCTCAACCCAAAGCAAAAACTGCAGTAAAAACAGCAGCTAAAGCTGTTGTTAAGAAAGCAGCAGTTAAAAAACCTGTTGCCAAAAAAGTTGTAGCGAAGAAGCCGGTAGCGAAAAAAGCGGCGGTTAAAAAAGTCGTTGCGAAAGCAACCGCTCTGAGCGCAGTACAGCAACTGGAAAAAGATATCGCTGCGCTGCAGGCCAAACTGGCCACTGCCCGCGCCAAAGAACTGAGCGATGCAGAGAAGGCAGTAGCCAAAGCAACAGCCACTCAGACCAAAGCCAATGAAAAACTGGCCAAAGCTAATGCAGCACGCAAAACTGTTGCTGAGAAAGTAAAAGCCAAGAAAACCCCTGCCGGTGTGCGCCAGCTGGAAACTGCGCGCGGCCGTGTAGAAGCTGCTAAAACTGAAGCTGCAGCTGCCAAAGAAGCAGCGGTTGCTGCTAAAGCAGCACTGGCCACCCTGACTCTGGAAGCAAAATCACGCGCGGCTCTGGACAAAGTGATCGCTGATTTTGAAAAAGCTCAGGCCAAACTGGCAACCAAGGCACCGGCCAAAAAGAAAGCCGTCGCCCGTAAGCCTGCCGTGAAAAAAGCCGTTGCTGCTCAGCCAGCTGCTCCTGCTGCTGCCGAAAAACCAGCGGCTGCCAAAAAAGCTCCGGCTAAGAAAGCCGCTGCCAAGCCTGCCGCCAAGAAAACAACTGCTGCTAAACCTGCAACCAAAGCCGCTGCTAAACCTGCAGCCGCCAAACCAGCGGTTAAGAAAGCGGCCGCCAAGCCTGCTGCTAAAAAACCTGTTGCGAAAAAGCCAGCCGCTAAACCAGCAGCTCCTGTCGCCGCTGCTGCTGAAGCAGAAGTGAAAGACGTTGCCGTTGAAGCCGCAAAGGTTGAAGCACCGGTTGTTGCAGCGCCTGTTGTTGAAAAAGCTGAAACACCCGTCGTTGAAAACGCAAAGGCTGAAGCACCTGTAGCAGAAGCACCAGCAGCACCAGTAGCCGAAGCTCCTGCTACTGAAACTCCGGCTGAAGACAGCGACAAGTCCAGCCTGTTCGGTAATAACTAAGCCGCGGCATTGTCATTATCTGGCGGAGTTACTCCGCCAGTAATAACAGCTGTTGTAAAAGAGGCCCACGGGCCTCTTTTTTTTGCGCTGTCACTGCGCCGTTATTGGCCACTGTAATGCTCTGCAGCAACGCCAGATTAGCCGCGCAACAATCTTCCTGTTCTGTCTGTGCCTGCTGTTGCAGCCAGGTGAATATCAGCCGTATACCTTCCTGTTCCGCCTGCAATTCACTTTGCAGTAATTGCTTACGTAATACTGCCTGCTGCGAGCGCAGCGGTTCGGCATTTAAGTGTGAACGTGCCTGCCGTATTGGCAGAATCACCTGCTGACGCCAGCTGAAATAGGTACCAGCACCACTCAGATCCGGCGGTAGCAGACGCCGCTGTTTCCCCAGCCAAACAGCCGTCAGCAGCAACAGCACATCCATACCGGTATCGTTCTGCAGGCTCAGCAACGTCTGTTGCACTCCGGGGCGTGCATAAAATGTCAGGGCAAACTCCCACAGTGGGTTATCGCCGCTTTCTGTGGCAAACTGCGCCGCCATTGCCGTCACCTTTAATTAGCCAAGTTATGATCGAATTTAATCAGGTTTCCCTGCAGCGCGGAACGCAAACTCTGCTCAAAGACTGCCAGCTGCGTATTCATGATGGGCAGAAAATGGCGTTGATCGGTCCTAATGGTGCCGGTAAATCCAGTCTGTTCGCCCTGCTGAACGGTGAGCTGCAGGTGGACGGTGGCGATCTGTACATTCCGCCAAAGTGGCGCATTGCCCATATGCGTCAGGAAGTGGAAGCCAGCGAGCGCAGTGCGCTGGATTACGCGATGGACGGCGATGCCATTTACCGCCGCATCGAGCACGGCATTGCCAACGCTCAGAACGATAACGATCTGACCCACTGGCTGGATCAGATGGATCAGCACCAGGGTTACAGCGTGCCGGTAAAAGCCGAGCAGCTGCTGCACGGCCTGGGCTTCAGCAAAGAAGAATTACAGCGTCCGGTTAAAAGCTTTTCCGGTGGCTGGCGTATCCGCCTGAATCTGGCGCAGGCGCTGATGATGCCGTCCGATTTACTGCTGCTCGACGAACCAACCAACCACCTGGATCTCGAAGCAACCCTGTGGCTTGAGCAGTGGCTGAAAAATTATCCCGGCACACTGTTATTTATTTCCCATGACCGCGATTTTATCGACGGTGTGGCCAACAATATTGTTCACCTGCATCAGCAGACGCTGACGCTCTATCCGGGCAATTACAGCGCCTACGAACGTATTCGTGCGGAAAAACTCGCGCAGCAGCAAACGCTGTTTGAAAAACAACAGGTACGCGTGGCCGAGATCGAACAGTTCGTTGCCCGCTTCCGCGCCAAGGCCAGTAAGGCCAAACAGGCACAGAGCCGCTTAAAAGAATTACAGCGTATGGAGCTGATTGCGCCGGCGCATGTGGATTCACCTTTCCGCTTTGAATTTCCGTGCTACGAAAAAATGTCGGCACCACTGCTGGCCATTGATCATGCTGCACTGGGTTATGCTGGCAAAACCATTCTGCCCGATGTGCGCCTGTCGATTGTACCGGGTCATCGCGTCGGTCTGCTCGGCCCTAACGGCGCGGGTAAATCAACGCTGCTGAAAACCCTGTGTAACGAAATTGCCATGCTCAGCGGTGAACGCTCCGAAGGGGAACATCTGCGCATTGGTTACTACGCTCAGCACCAGCTGGAATCGCTGGATGTAAAAGCCTCCGGCGCACTAATATTGCAGCGTTTAAAACCGAAAGCATCCGACCAGGAGATCCGTAATTTCCTCGGCGGTTTTGGTTTTCATGGTGATAAAGCTCTGGAAGTGATCGAGCCCTTTTCCGGTGGTGAAAAAGCCCGCATGGCGCTGGCCTGTGTCGCCTGGATGAAACCCAACCTGCTGATTCTGGATGAGCCGACCAACCATCTGGATATCGAAATGCGCGAAGCCTTAACGCTGGCGCTGCAGAATTTCCCCGGTGCAATTTTAATTGTCAGCCACGACCGTCACTTATTAAAAGCAACCGTCGATGAATACTGGCTGGTCGATAACGGCAAAGTGCAGGAGTTTGATGGCGACCTCGACGATTACCATCACTATCTGCAACAGCGGGAAGAAATGCCTGCCGATGGTAGCGACGGTACAGTGACACCTGCAGCCAGCGCTGTGGCCAACGTGCCACAGGCAGATCGCAAAGAGCAGAAACGTCTCGATGCCGAAAAACGCCAGCGCCTGGCTCCCCTGCGCAAGCAACAGCAGGCAGCGGAAAAGCAGATGGAGAAATTCCAGACCCAGCTCAGTGCGGTCGAAGAAAAATTATCCGACACAGGTCTGTACGATGCCGGGCGCAAAGCAGAGCTTAATCAGTTACTGCAGGAGCAGGGCAAACTGAAAAGTGCGCTGGAAGACATTGAAATGGAATGGATGGAATTAACCGAACAGCTGGAGCAGGCGGAATAATATCCGCCTGCCATGCCCGCATTAATACAAATATACAGCACCGGCATTTGTCAGCGTGTTATCACTCTGATCACCACCAATTCCCCTGGATGCTGATTTTTCTCTTTTGGCCCCAACCGCCAGCATTGAGCCGTCAGCACTCAGCGCTATTCCTGAGCCAAACTCATCCCACTCATCCGTATTGGACGCTTTAACATAAGCCTGCTGTAACCACTCGCCATCATTCCAGTGAAAGAGATAAACAGCACCACTGCGTTCAGCATTATTATCACTTTGATCACCGTTAATTCCTGTCGCACCGCTATCTTCTCTCGCCTGGACAGCGATGGTTCGTCCATCTGAGGATATTTGACCTACGGCGCCTAAGGAGTCAAAGCCTTCAGGGTTCGATGCTTTCAGATAAGCCTGTTGCGCCCAATCAGTCCCTGTGCGCACAAAGACATAAGCTGCACCAGAGTTCAGTACCGAATTATCCGATTCAACGCCATTAACACCGCTCACTCCGCCATCTTCACGAAGCGCCGTTGCCAACAGAGTATTGCCGTCTGCTGATAACGATACCGCTTCCCCTATATCGTCACCACTATCAGTATAAGCCCCTTTTATATACGCCTGTTGCGCCCAATTATTATCACTGAACGCATACACATAGACTGCGCCGGCAGAATAATATTGATCTGAATGGGGGCTCTGGTCACCATTAATTCCAACCGAACCACCACTTTCATTAGGAGCACCGATTGCGATGGTTAATGCATCGGCAGAAATACTGACTGACGTGCCATACTGATCGCCGTTACCGGTATTCGATGCTTTTAAATAAGCCTGTTGCTGCCAACCGTTATTCCCGCGACTGAATACATAAGCCGCTCCCGAAGACTGCACGTCATTGTTCGCACCATCACCGTTAATGCCCATTGCGTTGCTGTCTTCGCCAGGCGCACCAACCACCAGTACGTTACCAGCAGCAGACAACTCCAGCGACTGACCAAAGTGATCGTATTCACCAACATCAGCTGCTTTCAGATAGCCCTGTTGCTGCCAACCGCTGTCGTTACGGGTGAAAATATACACAGCACCTGAATAAGGCATATCATTGTTATTCTGATCACCATTAACTCCTGTGCTACTGCTGCTTTCTCCAGGAGCCCCAACAGCCAGCGTATTGCCATCGGCAGACAGTCCCAGCGAAGAACCAAAGTAATCACTTATGTCACTGTTCGAGGATTTAATGTAAGCCTTCTGAACCCAGCGACCAGACTCCTGACCAAAGATATAAACCGCCCCCGATCTTATGCTATCGGTATTATTCTGATCACCGTTAATACCGCGGGCGCTGCTGCTTTCACTGTCAGCAGCAACGACTAAAGTCGTCCCATCTGCTGACAGCGCAAGCACAGCCCCGAATTCATGCTTCGTATCGGTGTTTGATGCTTTGATGTAGCCGATAGCCTGGTTTACATCAGGAAATGACAGGGCAGACATTGTGCATCCTCCGCCATTACAGGCCTCCAGCAGATAGCTGGCCCCCATCCGCTGATGCAAAGAGACAGTGTGCTCAAAATGAGTGTCGGTAATCTCAGCCCCAACCTGCACATAACCGGATTGCTCATCAACGCTTTCATAAAGGCGGTAATAGCTGGCATTTGCCACCGGCTGCCAGTTGTACCTGAAAGTTTTCTGACCATATTCAAGAGTGAGTTCAGGCACTGTGTCTGGTTTAACGTCCGTACAACTGACCAGAACCGGTACGCTGTCAGCACCAATCACACCACTGCCATTACTGACCTGGCAGTTCTGCTGTAACTGCTGCGGCTGCTGCAGGACCGTCACGCTATAGCTACTGCCAATGTTATGCATTGTGGCAAAGCGGAAATTACCATCCGCGCTAATCGCAAGGTCATCACCATTATTATTCTGCAAAATCAGGCCAGTGCCATTCAGTCCTGCGACAATACCGGTAATTGGCAGCCGATCGGTGCCCCCCGAACCTCCACTGCCACCACAGGCAGCCAGTAAAGAAACCAATAAAAATACCGCTGCCTTACGGTAATGAGACAGTGATAAAAGCGATAAATCATTCATTACAAACCCCTTTTCGACGAATATTCGATAGGGTGATATCTGCTTGCTCAGGCCATAAAATTCATAACGCCTGATCCAAAAAAAATGTCAGCCCAGCAAATAACGATACGGATCAAAGATGCCGGGAGCATTACCCAAAAGAGTAGATTTCACAGTGATAAGCGCAAAAAGCGCTCTGCCGTACCGATACTGATCACCGCGCAGAAATATAAGGCGGACAGTATCCGCTAAGAAAAAGTGGGGATTAAGAAAAGAAACTGAGCAAGCGGAGTAATGCTCCGCCTGCGTTTTAACCACAAAGACTCTTCAGCCAAGCACCGCTTTAAAACGCTTCAGCCGCAGCGCATTACTCAGCACAAATACGCTCGACATCGCCATTGCCCCCGCCGCCAGCATCGGCGACAGCAGCACACCATAAGCCGGATACAACGCACCGGCTGCCAGTGGAATCAGCAGGGCGTTATAGGCAAATGCCCAGAACAGGTTCTGGCGGATATTACGCAGTGTCGCCTGACTGATGGCCAGTGCATTCGGCACCGCCCGCAAATCGCCGTTCATCAGCACCACATCGGCCGCTTCAATGGCGATATCGGTACCCGTGCCAATGGCTAAGCCAACATCTGCTTCGGCCAGTGCCGGCGCATCGTTAATACCGTCACCGACAAAAGCCAGTGCACCGTAACGGGCGCGCAACGTTTTCAGCGCTTCTACTTTGCCTTCCGGCATTACACCGGCAACCACTTCATCGATACCGAGCTGAGCAGCAATCGCCTGCGCGGTGCGTTCGTTATCGCCGGTAATCATCGCCACTTTTAAGCCCAAATCATGCAGAGCATTAATCGCCGCGGGGGTGGTGTCTTTAACAGGATCAGCCACCGCAATGACTGCCGCTAATTGCCCGTCGATGGCAGCGTACAACGGGCTCTTACCCGCCGCGGCCAGCGCCGCACTCTGCGCCGCTAGAGGCCGTAATTCTGCGCTCATTAAATCCAGCCCGAGCTGCTGCATAAAGCGGTCGGCGCCTATTTCAACACGCTTGCCATCGACCAGCGCACGGATACCCAGACCGGGAAGCGCGCTGAATTCCTGCGGCTCACTCAGTGTCAGCGAACGCTCTCTGGCGGCGCGTACAATAGCTTCGGCCAGCGGATGTTCAGAATGCTGTTCGGCGGCGGCGACTAATGCCAGCAGACTGTCTTCTTCAAAACCCGGCTGACAGATCAAATTGGTCAGCTCCGGCTGGCCTTTGGTTAACGTACCGGTTTTATCCAGCGCAACGATTTTGCTGTCACGCAGGCTCTGCAGCGCATCGCCACGGCGGAACAGAATACCCAGTGCCGCAGCCCGCCCGGTGCCGACCATGATGGAGGTTGGCGTCGCCAGCCCCATGGCGCAGGGGCAGGCAATAATCAGCACGGCAACGGCATTAATCAGGGCAAAACTCAGCGCCGGTTGCGGGCCGAACAGCAGCCAGACCACAAAGGTCAGTGCGGCAATGGCCATCACCAGCGGTACAAAGATGGCGGTGACTTTATCGACCAGTGCCTGAATCGGCAGCTTCGCGCCCTGCGCCTGCTCCACCATGCGGATAATCTGTGACAACAATGTATCGCCACCCACTTTTGCCGCGCGGAACGTCAGCGCGCCATTTTTATTCACCGTGCCGCCTACGACTTCATCTCCGGGAGCTTTCGCCACTGGTAACGGCTCACCAGTGAGCATGGATTCATCGACATAGGATTCGCCTTCCAGCACCTCGCCATCGGTGGCAATACGTTCACCGGGACGCACCACCAGCACATCACCCACCTGAATATCCGCCAGTTCAACATCCACCAGCTCTGTTCCGCGTTTGACCCGTGCAGTTTTTACCTGCAGACCCAGCAGGTGCTGAATAGCTTCGCCGGTACGGCCTTTGGCGCGCGCTTCGAGTAAGCGCCCCAGCAGAATCAGGGTAACGATCACCGCCGCCGCCTCAAAATACACATGGCGCGTACCTTGCGGCAGCCACTGTCCGGCAAAGGTCGCCACCAGCGAAAAGCCCCAGGCTGACAAACTGCCCAGCGCCACCAGCGAGTTCATATCCGGTGCGCGACGCCATAACGCCGGCAGACCCTTACTGAGAAAACGCCGGCCGGGGCCAAACAACACCAGCGTGGTCAGCACTAACTGGATGCCCCAGTTCATTGACTGGCCCAGAGTCTCTGCCAGCCACTGCTGCATGCCCGGTATAATGTGTGCGCCCATTTCCAACACAAACACCGGCAATGTCAGCCCGGCGGCCAGCCAGAAATCACGCTGTAACTGCTGCTGTTCCTGTTCGCGCCGGGCGTTGTCATCATCACGCTCGGCCGCCAGAGGTGCGGCATCGTAACCTGTGCTGCGGACTGCTTTGATTAGCGCTGCCGCATCCAGATTACCGGCCAGTACTTCCACCGTGGCGGTTTCTGCAGCCAGATTCACCTGCGCGCTGAGCACACCGGGCAAACCGAGCAGGGCTTTTTCTACTTTACCGACACAGGATGCGCAGCTCATACCGATCACCGACAGCTGATACTGCTCAGTGCGGGTTTCATAGCCGCAGTTTTTAACGGTTTGCAGCAGCGCCTGTATTTGCCCATCGGCTGCCAGAGTCACTTCGGCTTTTTCACTGGCCAGATTGACACTGGCGGCGCTGACACCCGGCGTCGCCAGTAAGGCCTGTTCGACACGGCGCACACAGGAGGCGCAGCTCATGCCGATCACCGGCAATTGCAGCACGGCAGCAGAATCATCAGGGATGGGAATAGAAGTAGATTGAGTCATCGTTCTGTCCTGTCAGGGAAGCAATGACTGCATTGTGAACCTTACCATGGCGGTAAGGTCAAGCTGCGCTACCGACACGGAAGAGCAGCTATAAAAAAGCAGACCGAAGTCTGCTTTTTTATTCGTTCACTGTTCAGTGCAGCCGGTGACCTTCAGCGCGCTGCTGCTTGCCCCGCAACTGCCCCGACAACAGTGACGTAAACACTAAAGGTAACAGCAGCAGATTCAGCCACCAGAAACTGCCGCCGGACGAACCACCCGATGAGCTGCCGCCTGATGGATTTTCAGTCGGCACTTCTGGAGTTTCCGGCTCTCCGCTATCAATGGTCGCGACACCATAACGATAATATTTGTTCCCATCTCTCCACGACAGGCCACCCTGCTCACGGAAGCTATTATTACCGGCCAGCGCCATAAAACGCGTATCTCTGCTGTCCAGTCCTTCCAGCCGGAAGCTGGCAAAGTCGGTAGTTGATACATCGGCGTAGCCCAGAATATAGAAGGAACCTGAAGATAAGCCCGAAGGAATAAGGAATGAAAACCTGATATAGAACCTGTCTCCGGCAACGCTGATATATTCCGGTTCGATCACAACACCCTCTGGCATATTCCAGTCACCATCAAACAATAAACTACTGCTTACAGTGCTCCAGTTTTCCCCACCATCGCGCGACAGATAAAATTCCTGAGTCTCAATTGAAGAAACCAACAGCACAGAATCATTGATCAGCACTTCACCAACTTCTTCGTAGGTGTCCAACCACTCTCCCGGAACCGTTTTCCATGTCCAGTCCACGCCATTGTCGGTATAACCATAAATCACTTCGTCCCAGTAGTAATCATACTCACCGCTATAACCATACAGGCCTGCGACATGCAGTCTTCCGTTGCTGCTCTGATGATATTCATACAATAAAAATCCTGCGGTTTCGCCTGTTGGCGGAGTATCCACCGGGAAAGGGGCTATTTCCGTCCAGCTTGCCTCACCGACGGCTTTAATAAAAAACTCGGTGTCATAAAGTTCACCATCGGCCATATACAGCATGTTGCCATTGGCAAATGAAACATATCTGGCATAAAAATCTTCAGGACCAGCTCCGCTGTAAGACCAGCTCTGAAAATCTGACGATGAATAAAAATCGCTGGTACTGAAATCACCACTGACGGCCAGATATTCGCCGGTGACGGCATTATGATAAAGACCGGTCAGTTCCATATCCCCGGATAACACGATGTTTGCACCAGCCTGCCAGGTTTGCAGATCCGTGGAATAGCTGATGTATACCGTTCCCTGTTCAGGACTGCCCTCTTCGGCCTGAGTAAGCGAGATATATTTACCGTTCAGGTAATAGAGTTCATGGGTATAGGGTGCATCGGTAATCGGGGTGATGCCGTTTTCATCCATACGCAATATCGCTGCAGCAGAAGACTCCGCATCAGGCTCCCGGCGTAAAAAGTAATACGCGTCTCCGACCAGCACAGGTTCAGAATACGTGGCGTTCTCCGGCAAATCTTCCAGCGGCATCCAGTGGTCTGCCACATAAGCATCCTGCAGCAAACGGTGTGTGCTGATTTGCCTTGGATAAGGCATACCAAGGTAATCGCTGTCATTGAAACCCAGCGTGGTAAAAACCTGCATATCAGCAACGTCCGGACTGAATGTAAAACTGATATTTGCTGCTTCGTTTGCAATATACGTGCGCTCGGTATCGCTGAAGCATGTCCAGTCAAAACCGCTATAACTCCAGTTATTGTTCATTGCCGCAGTGGCATCGGTATCGACGCTTAATGACTCAGAAAAAATAGCCTCACTCGCTGTGCCGGATGCGAGTGTATTAAGTTCGTTATCCCATGTTACGGGTAAAGCAATACAGGCGGATATTGCCTGGGTACCAGCGGAATAAATTTTTATATCGCGCTCGACGGTTACGCTGCCATCTTCTGCATGATAATAGGTATAGGAGTTTGCATGCCCCTGAGCTGCCGCTGTCAGCGCTATCGCGGCGACAATGATTTTTGCCTTCATATTTTCTCCCTGAGCAACACGGGCATAGGCCCTGCCGTAATTCAAAGAAGAATTGTGAAGTCAAAAGCGGCGTGCCTTCTATCCTGCAAAAGATTGAAGCTGATACCTTATCGCGTTAAGCCGTGGCACTTTTATAAGAAAAGCCGGCATGAAATAACCTGCCGGCACGGGGTTCAGCCGGCGGACCCACCCGCATCATCTGCCGCCAGCCTGTCGAGAATCGCGCAGTGCGACTGATCATCGCCGGAACAGGCGGCCACCATATCCTGCAAGGTGCTGCGCATGGCATGCAGCTCCTGAATTTTATGTTCCACTTCCTGCAGATGCTGCCCGGCCAGTGCCTTAACCTCACGCGCAGAGCGCTGCGGATCGGCCCATAGCGTCAGCAGCTCACCGATTTGCGGCAGTGAAAACCCCAGCAGCCGTGAACGGCGGATAAACCTCAGCATTTCCACATCCTGTGCAGAATACTGGCGATAACCCGCCGCAGTACGCGCTACCTCAGGCAGCAGCCCACTGCTTTCATAGTGGCGGATCATCTTTGCCGATACACCGGCCTGCGCGGCCGCTTCACCAATGTTCATGACGACTCCGGTTACTTAATACCGTCATCATGGTACAGAAAAACTTAAGCAGGAAAGAAATAAGATGGGAAAAACCAGCGGACAATTCCGCTGGTTTTTGATGCAGCAAGATATCAGGGCAGCAGATCAAGCACGACCTGACCGGAAGCACCCAATCCATTACTGGCAGTCACGGAGTAGTTATAACGCCAGACATCCGGGCCTTCTTGCGAGAACTGAACGCTCTGTTCACCCAGAGTAAAACTGTTAACAATTTCACCGGCATGGCCATTCTGTCCGACATAGGCTTCCAGATAAGGTGGTATTACGGCTTCGGCCACATAAAGTTGCAGATCGTTTTCATGACTCAGGGCCACCGTACGATACCCTCCGGTTTTGTTTTCAATAAAAGCACAGTGAATAGCAGAGGTACTGTCACCTTCGGTATCTGACCAGTTAAGCGAAACAGAGCCAACGCTGTCGGTACGATCACTGACTTTATAAAAATCCAGTTCAATCGTAACGTTTTCCTTATAGTAGGAAGCGGAGCTAAACCTCACCGTTCTGGACCCACTGGCTTTATAAGTCAGGTGACGGGTTGTCTCAATTAAGAATTCGCGTCCGGCTTTTTCGCGTTCGGTCACAATCTTACCAATGGTGATATTCATAGGGTCAAAACCACCATTGCAGTTCGCCATTTCCCAACCACCACCTGCCTCCGCGCTTCTGTTACGGATAATCAGGGTTTCAAGACGACTTGATTCAGCAATATTACTGATCTCGACGTTCACCATTTCTGTGCGTTCCTGGCGAATATTCACAACACCGACCCAACTTCCGGCGTAACCACTACCGTTCAATTGTTCTGAAGCTGCAATATAAGGTGCCGGATTAAAGCGCTCTACGCCGGAAGAATCAGAACTATCACCCGCGCCACCACAAGCGGTCAGTAATGAGACAGAGACGATAGCAAGGGAGAGGTATTTCACAATCTATTCCATTAGTTATTTATTGTTTTCACGATAATAACGATGAGCTCTGATCAAGCCAAGTTTTCATTAGAAATCTGCAGATTTTCAGCAGCCATATGCTATAGAACAACAATTCATGAACAGCTATTTATCAATACGTTAATCATCTTAATGTTATCAACAGCACGGCCGAAATCCTGTGCATAACCCGCCAAAAGGAAACGGCCATGAAGATTGTTCAGTCGCAGGTTCAGCTCAGTGCTCAGCAAAAAGATCTGTTATTAAGCGCACGCCTTACGGGCATGTCGGTGAGTGTTCCGGCAGGTGATGGCGAGCATGACGGCAGCAATCCCGCCAGCGGCAGCAGTGCCAGTGCCGGCATTCAGCTGTCGCTGAGCACCCGTACCGAAAGCAGCCAGGCAGTGAGTCGCAGCAGCAGTGTGACCCATGCCGATGGCCGTCAGCAGCAATCGTCTTCAGCCTACCTGGCACAACAGCTGACCGAGCAGACCACCCAGCTGAATGTCGTCGTCAGTGCTGTGAATGCCCGGCCGGGCAGCGCTGGCCTTGGCATACAGGTCGAGGTACAGAGCGTATTGCAGGTTGAACGCGAAGAGTCGCTGGTCTTTGAAGCGCTGGGTCAGGTACAGACCGAAGACGGCCGTCAGATTGATTTTATGCTGGCGCTGGATTTCAGCCGTTATACCCGCGCCGAGCAGACCAACCTGTTTCAGGGTCAGCTCAACCTGATCGATCCGTTAATGATTAATCTGAACGGCGGTGCGGTCGAGCTTTCCGACCAGAGCTTCAGTTTTGACCTGAACGCCGATGGCCAGAATGAGAACATCGCCCGTACCGCCGCCGGCAGCGGTTATCTGGTATTCGATAAAAACAACAACGGCATTATTGATGACGGCAGCGAAATGTTCGGCCCGCAGAGTGGCAACGGCTTTGCCGATCTGGCGCAGTACGATGACGACGGCAACGGCTGGATTGACGAAAACGATGCCATCTTCAGCCAGCTCAGCCTGATGGAATTTGATGACGAAGGGCCAACCCTGCGCTCCGCCGCGGAAGCCGGTTTAGGCGCATTTTTTCTTGGTTCTGCCGCGTCCGATTACGAGCTGAAAAACGACGCGGGCCAGGTGCGCGGAGTGATTGCCCGCTCCGGTGTTGCGCTGAATGAAAATGGCGAAGCGCTGTTGCTGCAGGAAGTGCATCTGAATACTCCGCCTGAGCTGCCGCAATACGCCATTAGCCGCGGCAACCTCGCCCTGAGCAGCGAACAGGGCACAGTTAATCTGCAGTCGCCGCTGAGTTTTTTTCAGTTCGATAACGAACTGCTGAACCGCCGCGATGAACAGACGCGGGTACAGCTGCACTTTGAACCCGATCAGGATGCACAACTGGTGGCCGCAGGCCCCCTGCCGGGAACAGCCGCCGCTGGTCATCATGCCAGTAACGGCACTCACGACAACACCCTCAGCAACAACACCCTCAGCAACAACACCCACAGCAACAACACCCACAGCAACAACACCCACAGTAATAACAACGGCAACGCCGGCAACAACACCGGCAACAACGCCATTCAGGGTCATGCACCCCGCCCGAATGCGCCCCTTTACGATGATATGCAGCCGCGCCGCATGAATATGCGCCAGTGGGCCGCCGATGCCATTAACCGCTACCACAGTGAAGAGCAGCGCAAACCCAGTGGTAAAGATGCCCATGTGTATGTCGATATTCCCGACCCGGTGCAGGCCACCCCGCTTAACCTGCGCGACGAAGTCGGTGCCGGCAGCAAAGATATGGACAACAAACTGAAAGCCCTGCGCGCCACCATTGAAGAATTAAAACAGATGCGCGAGCAACAGCAGCAAAGTCAGAAACCACTGGCGCTGTATCAGGCCATTGGTCATTTGCAGGGATAAAAACCGAACTGAAAATCTGCACAAAAGCGGCGGCCTGCTACCGCTCTGGCGGACAGCCCCTGCCGCTTTTTTTCCTTTAAGGCCGCAGTGCAGAGCAAGACCGCAGCCTGCAGCGCCATGGCATACATACTGCTTTCTGACATAACCATCAGAAAAGGAGGCAGGGTATGAACATTAACCGCACGGAGGCATTTGCCGCCATCAGTCAGAACCCGGGTACAAAAAAGGAAAAAAACAGCAATACGGTATTTGCCGATCTGTTGCGCGCACAACAACAGGCTCAGCCTGCGACAGAACCTGTCCGTGCAGTAACAGCCACATCGCCTGTTGCCGCTGCGGCACAGAAACCGGCAACGTCCGCATCCGTAGCAGAACCAGAAGCCAGTTCAGAAAAAAGCGCCGTACAGGAATTCCGCGACTACATGGCAATGAGCGATGCCGAAAAAATGCGCGCCGCCGTGCTGAAAGAAATGGGCCTGACCGAGGAAGAGTTTGAACAGCTGCCACCGGAAGAACAGCTGGCCATCGAACAGAAAATTATCGAGCGACTGAAGCAGGAAACCGGCGTCAGCGATACCGGCTTTAATACCAAAGCCATCAGCCTGTTACTGCAGGAAGTACCGCAGCCAGGCTGAGCTTATATTGCTTATTCAGCACCCGCCACACGCAGTGCCGCAGCATACTCTTCGCCTTTGCTGTGGCTGGCGATGGTTTGCAGAATGGTTACGCCTTCGGCATTTTTCGCATTCAGGTTATGGCCTTCGGCTTTAAACAGCTCCACGTATTCGGCAAACACTTCCGGCACCATATGACGGTAAGCGCGGATGGCGGCAACGTAATCAGCATCGCTGCCGTCATAGCTGTTGGCGCTCAGAAATTCACGCAGCTGCGCTTCTGACCACTCACCACCAAATACTTTTTCTTTATCTTTCTTCTGCATGATTTGTTTCCTTATTTAAAGTCGGATGTCGGTGTCGTCGGACGTCCGACGTCAGTCTGTTTTTCTGAACATCATATCCCACACCCCATGCCCCAGCTTCTCACCACGGTTTTCAAACTTGGTCAGCGGGCGGTGCTCCGGACGCGGCACGCAATTGCCCTTACCGGCAACGTTTTCATAACCTTCGGCTACATCCATTACTTCCAGCATATGCTCCATATAGGGTTCCCAGTCGGTCGCCATATGGAATACGCCACCCGGCTTTAAAATACGGCGGATGGTCTGGGCAAACTCAGCCTGCACAATGCGGCGCTTATGGTGCTTTTTCTTGTGCCACGGGTCAGGGAAAAACAGCTGCACGGTATCGATGCTGTTATCCGGCAGCAGCTTCAGCACTTCGATTGCATCTTCTTTATAGCTGCGCAGGTTAGTGATGCCGGCTTCTTCCGCCAGATACAGCAGCGAACCAACACCCGGCAGATGCACTTCCACACCGATAAAATCTTTTTCCGGCGCGGCGGCGGCCATCTGCACCAGCGACTGGCCCATGCCATAGCCGATTTCCAACACCACGTGGCCGTCACGGCCAAACACCTCAACCGGATTAATCGCACCCTGCGCCAGTTCGAGACCCATCACCGGCCACTGCCGTTCGAGAGCGCCTTCCTGACCTTTGGTTAAACGCCCGGCACGGATAACAAAGCTTTTGATACCGCGGCGGTAAACCGGTTTGTCGCCTTCCGCAGCCGCAGCTGCCGGATTTTCATCATGTTCGCTCACGATAACCTGCCTGAATAATTACAAAGAGTGTGAAGGGATTTTCAGCTTAACGGCAGCCACCAGCAACGCCGACCAGCCCAGCAACCAGCTGACGCCGCCCAGCGGTGTGATCATGCCCAGCGGCCGCACACCGCTCAGCGCCAGCAGATACAGACTGCCGCTGAACAGAATCAGACCCAGCAACATCAGCCGCGCCGACCAGCTCAGCCAGCGCGATGGCTGCACCTGCAGCCACAGCGATAAGGCCAGCAGAACCACAGCATGAATCAGGTGATACTGCACCGCGGTCTGGTACACCGTCAGCATATCAGCGCTCAGTACGCCCTTCAGACCATGCGCTCCGAACGCGCCCAGTGCGACACCGCTGAAGCCTGCGACGGCAGCCGCTGCCAGTGTATTTTTTGCCTGCATAAAAAACCCCCTGCGGTTTTGGCCGGCGATTATAAAGGAGCCGGGCGGTCAGGTCATATCTGCGGCACCTCTGAATAATTCTGCACAGCTTCCCGTGAGTGCAGCAGAGTACTTTGGACAAGACGTCGAGTGCAGTGAATGATGGCTCCTTCGTGAGATCGACAACACCATTAAAACGCTTTGCAGCCCACGTATTGGGAAGCTCTGGTATGATGCCGGCAGTTGAAAAGCCTGTGGAAGTGCCTGTGAAATACACCGACCTGCGCGACTTTATTAAATCGCTGGAAAAACGTGGCGAACTGAAACGCATCCGTTATCCGGTTGATCCGCATCTGGAAATGACCGAAATCGCCGACCGTGTGCTGCGTGCCGGTGGTCCGGCGCTGCTGTTTGAAAATCCCAAGGGTTATGACATGCCGGTTCTGGCCAACCTGTTCGGTACCCCGAAACGGGTGGCGCTGGGCATGGGTGAAGAGTCGGTGGAAGCGCTGCGTGATATCGGTCAGCTGCTGGCGTTCTTAAAAGAACCTGAGCCACCCAAGGGCATGAAAGACGCCTGGGAAAAACTGCCGATCTTCAAAAAAGTGCTGTCGATGGGGCCGAAAGAAGTGCGCAAGGCGCCCTGTCAGGATGTGGTGCTCGAAGGTGATGACGTAGATCTGAGCAAGATTCCGGTACAGCACTGCTGGCCCGGCGACGCCGGTCCGTTAATTACCTGGCCACTGGTGATTACCAAAGGGCCGCATAAAGAACGTCACAATTTAGGTATTTATCGTCAGCAGGTGATCGCTAAAAACAAAGTGATTATGCGCTGGCTCAGCCATCGCGGCGGCGCGCTGGATTTTCTTGAGTGGCAGAAGGCCCATCCGGGCGAACCTTTCCCGGTGACTGTCGCGCTGGGCGCCGACCCGGCCACCATTCTCGGTGCAGTCACGCCGGTGCCGGATACCCTGAGCGAATATGCCTTTGCCGGCCTGCTGCGCGACAGCAAGACCGAGCTGGTAAAAAGCATCGGCAACGATCTGCTGGTGCCGGCCTCGGCTGAAATCGTGCTTGAAGGGGTGATTCATCCGGGCGAGATGGCGCCTGAAGGGCCATTCGGTGACCACACCGGCTATTACAACGAGGTCGATGAGTTCCCGGTATTTACCGTCGAGCGCATTACCCACCGCAAAGACCCTATTTACCACAGCACCTACACCGGCCGCCCGCCGGATGAGCCGGCCATTCTCGGAGTGGCGCTGAACGAAGTCTTTGTGCCGATTCTGCAGAAGCAGTTTCCGGAAATCGTCGATTTCTATCTGCCGCCGGAAGGCTGCTCCTACCGCATGGCGGTGGTGAGCATGAAGAAACAATACCCGGGTCATGCCAAGCGCGTGATGATGGGCGTGTGGTCTTTCCTGCGCCAGTTTATGTACACCAAGTTTGTGATTGTGGTGGACGACGACGTGAACACCCGCAACTGGGAAGACGTGATCTGGGCCATCACCACCCGTATGGACCCGGCGCGCGATACCACTTTGATTGAAAACACGCCGATTGATTACCTCGACTTTGCCTCACCGGTATCGGGCCTGGGCTCGAAGATGGGTCTGGATGCCACCAACAAATGGCCGGGTGAAACCAGCCGTGAATGGGGCACGCCAATCGTGATGGATCAGGACGTGAAAAATAAGGTCGACGAAATCTGGGATCAGCTGGGGTTATGACGCTCTATACCGTCACCTTCCGGCCATCCGGGGCGCGCATCCGCTGTGCCCCGGATCAGACCATCGCCGAGGCCGCGCTGCAGCAGGGCGTGATCGTGCCGGTCAGCTGCGAAAACGCGATCTGCCAGATCTGTCAGGGGGAAAGGCTTGCCGGAGCGTTCAGCTTTCGCAACTCTCTGGGTCAGACCATACTTGAGCAAGACAATCAGGTATTATGCTGCGTCGCCCAACCCCAGACCGATGTTGAGATATATATGGCCGATGTTTACGCCCCCAATCACAAGCCACAGGTCAGCCTGGCCTGTCAGATTCCTGCCGTGGAACTACTGGGCGATGATATCTGGCGCATAGAATTACTTACCCCGGCCGGCAAGAGCGCCGATTTCTGGCCCGGCCAGTACCTGCTGCTGCACGTGCGCGACGAACAGGGTAACGAAGAGCAGGTGCCGTTCTCCATCGCCTGTGCACCGGGCAGCATGAACAACACCGACCCGCGTAAGATAGAACTGCACATCGCTAACAGCAGCGACAACGCCCTGCGCATTATTAACTTCCTGCGCGACGCCGTCGTAGCACGCGTCACACTGCCGGCGGGCGATTGCTTTATCAGCAAACTCTTTATTCAGCAGCACAAAGATCAGCCACTGGTGATGGTGGCGGCCGGCAGTGGTTTCTCACAGATCAAAGCCCTGATCGAAGGCGCGCTGGCGCTGAACCCACAGCAGGAAATTCACCTCTACTGGTCCAACCGCAACAGTGCCGGTTTTTATCTGGCCGATCTGCCCCTGCAGTGGGCACAACAGCATGCGAACTTTCATTACCACCCGATTATCGAACAGCACAGCGAAGGCTGGCATGGCCGCGCCGGCTGGATTTATCAGGTGATTCACGAAGACTTTGCCGATCTGAGCCAGGTACAGATGTTCGCCTGCGGCTCACCGAATATGGTGTACGGCACCCTCGATCAGCTGGCACCGCTGGGTCTGACCCGTGGCAATATGCACTCCGATGTCTTTGCCTATGCACCGCGCGACTGACGTTTTTATTTTTACCTGACAACCAGGAGCTTCTATGAACTGGACCTTCACCGTTAATCCGCAGCAATTGTGGGAAACCTATATTCTGCCCTGGGGTACGCAGATCGTACTGGCGCTGCTGATTTTTATTATCGGCCGCATGCTGGCCGGTTTTGTTACCCGCGCCACGACCAAAGGGCTTGAGCGCGCCCGCCTCGATCCGATTCTGGTCAGCTTTCTGGCCACGGTGATGAACAGCACACTGGTGCTGCTGGTTATTGTCTTTGCCCTGTCACAACTCGGGCTCGACACCACCTCGCTGGTTGCCCTGCTCGGTGCCGCCGGTCTGGCCGTTGGTCTGGCGCTGAAAGATTCGCTGTCGCACTTTGCGGCCGGCGTCATGCTGATCGTGTTCCGGCCGTTCAAGCTGGGTGATTATGTTGAAGTAGGTGGTGTGGCTGGCTCGGTGGATAAAATCACCATTTTCAGCACCCGCCTGAAAACTCCGGATAACAAAGTCGTCACCGTGCCAAACGGCAATGTGTTCGGCAACACCATGGTGAACTACTCCGAAGAAGCGACACGCCGTATCGATATGGTGATCGGTATCAGCTATGGCTCCGACCTGCTGAAAGCGAAAAGCATTCTGGAAGAACTGGTCAAAGACCACGACAAAGTGCTGAAAGATCCGGCTTATAAAATCGCCGTCTCCGAGCTGGCCGACTCTTCGGTGAACTTTATCGTGCGCCCCTGGGTAAAAGCCGAGGACTACTGGGATGTGCGCTTCCAGCTGACCGAAAGCATCAAGCTGCGTTTTGACGCCGAAGGCATTGAGATTCCGTTCCCGCAGATGGACGTGCATTGGCATAAAGACGTCGCCTGATCTGAAAACTGGCCCGAGTGGCACAATTTGCCACCGACCTTTGTCTATCCGACGAATAGATAAAAGTCATTTGTGCCATGCGGGAGGATGATAGCGGGCTGACTTTCAGGAGAGAGCCCTATGCCCGCTGCATTCATCCGCACCACCATCTGCCTGCTGCTGGCACTGCCATTTGCCATGCCGCAGGCTATTCAGGCCGCCCCCGCCGGGGAAAGCATCAAACTTGGTCTCAACTATCCTTCCAGCGGACGCTACAAAGAACAGGGGCTGGCTCAGGCACGCGGGGCCCTGCTGGCCATCGAAGAGATCAATGCCGGTAAAGGTATTCTGGGGCGTCCGGTCGAGCTGCTGACCGCCAACTCTGCTTCCAAACCCGATAAAGCCGTCGAAAACGTCGATGCCCTCGCCGCCCAGAACGTCGCCATGCTGTTTGGCGGTTCATCCAGCGCGGTAGCCATCGCCGCCGGTAAGCAAGCCGCCAAACACGATCTTCTGTATTTCGGTACCCTGACTTATGCCAACGAAACCACCGGTGCCGAAGGGCATAAACACATGTTCCGCGAAACTTATAATGCGCACATGGCGGCCAAGGCGCTGGCGTCTTATCTGAATGACAGCCTGCAGGGCAAGAAACTGTTTTATCTGACGGCTGATTACAGCTGGGGCTGGTCGACCGAAGAATCACTGCGCACCTTTACCAAAACCACCGACACCAGTGCTCATCCGGGCGTACGCGTTACTTATCCGCGTCCGCGCGACAGCGATATGCGTACCGCACTGGAAGCGGCGCGCGACTCTGGCGCCGATGTGCTGATGCTGGTGCAGTTTGGTGATGATATGGCGCTGGCGCTGCATGCAGCACAGCAGATGGGACTGAAAGACAAAATGACCATCATCGTACCCAACCTGACTCTGGGTATGGCCAAGTCCGCCGGCTCCGGCATTATGGAAGGCGTTATCGGTGCGGTGCCCTGGTGCTGGCAGGTGCCTTACCGCTACGACTTCCCTCGCGGCAAAGCCTTTGTTGAGGCTTTTGTGAAAAAATACGGCGCTTATCCGTCCAGCTCTGCGGCATCCGCATACAACATCGTTTATCAGTTTAAGGATGCCGCCGAACGTGCAGGCTCAGTGAACACCGGCAAGCTGATCAAGGCGCTGGAAGGCCATCGCTACAGCAGCCTGAAAGACGAACAGGAATGGCGTGCCTTTGATCATCAGAACGTACAGAGCGTCTATGTGGTTCGCAGCCGTCCGCGCAACGAGATTCTGCAGAGCCATCTGCATGAGGATTTCTTTGAGATTCTGGCTCATCTGCCGGGCAATGAAGTTGCGCAAAGCCTGAGCGAGTGGCATGCCGAGCGTCGTGCAGCAGGCCGCGCCCTGGCGCTGGAATAACGGGCGATATTCCTGTTGATCGCGGGCATGGCCCGCTCCTACCGGACTGATGCCCCCCGATATGACGGCACTTATACAATCAGCGCCGCATGTAGGGCGGGCACTGCCCGCGAGACTGCAAGAGCGACGGTCTGTTGTGGGAGCGGGATTTTACCGCGATGGCTGTGATCGTGACTGAAAGTCACTCCTACAAAAAACCGTTCCTGCACAAAACCGTTCCTGCACAAAACGGTTCCTACAGCAGAAACCTCTCCGACCTGTGTTAACGCAGCGCCAGCTGAAAGTGCTCACAGGCGCGGGACTCATTCCCTTCGGCCAGCAACACCTTACCCATTTCCGCATGCAACTCCGGCAGGCCTTTAATACGCAGACCGGTCTGCAGGTATTCCTGTGCCTTGTCGAGGTCATTAAGGCGCAATGCCAGACGACCCAGAATCAGCAGCAATTGCGGATCGTTCGGCCGCTCCTGCAACTGCTGCTCAGCAAACAACAGCTGGCGGCTGGCGTCTTCGCCTTTCAGCGTGCCGTACAGGCTGATCAGCTCATCGTGCCAGACGTATTTCAGTGCATTGCGCAGCTCATGCTCGGCCAGCGTTTCTTCGTTCTGTTCGATCAGCAGCTCAATATAGCGACGGGTGATCGGCAGCGAATAACGCAGCTGGCGGGGGATATCGTGATACAGGCGCTTCAGCTCCGCCACGCCCTGCCCCGGACGCTGGCTATGGCCGCGCACCGCCCGTTCCAGCAATTGCAGATGAACGTTCTCTTCCAACTCTTTGATCTTGTCGGCCGGAATTTTGGTGGCTTTGCGCAGCAGCGGCAGCAGCTCATGCAGCGCCACCCAGTCCTGCAGGTCGAGATAGGTTTTGACCAGCAGTTTCAGCAGATAAGCATGTTTCGGATGTTTCTGACGCAGGCGTAACAGCACCGCCAGCGCCTGTTCTTTCTGGCCGCGCGAATTCAGCAGCTCAGCCTGGGTCAGGCCAACGGCCAGCTCGGCGCCTTTGGTGCTCTGACTGGCGGCTTTCAGCCATTCATCGGCGGCTTCCATTTTGCCCTGCTCGTAAGCCGCGCGGGCAGCGGCCAGATAGTTGATTAACGGCGTATCTGAATCGTCGGCGCTCAGGGTCAGCAAGCGTTCTGCACGGCGCCACTGACCCTGCGCCAGACTCAGCAGGCCGCGAGTGGTCTGCCGGCGGGCACGCTGGTTACGGCGCTGGCGGCGCCATTCGTTAAAACGCCAGTCGCTGCCCAGCAACAACAGGCTGAAGCGCAGCAGGGCGTACATCGCGATCATGGCCAGCAGCGTCAGGCCAATATAAACCCAGATATTGGTTTCCAGCGTGTAATTATTCCAGCTGAGCAAGACATAGCCGGTGTCCATTCTTACCAGGGTGCCGATCATCAGGCCCAGCCCCAGTGTAATAATCAGCAACAGCAGCCATACCCTCATGCCGCATCCTCCGCTGCAGGCATTACCGTACCACGGCGCTGCTGTTCAACCAGGCTCTGCAGTTGCTGCAGCGAGCGGCTGATATCCGGCAACGCCGGGGCAACGTTCCACTGCTGCAACTCCTTCAGCGCAGCATGAGCGGCACGGGTACGTTCATCATCGATAATCAGGTAATCCTGCAGCCAACCGGCAACACGCTTAAGGCTGTGCTGGTACAGGTCAGCCTGCTGACGCAGAAGTGCTACCTGCGCCTGCTCCAGCATCAGGTGCATATTCTGCTGCAGGTAATACTGCTGATCCGGCGTCAGTGGCGCCGCTACCGGTGCACTGCGTTCACGGATACGGATAACGCCCTGCAGCGTGCTGGTGATTCCCTGCCACCATTTGTCAGTCGCGCTGTCTGTAGTGTTGGCAGATTCATCGGCTGCAGAGGCCGTTTCTGCAACAGGCTGATCGGCAATCAGGCGGTCAGGAATCCACGGCAGCTGAGTAATCTGTTCCTGCAGCGCCTGCACCCGCAGTACGGCGCCGGTCAGGTCGATGGCCGGTGCCGTACGCAGCGCCAGCATTTCTTTTGCCAGCGTGGCGCGTACCGGGCTAAGACGTGGATTACGGGTTTCGGTCAGGACATTGTCGGCCGCCTGCAACATGCTCAGCGCACCATCCCAGTCACGCTCAAGCTGTAAGCGCTGATTGGCCATACGCAGCAGATATTCGGCTTCCGCCAGCAGCCAGTCCTGACGCTCAGCGCCCGGCAGCTTACCCAGACGGTCGGTATTATGTGCAACCTGTTCCTGCAGCTGTGCCGACTGTTCATTCAGGGCTTTGGCCTGCGCCAGCAGTTCGGCTTCTTTGGCGCTCAGAGCTGCCGCGTTGTTCTGCGCCTGATCCACCCGGTCACGCAGTACTGCCAGCTCTGCGGCAGTATTCTGCTGCTGCGCCCAGCTCAGCCAGCCGGCATAGGCGGCAAGGGCAAACAGACCCAGCATCAGTACCAGATTGATCCATGACAGAGGGTGCGGACCATTGCGCTGCGCGCTGCTGGCAGGAGCCTTTTCCTTCGCGGCTCTGGCCTTTACTGGCTTGGCAACCGGGGCGTCTGCGGCAGACTGATTATCCGTTCCCTTCTGTTCTGTGGTCACTGTCGGAATCCTTTGCTGTATCAATGGTTAATGTTTTTATTGTCTGCCGGACGGTTGCCCTGACGCCCTTTTAATTACTGCGCTGACACTTGCCACTGCTGCAGGCAAGCCAGCATATCTTCATCACGGGCACTGGCAGCCACCAGCACTTCGCGGTAACCGCGGCTGCGGGCCAGATCGGCAAGACGTTCACCGGGCAACATAATGGCACTGACGCGCTGAGCCAGATCGGGCACCTGTTGCTCAACAATATCCAGCGCCTGATTGCTGCTCAGCAGCAGCACCGGCTCACCGGCCAGCGTGTCGGCCCATTGCTGTGCGCTCCAGGCGATTTCACGGCGCTCATACAGCTCCGCGTAATCGACTTCGGCACCACGGGCAGTCAGCTCTGACGCCAGTTTTTCGCGCCCGCCGACACCACGCCAGAGCAACACTTTACGGCCAGCAATCACATCGCTCTGCATCACCGGCAGCTCCAGCAGGCCTTCGCTGTCGTAGGTTGTCACGGGTGAATGCACACTGAAACCTTCCCGCTGCAGTACTTCGGCGGTACTTGGCCCAACCGCACACCAATGTATACCCAGTGGCGGCTGCGGCCAATAACGGTCGAGCCAATCCAGACCAATAGCAGCGGCATTCATACTGATGGCGATCACCGCGGTGTAGTGGTCAATATCCAGAATACGCTGGCGCAAACCACTGGCCACCGCCTGTTCGTCGTCGGCCAGCGGCACTATGTTAATCAGCGGATGGTGGCGTACCGGAAAACCGCGGGCACTCAGCTCAGCGATCAGCCCACCCGCCTGACCGTCCGGGCGGGTAACAACGATGGGGACAGCAGCGGCCACGGTCATTACTTCACGTCATGGCCGTAAACGGCGGACAGGATAGCACCGGCGCCCTGAGCTAACAGGTCTTCAGCCGCCGCAATTCCCATGGCTTCGGCATCTGCGGCCAGTCCGCTCTGCGCCGTACGCAGCATGGTTTTGCCATCCACACTGCCGACCAGTCCGCGCAGGCTGAGCGCATTTCCATCCAGCTCGGCGTAAGCGGCAATCGGCACCTGACAGCCACCCTGCAGGCGACGATTAAGGGCGCGCTCGGCCAGCACACAGGCGGCGGTTTTATCATCGTGCAGAGGTTTTAACAGCTCATGGATGGCGCTGTCATTGGCCCGCCATTCGATGCCCAGGGCACCCTGGCCACCAGCTGGCAGCGATTGTTCGGCAGGAATAAAGGAGGCAATGCGGTCGTGCATTTCCATACGCAGCAGACCCGCGGCGGCGAGGATGATGGCATCGAACTCACCGGCATCGAGCTTGCTCAGACGGGTCTGCACGTTACCGCGCAGGCTTTTGATAATCAGATCCGGACGCTGCTGCTGAATCTGACACTGACGGCGCAGGCTGGACGTACCGACCACCGCGCCCTGCGGCAGTTCATCGATGGTTTTGTAGTGGTTAGAAACAAAGGCATCGTGCGGGTTTTCGCGCTCGCAGATAATGCCCAGCTCCAGACCTTCGGGAAATTCCATCGGCACGTCTTTCATCGAGTGCACAGCGATATCGGCACGGCCGTCGAGCATCGCAACTTCGAGTTCTTTCACGAACAGGCCCTTGCCGCCGATTTTGGCCAGCGGCACATCGAGGATTTTGTCGCCCTGAGTGGTAAAGGTCACCAGCTCAACCACCAGCCCCGGATGCAGCGCTTCCAGACGGGCCTTGATATGTTCGGCCTGCCACATGGCAAGCGGGCTTTTACGGGTAGCAATGCGGAGCGTGGTTACGGCAGACATGACATTCCTTAACGCGGGTCAGGCCGGGCCTGACAATGAATTCAGAAAGTAATGCCGCATCATACCAGCGGGTGGCAGTCTGCCCAATGACACAAAGCAGCCCCTTGTTATCTATCTACCTGATGTCAGGGTTTCTGCTGCAATCTGTTCCTTATAGTGCTCAGCAAACCGCAGACCATCAGGGAAAATCTGCACGGTTTTACCATCATCAGATACAACGGGACGCTCGACCGTATTCAACCACTGTAATCCTCCGGAACCGGAGACCTTTTCAAAATGCTCCGATTTATAGAACTGCGGAAACATGTACTTCAGCGGCTGAACGTCACATAAGCGATATACGAACAGGCTTTTGCCATCGTAGTGAAAAGTGTCCAGCTCACAGGCAGCTGAAAGTCTGGACGAATCAGACTGGTGCTTCTGATAATACATATTGCCAAGCGATAAGGCATACAACATAACCCCGATGCAGACGCTGTATCCGATGACACGCGTCTTGGTTACAGACAAGTCATGTATAAAACTGAAAGTCAGCAGACATAGCGGAATAAAGATCGGTATGAAGTAATGGTAATACCCCCGCCCGGTTATCTGCGACTGCACAAAAGACAACACTGCCCATATCAACAAGCCGGCGGTAAAACGAACATCAATATCCGGCCTACCTTCTTTCATGCGCACCCCACAGAGCAGGATAAGCACGACTAACAGCGTCCAGAATTTAGACGGTACTTTCAGCAGATTCCGCTCCCCCCCCGAGTGCTGCAGGTTACGCAGAATCGTCTCGTACAGGACATCAACACCATAACCATTGAAGTACATGTACAGCAATGCATGTACAAGCAGAAAAACGGAAGCAGACACAACGGCAAACAGCAGCACCGGCTGCCAGCGTTTCTGCATCAACCAGACGGTGACTGCAACACCGAGAATGTCCAGTGCAGCTGTATATTTGACTCCCACAACCAGCGCAGCAGCCAGAGAAGCAGCCAGCCATTGGCCACGTAACAGGAAAACAAATGCAAACAGGATGAAGGGGATATAAATGAGTTCTGAATTCGTTCCGGTCAGTCCCTTGGCAGAAAAAAGAGCAAGCATAACCGGTACAAACAGGATACTCAGACGTTCGCGAAAATGATTCCAAGTGTACATCAGGGCATAAAGCAGCAGCAGCGCCTGCAGAATACGCAGCAAAGCAAATGAGCTGCCAAAGCCGGAAAACAGAGAATAATAAACGTATAGCAGCGGAGGCTTATGATCGAAAATATCCCGGTACGGAACCAGACCATCAGACCAGCCTTTGGCAATCTGGAAATACAGCTCCTCATCCCAATCAATCTGATAATCGGCGACAAAAATCCGCAATGCGACAATGATAAAAGACGCCAGCATTGCCCAATAAAAAAGCGTCTTGTCATGCTGGTGCGGCAGCAATTTTGCCAATGCTTTCATCTTCCTTTTTTCTCCGCGAATTCTACTTAATGCGAATAAACGCCTTGCCACGCCATAACCAACCTTCATCAGCGAAGTTCAGTAAAGGCAAATCACCACTGGTATCACCGTATGCATAAATACGCTCCGGCGTACGTCCATTCAGCCAGTTTTTAACCTGGACTACTTTTTCCGGCCCATAACAGTTATTTCCATCCAGTCGGCCTGATACGCACCCCTCAGCATCTACTGCCAGTTTCGAGCAAAGAAGCCCCATTCCCTGAGAATCAGTCCACGCGCGCAGGTAAATATCCAGCGATGCACTGACCAATACGCATTCATGTCCCTGCCCCTGATGCCATGCAAGCTTTTCCATTCCTTCCGGACGCAGCAGTGCCGGAATACCCGTCCTGGCAAAGGAACAACCCTCGGCATATAAAGCATCCTGACGATGCTCAGCAAGATAGCGTCTAAGAACCTTCTGCTTCGCCACATCATTCGGAATAAGTTTCGCCACATAACCCAGTAATACCGGACTGAGCAGCAACAAATCAGAGAAAAACCGCCAGTTACCCACGTACTGACGCAGGAAAGGCAGCATTGTGTCACGACGGGTCAGGGTCCCGTCAAAGTCAAAAAACGCAACTGGCGTGTTATTCATTACAGGGAAAGCCGTTTAAAAATACGTTCGGGAATGCTACGAATGATGAGCATAATGCCAGCCCAGAACCAGGGCAGATAAACTTCATCCTTGCCCTTCTGCATACTTTTAATAATCCCTCTGGCGATGGTTTCCGGCTTAGCCCAGAGCGGGCCGCCTTTATCAAAGCCGGCCGTCATCGGGGTATCAACAAAACCTGGTTTGATGGTCACCACACTGACACCGCTTTTAGACAGGCGATTACGCAAACCCTGCATAAACAGAGTCACCATGCCTTTCGCCGCACCATAAACATAATTACTCTGTCGTCCCCGGTCACCGGCAACCGAGCTGATTACCGCCAGAACACCCTGCTGCTGCTTTTCGAAACGATTTGCCAAAATGGTAAGCAGGCTGATAACACTCAGAGCGTTTAACTCAATTTCCTGCAGCGTAAGAGCGACTGATTGCTCGCACGCCGCCTGATCCGGCAAGCTGCCATGAGCAATAAGTACAGCATCCAGCCCTCCTAACTCCCGCTCAGCTTCAGCGATTAGGTTTTCATGTCCACTGCTGTCTGTCAGATCAGAGCTGATACCTGCAACCTTCTGATCACCGCCACAGCGAACCTGAAGATCGGCCAGTATCGCCTGCAGTTTCTGTTCGTTACGGCCAATGCAATAGAGAGAAGCTCCCTGAGCAGTTAATTGCCGTGCTGTCTGTTCGGCAATTGCCGAAGTTGCCCCAAGAATCAGGACGCGTTTTAGTCGGTTCATAACGTAACCCGTTGCCAGAAATGAGATGAAAAAGCCGGATCGATATATTCTGAAAACCGCTCCCATTGCGGAAATCCCGAGCGGAACAATGACGCAGGCATACGCGCATCCTTTGCCGGATATAAAGCACCACCAGCAGAGGTCACAATGGCATCCAGTTCGGTAAACAGACGCAATGTCCGCTCACCTTTATCGGGGAAGTCCAGTGCTAGTGTTGCTCCCGGACGCGGAAAGGACAGCATGCCTGCTGCCGGCCGGTCGCCAAAGGTTTTCAGCACCGCCAGAAATGATCCTTGCCCGCTGCGTGCAATTGCATTCAGTAACTCCGCGATTGCAGTCGCAGAAGCCTCTGGCGGAATAACGCACTGATACTGATAAAAACCACGCCGGCCATATATCCGGTTCCAGTCACCAATTGCATCAAGCGGATAAAAATAAGGCACATAATGCATCAGCCCGCCCTGAGGCTTGGTTGGCTGGCGGTAATACAAAGCATTAAAAGCGGTAAGACTCAGGCGGTTAACGAGAGAAAGTGGTGGATCGAAAGGCACTCTTTTGGTTTTCTCACGAAAGACAGGGAGATCCGTACGCATTCCGGCGTGATCGGCGGTTAAAAGAATCCCACGTCCCTGACTATTACCCTTCGACAGGCAATCAATCCAGGCGACCGCATAAGGACTATTAGCTTCGGCAGCCGCATTAAGCTCCCAGAACTCGTCCAGATTACGGAAGCGGACCGATTCCGCCCACATCCATTCATTACGGATAGGCATCAGCTGTAATTCAACCCAGCTGATCAGACCGGTAAGGCCCAGACCTCCGATCGTAGCAGCAAAGAAGGCTTCGTTTTGATCAGGGCGGCACTCCAGTCTGCTGCCATCCGAGCGAACAAGCTCAAAAGCCCTGACATGGTGGCCGAAGCTACCTTCTACATGGTGGTTTTTGCCATGTACATCGTTAGCCAGTGCACCACCGACTGTTGCGTAACGGGTACCGGGGGTACTGGGTAAAAACCATCCCTGCGGTGCGGTAAGCGCCAGAACCTCGGCCAGAGTCACCCCGGCTTCGCAACATAAGACACCATTTTGCCTGTCAAACCGGATAAAACGATCCAGCCCCCTGCACATCAGCTGCGAGCCCTCCGTCAGGCAAACATCGCCATAACTGCGACCATTACCGTAGGCAAGTGCAGCACCAGACTGATCACTCAGAACCGCCGCAAGCTCAGATCGAGAAGACAACCAGAGTCGCTGTTGTGGCTGGATACTGGGGATACGGTTCCATGATTGCCCGGTCATAACACTTCCCCGTTATTCTCATCCGGGAGAGCTTCGCCATGACGACTGCGGATCAGGGCAACAAGACCGATAAATACGGCAAACCATAATGTTGCCAGACGAATAAACACCGTCGCAGCAATCGCTACCGGCATCGTCATACCCTTAAGTACCAGTAAGGAAATCATCACGGCTTCCGCGCTCCCCAAACCGCCAGGCAGAAAACTGATGGCACCGGCAAGAACCGACAATGCATAAATAAAGACGGCAAACGACAGCGATATATCACTGCCTAACCATTGCAATACCCAGTAAAAGGCCAGAGCTTCGCCTCCCCAGGCTACAACACTCAACAGGGTTGCAATACATAACAGCCATGGCGAATGACAGTTGTGCGCATCTTTAAGCAAAGCGACACCGGCCCTGAATGCACCCTCAAAGCGTCCGCTATAGGTTTCGCTGCGCTTCAGCAACAGAGAATGAAAACGACGGCTGGACAGGGCCACAAGCATGGCGAGAATTGCGACAATGCCAATCAGCACAAGATTCTGAGCCTGGGGGTACTGACTCAGTCCCAGCAAAGTCAGCAGCACAATGGCAATAAGATCAGACAACCGCTCACTGACAAAAGCTGCCAGCGTTGCAGGCAGCGGCACTCCGCGCTGCTTGAGCAAAACGCCACGAAAAGCTTCTCCGGCCTTGCCAGGAGTGGTGGTTAAAGCAAAGCCACTGAGATAAATACGCAGACTGGGGCGCCAGGCAACCTTATGCCCCATGGATTCAAGATACATTTGCCAGCGGATAAAACGCAGGCCGTAATTCAACAGGGACAGTGCCAGCGCGATCAGGGTTCCGGGAAGGCCGATTTTCCAGAAAGCCTCCACAACATCCTGCCATCCCGAATACAGTGAGATAACAAGATAGCCACCAACAGCCACAACCACTGAGATAATTAATGCGCGGAAACGCCATCCGGCAAAGTAACCCGCGGTCACGACAACACCCACAAAGTAACGCCAATCCAGGAAAACACGGTCAGGAGCAAATGTCCGTCCGTCAGCAGATCTTTTGCCGTGTCCGTTCCTTTGGCCTGATGATGCAGCAGGAACAGATAACGGAAAATGCCATAAATAACAAAAGGCAGAGTCCAGATCAGACTGTCACTGCCATGCAGTGCCGTTGTCTGCGGAGACACCGTATAAAGTCCGTAGGACAGTACCGTGCAGGCAGCCGTCACCGCGATAAACTGCTCCAGCATCGCCGGACTGTAGTCATCCAGCACCCGGCGGGTCTGATTACCATCGGCGCCACTGTTCTCCAGCATCAGTAACTCTGCGCGGCGCTTGGCAAAACCGAGAAACAGCGTGACCATCAAGCCGCAGAGCAATAGCCAGGCTGAAGGAGTAATCCCAAGACCCAGAGTACCGGCCAGAATCCGCAACATAAAACCCGCAGAAATAATGAAAACATCGAGAATAACAACGTGCTTCAGGCGCCATGAATAGAGCACATTAAGCAGCAGATAAATCGCGGTGAAACACTGTGCTTCCAAACTGACGAAGGCAGCCGTTACCAGAGAACTGGCAACCAGTAATACAAACAGGCCCTTAGCCATTGCAGGCGACACTTTTCCGCTTGGTAATGGCCGGCTGCGTTTAACCGGGTGCGCACGGTCAGCCTCGATATCCATCAGATCATTGAGCACGTACACGGCACTGGCCATAAAACAGAAGGCGACAAACGCCAATAATGCGCTGCTGAGTGTCGGAATATCCCACTGGTGGGCGAATAAAGGTCCAACCAGAACAAAGCCATTTTTTATATATTGATGAGGCCGCAAAAGTTTAATGATTGCTTGCATCGGTATTCCATAAATAGATGGGGGTCAGCTATCCGGTGAGAAGATTAACTAACTGCTCAGCAAAAGTTGGCGCAGCTTAACACAGCGGGATCAGCGGCTAAAACTTAAGCCTCTACAGCTCCTTCATCACCCGCCGCACATCCGGCAGATGCCGGCGACTGACCGGAACGCCGTCAGCCAGGCCGCGCAAATACACCTTGTGACCGCCGCTGTTCAGGGCTTCAAGGCGTTCGATGCGGTTAAGTGCGACCAGTGCGCTGCGGTGTACGCGCACAAACAGGCCGGGGAATTCGTCTTCGAGCTGACGCAGGGAATCGTCGATCAGGGTTTCACCGCCTTCGTGATGGACGTTGACGTATTTCTGATCGGCGTAGAAATAAAACACTTCCTCCAGCGGAATCAGCTGCAGGCCATTGTGCGTCCGCGCGCTCAGATGGGTGCGGCTGCCGGCGGGACGGGCGGCGGTCGCGGTGGCTTCGCTATCCGCCTGCACACCATTCTGCGCCAGCCATTCGCTGGCACGCTGCAACGCGCGGCATAGGTCTTCTTTGCGCACCGGCTTCAGCAGATAGTCGATGGCTTTCACGGCGAAGGCCTGCAGCGCGTGTTCGTCATAAGCGGTGCAGAACACCACCAGCGGTGGTTGCGGCAATTCCTGTATCGCGGCGGCGGTATCCAGGCCGTTGCGGCCGGGCATCTGAATATCAAGCAGCACCAGATCGGCCCGATGCATACGCAGCCATGCCAGCGCTTCATCGCCGTTGCCGGCTTCTCCGGCACAGACAAAATCGTGGTGTTCCAGTAACAAGCGCTTCATGCGCTCCCGCGCCAGAGGCTCATCATCCACCAGCAGAACACGATAGGTCATACACTTCCCTTAACGGTTGTTACACCATCTGCCGCGGCCTGCGGCAAACGCAGACGGGCAATATATTCCCCGCCCAGATCGTCAACTTCCAGCCGCGCCTGTTCATCCAGTGCGGCCAGCCGGGCGCGGATATTATTATGCGCCAGACGGTTACCCGCTTCACCACTGCCCTCGGGTTTGCTGTTGCGGATGGTCAGCCACCAGGCGCCGTTATCTTCCGCCTGGCCTTCCTGTGCCAGCTCAACCTCAATCCAGCCGCCGCTGATACTCGGCTGAATACCATGGTAAACCGCGTTTTCCAGCAGTGGCTGCAGTAGCAACTGCGGTACTTTCAGCGCCGCCGGTAACGGCTGCGGCAATTTCCAGTTCACCTGCAGGCGCTCATTGCCCAGCCGCACCTGCTCAATACCCAGATAACGGCGACCCAGTTCGATTTCCTGTGCCAGCGGGATCTGTGCATCATCGTTATTCAGCACCGCGCGGAACAGCTGCGCCAGATCAAGCAGCAGGTGTTCGGCTTTATCCGGATCAACGCTGATCAGCGAGGTTACGGTATTCAGGGTGTTAAAAAAGAAATGCGGGCGGATATTGGCCTGCAGTGCCGCCAGCCGCGATTTCAGCTCGGCCTGGGTTTTCAGCCGCCACTGGCTCTGCACATAAAAATAACGCATCGCCATAGCGCCAAAGACACCGGCAATCAGCAGATTGCGCAGCACCCAGGGCCAGTCGGTGTAGGTACTGTCGCGGGGCCATAACCATTCCCCGACCAGACTCACGCTCAGCGTCACCAGCTCGATCACCAGCAATGCCACCAGCGAGGCTGACATCGCGGTTAAGCGCGCCAACAGCACCCGCAGCTGACACAGAATCGCCACCGACAGCAGACAGACCCACTGCACAAAGAACGACACCACGGTAAAACGCTGCCAGGAAAATTGCGGCAAACCGCTCTCGACCAGCGTCAGCGCCAGCACCAGCGCTTCACTCAGCGCCAGCAGAATAATCACCGCTCGGGTATTGCACAGGTCGGGCAGGAAAAAGGCTTCCAGCAGCGCCTGCTGTCCACGCCGGGATGAAGATGTTGAATGACTGGCTGACAAAGTGATGCTTCCTGAGCAACGAATGCTGAGCTAAGTCTGTCGTCAGCGCAGCGGCAGAGCAAGCTCCATAGGGCGAATGGCGGCAAAACAGGGACAGAGCACCGCCGCAATGGTTATAATCCGCGCCATTTCCGATTCATGCACCAGTTTGAGGTACTCATGTCCGATCAATCATCCACCAATGCTTCCTGGGGCGGACGCTTCTCCGAACCGACCGACGCTTTTGTTGCGCGCTACACCGCATCGGTGGATTTTGACCGCCGCATGTACCGTCAGGACATTCAGGGCTCCGTCGCCCACGCCAAAATGCTGTGCAAAGTCGGCGTACTGACCGCACAGGAACGCGATGACATCATCCGCGGCCTGGAAGAAGTACGTATCGAAATCGAGCGCGGTGACTTCGAATGGTCAGTCGCGCTGGAAGATGTGCACATGAACATCGAAGCGGCGCTGACCAAAAAAATCGGCATCACCGGTAAGAAGCTGCACACCGGCCGTTCCCGTAACGATCAGGTAGCCACCGATATCCGCCTCTACCTGCGTGACGAAATCGACGTCATCAGCGCCGAGCTGACCCGCCTGCAGCAGGGCCTGGTAGAACTGGCCGAAAAAGAAGCCGACACCATTATGCCGGGCTTCACCCATCTGCAGACTGCGCAGCCGGTGACTTTTGGTCATCACCTGCTGGCCTGGAACGCCATGCTCGAGCGCGATTACGCCCGTCTGCAGGACTGCCGTGCGCGTATGAACCAGCTGCCGCTGGGTGCTGCAGCACTGGCCGGCACCACCTACCCGATCGACCGTCATTACACCGCTGAACTGCTGGGCTTTGACGCGCCAACCGAAAACAGCCTGGATTCCGTATCCGACCGCGACTTCGCTATCGAATTCTGCTCCGCCGCGTCGCTGATCATGATGCACATGTCACGCTTCTCCGAAGAGCTGGTGCTGTGGGCCTCTGCCCAGTTCCGCTTTATCGACCTGCCGGACCGTTTCTGCACCGGCTCCAGCATCATGCCGCAGAAGAAAAACCCCGACGTGCCGGAACTGGTACGCGGTAAAACCGGTCGCGTATACGGCCATCTGGTTGGCCTGCTGACGCTGATGAAATCGCAGCCGCTGGCCTACAACAAAGACAATCAGGAAGACAAAGAGCCGCTGTTCGACACCGTCGATACCCTGCGCGACAGCCTGCGTGCCTTCGCCGATATGGCGCCCAACCTGATTGCCCGCAAAGACGATATGCGCGAAGCCGCAATGCGTGGTTTCTCCACCGCCACCGACCTCGCCGATTATGTGGTGCGCAAAGGTATCCCGTTCCGTGACGCCCACGAAATCGTCGGTAAAGCGGTTGGCTACGGCGTGAAAACCGGCAAAGACCTGAGCGAAATGACACTGGAAGAACTGCAGCAGTTCTCCACTGAAATCACCGCCGACGTCTTTGATGTACTGACACTGGAAGGCTCGGTCGCGGCGCGTAACCATATTGGTGGCACCGCACCGGATCAGGTACGTGCCGCCGCGGCACGGGCGAAAGCAGCGCTGGCCAAGCGCGGCTGATACCCCTCTGGGTGACTGCCGTTTTCAGTGCGGCAGTCATGCTTCTTCTCCTGCCTTTGCAGGCATATGGCTGGCTACCAACACAATTCAACCCAAACACCAGACAAAAAAAGAGCCTCAAATGAGGCTCTTTTTTTATACCGGAGCGATAACCGCCATCAGCGGATTTTATCCACCAGCGCTACCGCCAGTTCATCACCAATCAGCTTGGCAACTTCACGGGCGGCTTTCTGCCGGGCAACGTCTTCCAGTCCGGACACACCCTTGGCCTGCTTGCTGAACGAGCTCAGCACACGACCGGCACCATCGCGGATGGTGACGCGGCTGTCGGCAAACACATAGTGGCTGCCGTCTTTGGCTTTGCCGCTCAGCTGGGCGCTGATATCGAAGCGCAGGTCGGCGTCGCTGCCGTCCTGAATGCGCAGTCCCTGTGAGGTCAGCGCTTCGAGCACGCCGCCGCCAATGGTCTGGGCGCCGTCATCGAGCAGTTCGAGGCTGACCTGCAGCTGATCGATCTGGGCGTAGATACGGTCCTGCAGTGCTTTCAGTTCAGGACTTAAGGCCGGGGCCTTACGTTCCATACTGATCAGCGTCAGACGCTCACCCAGACGCTCACGCTTGGCGAACAGGGTCAGTGCCGGTAATAACGGCTGCAGCTGTTGCAGGCGGTTACCGGTTGGCTGCAGTTCGCCGATGGCGCTCAGTTCCTGTTCGATATCGTTCATATCGCGGCGCAGACGTGCGGCCGCGGCATTACGATCCAGCTCGGCCAGGGCGTAAGCGTATTTGGCGTCGGTATGGGTTTCGCTGATCTGCACTTCGTCCAGCTCGGCCGGTGGCACCTGACTGCGCACATAGTTGCGCACGGTACGCAGCACTTCGCTGTCACGGTTGCTGCCGCTCAGCTCGACGGTTTCGCTGCTGAAGTCACCGCTGACGGTCACTTTAAGCTGCGATACCAGATCAATCCGCGCCAGCTCCGCCGCGCGTTTTACCGCATCGGTGGCACTGCCGTAGATTTCCATCGAACCGATGCCGTAGGCCATGCCACGCATCTGCGGCGGCTGCGTTACCCAGGCCGGAGCTTTGCTGCTGCGGGCTGCGTCTTTGGCCGGTTTGGTGCTGTTGCCGACACAACCGGACAGCAGGCTGATGCCTGTGCCCAGAGCCAGTGCCGCAACCAGTAAGCGCTTAGCCACGGGCTGTCCTTAGAATCCGAAAGAGGATTTCTGCTGCAGTTTCTGGATCTTCTTCTGACCGTTCCACACTTCCATATTGGATTCCATGTCGATCAGTTTCAGGTCTACCTGATAGAAGGTCACACGCTCTTTGCCCACCTGGTCCACCAGCGAGTTGATGGTGCCGGACAGCGCGAAATCTGCCGCTTTTTCCTGACCCTGAGCCTTGGCGTCTTTGGCGTTCAGTTCCTGATCGCGACGCTCATCACGTACCGCGGCACGCTCATCGCCACCGGCCACGAAACCGGCGCGGCCGGAACGGATGATGGAACGCTTGATGTCGTTGATGAAGGTATCGACGGCAATGTGCTCGTGTGACTTGTTGCTGATGCGCGAGATGATCACGGTCGGACGACGGTTGTTGTCCATCTCGAAGTCACGCGCCCATGGGAAAGACAGCATGTCGGTGATCATTTCGTTGGCCACCAGCTCAGAGTCCTTGGCGTTCCAGCGATCAGACAGTGCCACTTCTTCGTTGGCGCTCAGACGGGTGACCTTGGTGGCACAACCGGCAGAAAGCAGTACAGAAGCGCCCAGCAGAGTACAGGCAGTCAGTTTTGTGAGGTTTGTCAGCATGGTGTCCATCCTTATCAGACAATGAATATGAGTTATTCAGCTACTTTGATCAGTTGTTTTACTTCGCTTTCTTTGGCCGCACCGGCCAGAGGAGGCAGTGAACGTACACGCCACAGGTGGATATCCCCGGCCTGCAGGTTAACCTGTGTCTGCGCGCTATGACGCTGACCCGCACTCAGCGTGGAATCCAGCGCCAGTGTATGCTCTCCCGGTTCAACGGCAACCCGGCGGATACGGATATCACCCGGCAGCAGTAACCAGTTACGGGTTTCTGCAGCATCAGTCAGTTGTGCTGTCAGCTTACCGGCCATCGACAGGATGCCGCCCAGCGAGCCACCACCACTGGCAGATGCAACCGACTGTGCGGTTAAGGCTTTCAATGATGAACGTGCCAGCGCCAGCTGAATATCGGTCGATGAGTTAACCATCTGTTCCTGTACAGCCATCAATGCCGGGTTGGAGGATTTCAGCATCAGGCTGCGTTCGCCATCAACGCTCAGCGTACTCTCGCCCATAGGTTTAACCGGAGAATAATAGGGCACGGTAATGCGCATGGATTCGCCAATGGCGCTCAGCAGACCCATATCCTGCGCGGTATTCCACAGCGGGCCAATAGGCACGGTTTTGGTGAAGCTGTTAAACCAGTATCCGACTTCGGCGGCATCGAGGTAGTTTGCCACCGCATCAAAAATGTTCTTATCGGCGTACAGCACATAAAACCAGGCCAGCTGGGCTTTGTCGTTGCCGAAAAAGTACGGGCGGATTTCCAGCGCCTGCAGAGCCGGATTCACTGACAGCTCCAGACTCATTTCTTTGCGGTGTGGCGCCAGGCCTTTGTGCTCCAGCACGATGATCTGGGCTTTGTCGGCGGTCCAGTTTTTCAGTTCGGCCTGACGCGCCTTGCTCAGTTTTTTCTTTGCCAGTGCACGTGATTCAGTTTTGTAGCCACCGGCTTTCTGCATCATACGGATGGTGTCGAACCAGGCCTGCTCGGTCATTTCCGCATCGAGACGGAACTGTTTACTGAAGCCACCCTCGTAGCTTTTCGCCGCTTTCTGGTAGCTGATACGGGCATCATCGTACTCGCCGTTCATTTCAAAGCTGATACCGGTAAGGTAATGCGCCATGGCGTCATCGCGGTATTCAAGGCGATCCATATCCACCAGATTGCCCTGCAGCTTTTCGAAGATTTTCAGTAACTGCGTAAAAGTCTGCTGCTCTTTATCGTTCTGCTCGGCGTAGGTGCCTTTGCGCGAATTCAGATCGTTAAGACGGATAATCAGGCGGCGGGATTCAATACGCGCACCTTCCAGTGCGTCGTAATAACCATTGCGGTCGGCCGCCAGCTGCGCCAGACCAAAATAGTTAAGGGCTTTGTAGTAGTTGATAAAGACTTTTTCGAAGTCGGCACCGCCATATGGCCCCTGACGCGGATTCGACATCAGCGTCACCATCGAGCCGGTGATGCTGGTTGTTTCCAGATCTTCGGCAATACGTTCGGCCTTATCGAGCAACACATTACTGGCAGCAAAATCGCCTTGCAGATGTTTTACGACGGCCAGTTCCATGTTGTACAGCAGGCGGTCGTTACCGGTTGGGTTAAGGGCTTTCTGCAGCTTGGCTTCCGATGCCGCGTAATCGCCTTTCTGCACATCCTGAATAGCGCCGTTAATTCCGGCACCGTAAGTTGCACAGCCAGCCAGTAATATCGCCGGCAGCAACAGAAACATTGAACGTAGGGTTTGACCCGGTTTCACAGCAGCTCCTTGCTTGGTAAGTTGCTCGTTAATTAGCTTGAGGAGCGACAGTCTAAAACGCCTGTCCTGAAAGCGCCAACCCGGAAAGCCGCCCGACTGACGAAAATACATGACCTGAAACACGATAATAGCGACATGCCTTAGATTCCGGACGGGCCAGCATAAAGCAGAAATCTGAACGAATTATGAAAAAAAGAGAAAATGCGTGGGGCAGAAACGAATCCGGCCGTCTGACACATCCTTGCGTCAGACAGCCGGCAGCGGGTGCTGTTAATAATGTCAGTCTACTGGCTCTTTACTGATGACTCAACCAATAAAAAGGTCACGTTTTGTCAGCGCCAGAGTCAGCCTTTGTGTTAACAGCAGAGGGTGACAGGCCGAGAATTTTCAGCGGCTGCTCGCCGTCGTCCAGAATCGGCTTACCATCGGGCGTTACCCGTGTCACCAGTTCCTGCGCCTGCTGATCTTCCTGCGCCTGCTCGGAGGTGGTCTGGCTGAAACCGCAGCTGATGCACTCGCGCACTTCTTCGCCGTCATCGTTGCTGTACATAACGGTCTTGTCCATTTCGCTGCACTTGGGGCAGACAGCGCCGGCAATAAAGCGGCGCGGACGTTTGGGTTTGTACTCAGACATCAGGCAACCTCCTCCACCACAATGCCGCTGTGGCGCAGCAAAGGTTCAACCGACGGCTTACGGCCACGGAAGTTTTCAAACAGAACCGCCGCTTCACGCGAGCCGCCCTGACTGAGAATTTCCTGCAGGAAACTTTCGCCGGTTGCACGGTTGAAAATGCCTTCTTCTTCAAAGCGCGAATAAGCATCGGCACTCAGTACTTCGGCCCATTTGTAGGAGTAATAACCGGCCGCATAACCACCGGCAAAAATATGGCTGAAGCTGTGCTGGAAGCGGTTAAAGCCGGCAATCGGCACCACCGCTACCTGAGCACGGACTTCGTTCAGCAGCTGCTGTACATCCACCGGCTGCTCACGGAATTCATGATGCAGGCGGAAATCGAACAGAGCAAATTCCTGCTGACGCATGGTCATCATCGCGCTCTGGAAATGTTTGGCGGCGAGCAGTTTATCCAGCAGTTCCTGTGGCAGCGGCTCGCCCGTTTGGTAGTGACCAGAAATAAAGGCCAGCGCCTCCGGCTCGTAACACCAGTTTTCCAGGAACTGACTCGGCAGTTCGACGGCATCCCAGGCCACACCATTAATGCCGCTCACTGCCGCCACATCAATCTGCGTCAGCATATGGTGCAGGCCATGACCAAATTCATGGAACAGTGTGGTCAGCTCGTCGTGGGTCAGCAGTGCCGGTTTATCACCCACCGGTGGAGTGAAATTACACACCAGATAAGCCACCGGCAGCTGGATGCTGCCATCGGCGTTACGGCGACGGATACGGCAATCATCCATCCACGCGCCGCCGCGTTTTTTCGCCCGCGCGTATAAATCCAGATAGAAAGCGGCAATCTGCTCACCGTCTTTTAATACATGGAAAAAACGTGCATCCGGATGATAGCTGTCGAAGGTTTTCTGTTCTTCGAAGCTCAGGCCATACAGACGCGATACTACTTCGAACATGCCGTTAATCACGGTATCGACCGGCAGGTACGGGCGGATATCTTCCTGCGAAATGGCGTAACGCGCCTGACGTAATTTTTCGCTGTAAAAGCTCACATCCCACGGCTGTAAATCAGCGCAGCCCTGTTCGGCGGCAAAAGCTTTCAGCTCGGCAAATTCACGCTCCGCCTGGGGTTTGGCTTTGGCCGCCAGATCGCTTAAAAACTCCAGCACTTCGTCCGGCGAACCGGCCATTTTGGTTTCGACCGAATAATGGGCGTACGACTCAAAGCCCAGCAGTTTGGCCAGCTCGTAACGCAGGGTCAGAATTTCATTCATCAGCTGGCTGTTATCAAACTTGCCGGCATCCGGGCCCTGATCGGAGGCACGGGTAACATAGGCGGTGTACATTTCTTCGCGCAGGCTGCGGTTTTCACCGTAGGTCAGCACCGGCATATAAGACGGGAAATCCAGTGTTAAACGATAACCTTGCTGATCATGCGCTTTAGCCTGTTGCGCCAGCAGGTCGAGAGCACTGTCGGGCAGACCGGCCAGCTCAGACTTATCGCTGATCAGTTTGCTCCAGTGGTTGGTGGCATCCAGCACGTTCTCGCCGAACTTAGAGGTCAGCTCAGATAAACGCTGACGGATTTCACCGTAGCGGGCTTTTTTATCGTCCGGCAGATCGACACCGGCCAGATGGAAATCGCGCAGCGCATGTTCGACGGCGGTTTTCTGTGCGGTGCTCAGGCTGTCGAAGTGCGCCGAGGCGCGCAGCTTTTTATAGGCATCGCACAGCGCTTTGTTCTGCCCCATTTCGGTACTGTACTGGCTCAGCAGCGGCAGGCAGGCGTTATAGGCATCGCGCAGTTCATCGCTGTTAAGCACACCGTTTAAATGACCGACCGGCGACCAGGCCTGGCTAAGCTCATCGTCCCAGGCTTCCATCGGCGCAATAAAGTTATCCCAGGTCGGCTCGCTGACCGTCGCCAGCAACTCGCGGATACGCTCGCGGTTCTGGTTCAACCTTTGTTCGATAGCAGGTTTGATATGTTCTGGTTTAATAGCCGAAAACGGCGGCAGACGATGGTTGACTGACAGCGGATTGGTCGCCGCTGCCGCAGCCATTTCACTGGTAGATGAAGAAGTGGTCATAGATGCTTCGCTTCCGGAAAAGGGGCGTAGGTGAAGGTGCCTGACGGGCAACCCTTGCTCAATGCCTTATAAATTGGGTCAAATGGCCTTAATTCAAGATCATAGCGCGGGAACAGAACACAATGTCAGACGTAAGAAGCTATCAGGGCCATAGCCCGAAACTGGGCGAGCGCGTATTCGTGGACCGCAGTGCGGTAATTATCGGCGATGTGGAAATGGGCGACGACTGCTCGGTCTGGCCGTTAGCGGTTATCCGCGGCGATATGCACCATATCCGTATCGGCGCGCGCACCAGCGTACAGGATGGCAGCGTACTGCATATTACCCACGCCTCCGACTACAACCCCGGCGGCTACCCGCTGATCATTGGCGATGACGTGACCATCGGCCATCAGGCCATGCTGCACGGCTGCACCATCGGCAACCGCGTATTAATCGGCATGAAATCCATGATAATGGACGGCGCCATCGTCGAAGACGAAGTGATTGTCGCCGCCGGCGCCGTGGTGACACCGGGCAAACGTCTGGAAAGCGGTTATGTATACGTCGGCAACCCGGCCAAACAGGCACGGCCGATTACCGAAAAAGAACGCAGCTTTTTTGCCTATGGTGCGGGCAATTATGTGCGGCTGAAGGATAAGCATATTGCGGAGGGGTACGATAAGCCGCTATAGCTCAAGAATGTAATTGAAATACACTGAGCAAGCAGATTTTCGGCGCTTCTATAATGGTTAAGCTCTACTTTTCCGATATAGAAGGTCGAGATTGCGCTTTTCTTTCACATAAGTACTGTGGAAATACTGCCTTTTATTAATATCCTCTTTTGGAGTCTCCTGGAGCAGATAGAGCCAATATTCTTTTTCCGTTTTACTTCCCTTTCTTAAATTGCACTCTTTGCAGGTAAGAGCCATATTTGACGGAAAGTTTGTTCCTCCTCTACTAAGAGGCTTCAGATGATCCCAGTGACATTTTTTCCCTAGCTCCTTCTCATCATCCAAATCATCCTGTGAATAAAGTTTATTATCACAAAAATAGCATCTGAAGCCTTGCATAGTAGCTATCTTCGCTAAATCATTTTTTTTATGCTGTCCCGATGCGTCTCTAATCCTTTTTTTACGAATCGCAGAGCGCTCCTTTCCTAGAAGAAATTTTTCGCAATAGTCTGCGTAGTTGCGGACCAAATTATTTGAATGCCCACATTCAAAGGCAATAGAAATACATTCCGAATTATGTCCTATCGAAATTTCTCGAAGTCCAGAACAATGACAACCTACACCCTTTTCACATTCTGCAACGTAGAGTGAAACATCAGCCCATAACGATAGATATTTTGGGGTTGGCGATTTTTTTAACACTTCTGGCACGGCAACGATAACAACATCTCGATCATTCCTTTTACAGCTGCAATAGAATGACATGCTAGATTCCCACCACCGCAAAATCGATCGCCGCAATAATCTCGGTTCGGTAAGCTGATAAATCGGCGACTTCTGCCCCCAATAAGCGCGATTCAATACCGGCCATCTGCTGGGTCAGAGCAACGAAGGCTTCACCGTCAATGTTAAACACCGGGCACAGTTTGCTGATAACGCCAGAGCGGCAATTTGCCTCTGCGGTGAGGGGAATCACCAGCCGGGTTTTAAGGTCGGCCAGAAGACTGTTCTGCACATCCAGCAGATAGGGATACTGGCTTTTACTCGCGGGATTGGTGTTGCTGTAAACATAAAACTGCATCAGAAACTTCTCAGGCCGTCGCTGAATACACCCTGCTCGTCCACCAGCTGGTTGTAACCATTAATAGCCTGCTGGTTTTCTTTAAGCCACTGCTCACGCTGAACCTGAGCAACCTTATCAGCCAGCGCCTGTTCCAGCGTTGCCGACAGGTTGATTTTACAGGCCCGCGCCTGAGCCAGCAGGTCGCTGTTGATGCTGACGTTGGCCGGCTTTTTCGGGGCTGAGGTGTCAAATATGACCTGCATACGCTCTCCAAAAACACAAAGATTATGCGCATACATTATGCGCATAATCTTCCGTTGGCAATCTGTCTGACACCGCAGAGCGTATAGAGGCAGGATCATCATCGCCGACGCTCCCCTTCACAGCGTTCTACTCAACCCGCGAAGCTGCCCCCTGCCCCCTGCCCCCTGCCCCCCTCACCCCACAGAAGACAGCATCGCGCCCAGCGGTTACAATCGGTGCGTTTTTTCATTAGCCACAAGAAGCAATTCCTATGGGCCGCGCGTACCAGAACCGTAAAGAATCGATGGCCAAAACGGCCGCAGCAAAAACCAAAGTGTATTCCCGTTATGGCCGCGAGATTTATATGTGCGCCAAAAACGGTGGTGTCGACCCGTCTGCCAACCTGTCGTTGCGCGGACTGATTGATAAAGCCAAGAAAGATCAGGTGCCAAGCCACGTGATCGAGAAGGCCATCGACAAAGCCAAAGGCGGCGCCGGTGAAGACTTCCAGCCTGCGCTGTACGAAGGCATCGGCCCCGGCGGCTGCATGGTGCTGATCAGCGCCCTGACCGATAACGGCAACCGTACCTTCGGTGATATCCGTGGCATATTCTCCAAGTGCAAAGCCAAACTGGGCAGTCAGGGTTCGGTGTCACACATGTTCGATCACCGCGCGATGTTTGTGTTTGCCGGTGACGACGAAGAAGCCGCACTGGAAGCCCTGATGATGGCCGATGTAGATGTGTCGGATATCGACTGCGAAGACGGCATGATCACCGTGCTGGTGCCGCCAACCGATTACTTCAAGGCGAAAACCGCGCTGACCGAGATGAACCCGGAAATCGATTTCGAGGTGGAAGAGATCACCTATCTGCCACAGACCGAGCATCCGGTATCCGGCGATGACATCGCTCAGTTCGAGCGTTTCGCTGGTCTGCTGAACGACCTGGAAGATGTTGCGCACATCTACCATAACGGTGTGTTTGAAGGCTGATTCAGGCTTTTAATACACTAATAAAAAAACGCCGCTGCGGGAAACCACAGCGGCGTTTTTTATGCCTGGGCTACAGCTCAGATTCGGGCTAAGGTCTTAGTCGGTAGTACGCATCTCCAGACGGAAACGGCTGGTTGAAGCTGTGGTCTTGCCGCTGATTTTCACAACGATGCGTTTATTATCGCTGAAAAAACCGAGGCCGCTGGTGCTGAGGTAAACGACTTCATCACCTGTACCTGCGCCACTGGAGGACTGCATAATTCCGTCCCAATCAGTCACCGTCATATCCAGATCATCAGTCAGTCCGGTCAGGCGGAATTCATGGTCACCGCTGTCAAAGTAGTCGACATCCACGTAGTAGTAATCTTCTTCTCCCGCTTCCAGTTCTCCCAGCACACCACTGCTGGCGGTGCCGTTTTCGGTTGACGGCGTAACAAAGCGGTTAGCACTGTCCGGACTGTGATTTTCCGGTTCAACGGCGGAGGCTTTTTCCTGCTCAAAGGAGGCGTTTTCGCCAATACAGCCCGCCAGCATCAGCGGCAGGATAAGCAACGGTAAAATAACAGGCTTAAGAGTTGCCATACTCAGATCTCCCACGCCAGGCGTACAAAGGGACCGTAATGAAATACGGTGTTATCGCCGATACCAAACTGACCAACGGCTTCGTAATTGGAATCCACGCTGTTGGCGGCTCCGCTCAGATCTTCAGTGGTAAAAAACTGCTGCAACACACGACCTTCAAGACCGAACGACATACCAATATTACTGCCCGGCATACGGTATGCGACGATGTATTCCAGTTTGTAACTGACAGACCAGCCCATACCGACCGGCTCTTCGTATTCCAGATTCAGGCCGTAATTATCTTTTACTACCCGTTCAAGATCGGCACTGCTTTCACCGGTCATCAGGCCCACAGTCATATCCATAGTAAGACCCGGGCCGTAACGCCAGCCGCCGCTCTCCGTCAGGCTGAGGGCAAAGCCGCTCTGGTCGTGCATCGCCGCCTGCAGGTTGTCGACATCAAACCACAGTCCGATCAGGCGGGTGGTGTATTCCGGGTCAACCAGCGCATCCGGATAGCTTGGCTGATCGGTATATCCACCTTCGGAACGGGCGGTGTAAATATTAATCTGAGCCGGCTGCGATACTTCGATATAACCAAGGCCCCAGCGTGCACCCATATTATTTTCAACCTCGGTACCGATATTTAACTGGGTATATTCGGCATCAAATTTACGCTCACCAATAATGTACTGGCCATTGAACTGGGTATCACGGTCTTTCGGGTGGATATAACCTTCGGCACTGCCGCTTTCCAGCCGGAAAAATACACCACCGGCTTCAACCGCACCGACAAAGGATTCCAGTTCAGTTTTGCCATCGGCATTGGTACGCACAGCAGCGGCCAGATCAAAGCTGAATTCGTTGTTACGTGGCGAGCGGAATTCCACCACATGCGCTAACGCATCACCAAACTCCACCAGCTCTTTCAGGTCGCCGACATACTGTTCGGGCGACCAGGCGGTCTGGCGCAGCGTGTAAGAGGTGTAAGATAAATCGCGGTAGTCGCCATATTGCGTTTGTGCTGTTGCAGCACTGGCTGCGGTCAGAGCCGCCACCGCCAGAGAAATTCTGATCATGATGGCTCCTTATTCAAAGCTGAAGTTCAGGGTGTAATTCATATTATTACCATCCGCTGAACTGACTTTAATAAAATGCAGTCCCTGAGTATCCAGATTGGTATTGCGGCTGGCGTCATACCAGAGGGTAACGACTTCATCAGCGGTGCCCGCGGTGCGTGACCAGCTGAGTAAATTCAGATTGTGATCAAACACTTCCAGATCGGCATCACCATTCATATTGGTCAGGCTGATGGTCAGGGTGCCATTAAAATAGCGATTAAACTGACTGCCGCGCAGACGGTAATAATCCTGGCGATCATCCGCAGCGAGAGCGCCGGTATCGCCATCATTCATGTAATCGGCATTAAAAAAATTATCATTGGACGATGGATCCGGATCGGGAACGCCACTGCCGCTGTTATTAATATCGGGAAAGGTATCGGCACAACCCGCCAGTATCAGAGTGGCGAGTGCTGGTATGAATTTTTTCATAAACGCTCCCTGTGTTTTCCATAAGGATACCCGTCAGAATTCTGGTCATCCAGAGCTTGTCCAACATTCGTGGCCCGTTCCGCCCTACAGATATGGCTGAGCAGACTTTTGTCCGGAGGCCTCTTTTCTTCATACAACAGTCATACCACTGCAATAAATCTGTCCCACTCTCATCGCCATTAAACCTGACTGATGAATATGGAGTGGATATGACCCCGAAGTTTCTGGCTGTTGCGATAAGCACGGCTCTGCTGGCCGCCTGTGGTGGCGATGACAATAAAAACAGTAATAAAAGCCCACTGGCTGAGCTGGGTATTCAGTGTGCAACCGTAGAAAAAGCCGCTGCGTCCAGCGCAACCGGGACTCTGCAACTGACGCTGATCGACAGCTATGAATCCGGTAATGACTTTGCCACCAGCTCGGCTGAGATTGTCAGCTATGACAGCTGCTCTGATCAGCTTTATGTGGTGAATGCCAAAGACGCGACCATCGATGTGTTATCGCTGGCGCAAGGCAACAGCGCGCCGACGAAAAAAAGCAGCATCAATCTGGCCGCTGCAGCCACTGCCGCCGGTATTGAAATTGGTGCCGCCAACAGCGTCTCAGCCAAAAATGGTTTGGTTGCCGTCGCCATTGAAGCCAAGGTAAAACAGGATGCCGGTCTGATTGCGCTGTACCGTTCTGACGATCTGAGTCTGCTGGCAACTTACCCTGCCGGTAGCCTGCCGGACATGGTCACACTGTCAGCCGATGGCCGTTATATTCTGAGCGCCAACGAAGGCGAACCAAGCGGTGATTATCAGAATGATCCGCAGGGTTCGGTCACCATTGTCGATTTAAATAAAGGCTTCAGCGCCGATAAAGCCGTGGTGCAGCAGGTGCTGTTTACCGATTTTAATAACGGTGGCAGCCGCGCTGCTGAATTACCCGCCGGCGTGCGTATTTCCGGCCCGGCCGGTACCAGCGTGGCACAGGATCTGGAACCGGAATATCTGACCCTGAACAGCGACGGCAGCAAAGCCTGGGTTGCGCTGCAGGAAAACAACGCCATGGCCATTATCGATGTGGCCAACGCCCGCGTAGAGAGTATTAAAGCGCTGGGAGAAAAATCCTGGAATGCAGACTCTGGCAACCAGCTGGACCCATCCAATAAAGACGGCCTGGCAGGTCAGTTTGCCAGCTACGAGCAACTGGCTGGCCTGTATATGCCGGACACCATTGCCAGCTTCGAACTGAATAACGAAACCTATATTGTCTCTGCCAACGAAGGCGATGGACGCGAATATATTTATTCCACCACGCAACAGAACTGTGATGCAGAAAATCATCTCTGGGATGGCGACGATTATTCTGTTGGTTCTGTCGACGCGGATGCTGTGAAATACGCTAATGAAAGCGACGACTGTATTTCTCATGTCGACGAAGCCCGCGGCGGCGACCTGTTTGATATCGTCGCTGACGCCCATCCGTTAAAAACCGCGCTTAACGATAACAACCAGCTGAAGCGTCTTAAATTGATTAACGACCGTGAGAGTATCGGCGCAGGTGACACTCTGTACGCTTACGGCGCGCGTTCGTTTTCCATCTGGAACAGCAATGCGGAACTGGTATATGACAGTGGCGACGATATTGCCAAGCGTGTGTTTGCCGTTGAGCCGGATAATTTTAATGCCGACAACGAAGTGAATTTAACCGCAGAAACCGCCGACAACCGCAGCGATGACAAAGGCACCGAGCCGGAAGCCATTGAAGTGGCCAGCATTAACGGCCGTATTTTTGCGTTCGTTGGTCTGGAACGTCAGGGTGGTATCATGGTGTATGACATCAGCAACCCGCAGGCCCCTGTATTCCAGAGCTATCTGAATAACCGCGATTTCAGCGCTGCGGTCTGCACTGAAGTGAATGTTGATGGTGAATGCAGCAATGATGTTTACAACAGCGCCGCCGGCGATTTAGGCCCTGAGTCTATCGACTACTTCAGCCGTGAGGGTAAGCATTTTATTGCCGTGGGCAATGAAGTGAGTGGTACGACCAGTGTGTATCAGCTGAATTTCAGCAGTACTGCACTGTAACGGCTGCATTAATAAAAAAACCGCGCTCCGGCGCGGTTTTTTATGTCTCATGTTCTCTGCGCCAACGTTATTGCCGCATAAAATCTTCCAGTCCGCGACCGGTCGCCTTGTGGATATTGCGGAATAAATACCAGATCGCCAGCGCCAGAATAATCATGCTCGGCAGCACAATCACCGGATAACTCATCGCCGTCATCGCACCCAGCTGTTCGTTATATTCTTCGGTACCTGGCATGGCGGTTACCATATAGCGCGCCAGACCATAGTTCAGCGCCGATGACAGAAAAAACGAGGCGGCGATGATTTTATTGGCCATCGTCAGGTGACGCTGAAAGTTCTCTTCTTCGCCATGCTCGGCAACCGCCTGCTGCAGCTTTTCTGTATCGATCACTTCGTCATTCAGAATAATCATGCGCAGTAACGAATAACGGGTATTCAGGGTCAGCAGTACCGCAATGCCGATCAAACCGGGAATAAGCGCTTCTTTAATGGCAAGATATTCCGGTGGTAAATGCAGCAGGCTGATACCACCGGTCAGTAATACGCTGACAATACCCAGAATCGAAAAGGCATTTACCTTGCCTGCGGTTTTCAGATCCCACAGACCAAAAGCCAGCGGAAACGCCAGCGCAACCACAACACCTAATGTTGGGCCAAGCATATCGTCACCACTGGCTTTGGTGAGAATCAGTGTCGGGATAACGATGTTAAACAGCAGATTGCTGAAAAAATTATGATTCTTTTTGCTGCTTGTGGTGGCGGTCATTAAAGGCTTCCATAAAAAAATCAGGCTGATAAAAAATAGCGTCAGCGCACATTAACGGCGCTGACGACGTTCACCACGCAGTACTGTAATCACCGTTGCGGTTTCCGGACGGACATCGCGCCACAGAGCAAAGGCTTCGGCCGCCTGTTCTACCAGCATGCCCAAACCATCAATGGCTTTAGTCACGCCATGATCCAGAGCCCACTGATTAAACACTGTGGTTTGCGTGCTGTACATCATGTCATAGCAAACGGTGCCTGCCGTTAATACGGCAGGAGACAGTGGCGGTAAATCGCCGCTGAGGCTGGCCGATGTACCGTTAATGATGACATCGAAGCTGCCGTCCAGTGCATCGAATGCGGCAGCTTTAATATTGCCTAAGTCGGCAAAATCCGCGGCCAGTATTTCGGCTTTACTCAGCGTGCGGTTGGCAATAATCAGCTCCGCCGGTTGCTGCTCCAGAATGGGCTGCAGCACACCACGCACCGCACCGCCGGCACCCAGCAACAAAATACGTTTGCCGGTTATTGTCACGCCATGGTTCACCGTCAGATCACGCACCAGACCCACACCATCGGTGTTGTCGGCAAGAATGCGGCCATCAGACATTTTCTTCAGCGTATTTACCGCCTGTGCACGCTGTGCACGCGGAGTAAATTCATCGGCGTAACGCCAGGCGTTTTCTTTAAAGGGCACGGTCACATTCACACCACAGCCGCCGTGTTTAAAGAATTTATCCAGTGCCAGCTCGAAGCTGTCGAGCGGCACCAGTTGCGCGGTATACAGCAGATCCTGACGGGTCTGCGCGGCAAATGCGGAATGAATCTGCGGCGATTTGCTGTGGCCAATGGGATTGCCCACAACAGCATAAAGATCGGTCATAACTACAGCCTCACACCCATTCTTTATGGGGCAGGAAATCGGTATAAAGTTTTGCTTCGGCCGAGCCGGGTTCCGGCTGCCAGTCGTAATCCCAGTGCACCACCGGCGGCAGCGACATCAGAATCGACTCGGTACGGCCACCGGTCTGCAGACCAAAGATCGTGCCGCGGTCAAACACCAGATTAAATTCCACATAGCGACCACGGCGGTAGCACTGGAATTTACGCTCGCGCTCGCCATAAGGCGTGTCTTTGCGCTTCGCCACAATGGGTACATAGGCATCGATATAACCGTTGCCCACCGCCTGCATAAAGGCGAAGGATTTTTCAAAATTCAGTTCACCGTCCCACTCGTTCAGGTCGTCGAAAAACAGACCGCCGACACCACGGCTTTCGTCACGGTGTTTAAGATAGAAATAGTCGTCGCACCATTTTTTGTATTTGGCAAAAACACCCTCACCAAAAGGTTCGCACAGATCTTTGCCGGTCTGATGCCAGTGCACCACGTCTTCTTCATAGGGATAAAACGGCGTCAGGTCGAAGCCGCCACCAAACCACCACACCGGCTCTTCGCCTTCTTTTTCGGCCACAAATAAACGTACGTTGGCATGGGAAGTCGGCACATAAGGATTGTGCGGATGAATCACCAGCGACACACCCAGCGCCTGAAAGCTGCGTCCGGCCAGTTCCGGACGATTAGCCGTTGCCGACGCCGGTAAACGGGCACCGCGCACGTGGGAGAAATTCACGCCGCCTTTTTCAATCACGGCGCCATCGGCGATCACGCGGGTACGGCCACCACCGGTTAATGCCAGATCACCTTCTGCTGCCGGACGTTCCCAGGAATCTTCCTGAAATTGCGCCTTACCGTCCTGTGCTTCCAGTGCACTGCAGATGCGGTCCTGCAGATCCAGCAGAAACGCTTTAACCGCTGCCACATCGCAGCCCGAATGAGCCTGGTTCATAACTATTCTCCTCTGAGACCTGTCACAGGTCTGTTAACGCAAACGCTGACCTGTCAGCGTGCGGATTTCCGACGGCTGAGCACGGCCACCCAGTGCTCCCGGCAGAATGTAATCAAGCTGGTCGGTAAAATATTGCCGCACCCGCAATGCTGAACGCGCCGGTTCGCGCCCCGCCGGGTTGGCCGAGGTCGAAACCAGCGGGCCGACTTCATCGCAGAGCGCACGCACCAGCGGATGATCGCTAATACGCACCGCCAGCGACTGATGCTGCCCACGTAATAATGGCGAGACTTCGCGGTGGCAGGGTAACACCCAGGTCACCGGGCCGGGCCAGGTGGCATTAACGGTTGCCAGATCGTCATCGTTCAGCGGCAGCAGTAACTCATCCAGCTGCTGCAATGACGATGCCACCAGCACCAATCCTTTGTGCGCCGGACGACTCTTAAGTTCAAGAATACGGCTGATGGCCGCCTCGTTGCGCGGATCGCAACCCAGCCCCCAGACCGCCTCGGTCGGATAGGCCAGCACACCGCCGGAGCGGATGCTGTGAGCAGCCAGTTCAAGATGCCATTTATTCACGGACGAAAACCCGCAGATGAAGGGAAAGGCGGCACCCTACAACAAGGTGCGGGGAGCGGCAAGAGGAGGCCGGACTTCAGCCATTTCGTCAGCATTGCCGCATTAGGACAATTCGGGCCTAAGACTTAAGAATGATTATCAGAATACAAGATTGAACCTGTCATTTCTGGCCAGTAGCCTCGCCGACTTTTCAGGGACGATGCATGCCTGTTTTCCCTATTACTTGCGTAATAACAGGCTGTGGTATTCATGTGATAAGAACCCTCTTCTGGCTTGCTCTGACCACTCTGATTTACTGGCTGAATATCAGCAGCATCAGTGATTCATTTGTGCAAAAAACGGGAATGGTGGCAGGCAGTACTCTGCTTGCCATTCTGCCGCTCATGTCGGTTAAGTGGTGGTGCTATCTGGAAGAGCAAACCAATGGCCGCCGGCGGCCATTGATTAATCATCTGCTGGCACCGGTTATTGCCATTATCACGCCGCTGATTTTTATCGGTGGCGCTGAATATATCCGTGCAGAGATTGTGCTGCTGTCATTGGCAACCGGCGCTTTTTTTCTGCCATCCGGCCAGCTGCGCTGGTTCTGGCAGCAGCGCTTCGGCGATCTGAAAAGTTTTCCGGATTCAGGTCAGGTAAGCCGGAGTCAGCTCAGCCGTATCCGCAACCTGGCACTGGGCTGGATATTTATGCCGTTACCTTTGTATTTTTTTGCTTCGTTGCTGTGGCAGCGCTGATCGTCACGCCATAAGCGAAATTCAGACCCCAGGGTTTTATGCGCAAAAAGAACATTCTGGTATTGGAAATCCTGCTCTGGCTGTTTATCGGTCTGTTGATTGTTATTGCCAGTCAAAATTCCTGACCATTGAACAGAGGCCAGTAACCAACAGCTTTATCTTTTATACCGGAGACAGCAATGCCAACATCTGCCGATACTGCATGGCTGCCTTATTTCATCAGCATCGCATTAGTTGCTGTGATCGGTGTACTGATCAGTGGCCTGAAGAATAAGCGTATTTTTGCTTTTGGCCGCTGGTATAAAGCCGGGGAAAACAAGTCGCAGTATGTACAGATCGTGATCGGCTATCTGCTGCTGATTGCGCTGTTTATTTTTCTGCTGCTAAAGAGTTTGTAGGGGCAATTGCGGCTGTTACTTCAGCCGCATATAACCACCTGGCACCTGTGCCAGCCAGCCCTGCAATTCAAGGTCGAGAAGTTGCGGTAATAATTGCGAGATGGGTAAGGCACTGCGCAGGGCAATCACATCGGTGCTGGTCGCACTGTAATCCACCTGAGTAACCAATACCGGCACCGCGGCAGATACCGGTTCGGTTAATTCCAGTTGTGTCTGAGCCTGTTCCGGCAACAGATTCAGCTCCTGCAGAATATCCTGCGCATTCTGTACCAGACAGGCACCTTCGCGGATCAGCTGATGGCAACCATGGCTGAGCGGGTTGGTCACCGCACCGGGTAAGGCAAAAACTTCGCGGCCCTGTTCTGCGGCCTGGCGCGCGGTAATCAGCGAGCCACTTTTAATCGCCGCTTCCACCACCACAGTACCGAGGCTCAGGCCGCTGATAATACGGTTACGGGAAGGAAAATGTTTGGCCTGGGGCTCTGTTCCCGGGGCAAATTCCGACAACAACAGTCCTTTTTGCATCACCATCTGCGCCAGCCCCAGATGGCGCTGCGGATAAATCACATCCGGGCCACTGCCGAGTACCGCAATGGTGCGTCCACAACTAAGCGCTCCCTGATGCACGGCGCCATCAATGCCAATCGCCATGCCACTGACGACCGTCAGACCAGCCGCCGCCAGCTGACTGGCTGTTTGCTGCGCCCATTCTGCGCCATAAGGGGTTGGGTTACGGCTGCCGACCATAGCGATCATCGGCTGGCTGAAGCAGGCCAGATCACCGTGGTAATAAAGAAAAGTGGGGGCATCGCGCAGGCTGGCAAGAATACCAGGGTAAGGAGCGACGCCAGCCAGCAACACGCCGCAACGATTCAGGCTGCGCCAGTGCTGTATCACCTCAAAACCATCACTGAGCGATGGATCATTCTGCCAGCGCCCGGCGGCTTCGGCCTTCAGGCCAAAGGATTCCAGCTGCGCAGCGGTGCAGGATAAGAGGTCGTGCGGACGGGAAAGATTCTGGCGGATATCGCCAAGAGTAACGCTGCCGACGCCCGGCAATTTTGCCAGACGCCACCAGGCCAGTAACAGCTCGTCCCTGAGCATAAGCAGTCCTTATTGATTCGGAGATTCCACCTTATCGCCAACACGCAGCGGTTTGGTCGCCCGCATGATCAGGGCATAAGACATTTTTTCGAAGGTGCGGAACACCATCAGACTGCCGGCACGCTCTTCCGGTAAACGTACCCGTTCAGCGGCCACGCGGTCATACACCACGGCGCCGGTCTTTTTAATCAGCAGTACAGAGCCAGGCTCCAGACCATCACGCTGACCACGGTTAAGTACCACGACATCATACTGACCCACCTGAGTCACGCCGCCGGATACTGCCAGAATCTGACCAATCACCGCACGCTCCGGAGATTTCGGGTAATAATTGGCCGCCAGATCACGGTCTTCCGTCGGCAGCAATAAATCGCCTATTGAAACCTGCTGATTGGTACGTTCCAGTTCCAGCGTGACAATATCATTGTCATGCGCAAGGACACGCCCCAGACCAATTTCAAGCGCTTCCAGACCCAGCACTTCATTGGTTTCCGGATCACGATAAACCTGGCCTTTGCGGTAAATACCATAGGCACTGGAAACCTGTGGGCCAAAGTCACCACGGGCATACACTTTACCGCCGGCGCCCATCAGAAGACGGGCATCCACGCCAGACAGAACCCGCGGCGCTTTATCGAGATCTTCCTGAGCAACAACCCGGTTCTCACGCAGGAAGCTGCGGATTGCATCCTGTGGAATCGCAGGAATTGCAGACTCAATGGGTTCAACACGGGCGGTTGGCTGCATTTTCACCGTACCCGGAGATAACTTCACGGTACGGCTGCCTTCACCGCGTCGGGTGACGGTCACGCGGGTTTCACCATCGATACTGATCAGACCGATCTCATCACCCGGGAAAATCAGGTGCGGATCTTTGATCTGGCTGTTCTGATACCAGATTTCCGGCCACTGCCAGGGGTCATTGGTAAAGCGTTCAGAGATATCCCAGAGGGTATCGCCCTTTTTAACCACATAGCGTTGTGGCGCATCGGATTTCAGATCCAGCGCCATGGCACCGGTTGAAAGACACATCAAACCAGCAACGAGAATGCGCTTGATGGTTTTGCTCATCCTGTATTCCCTTTATTATTAGCGGATCTGCGATCGCGCATTGAAAATCACTGTTCGGCAGCCATCTTAGCAAGTCACGACCACTTAGTTCTATAAAAGCACAGCAACTCTATGTCCATACTCGAAATTTTAGAATACCCGGATCCCCGTTTACGCACCAAAGCCGCACCTGTGGCTGAGGTGGACGACCGGGTGCGTGCCATCGTCGATGACATGTTCGAAACTATGTATCAGGCACCGGGCATTGGTCTGGCGGCCACTCAGGTCAATGTACACGAGCGCATCGTAACCATCGACGTCTCAGAAGATAAAAGTGAACCGCTGGTATTTATCAACCCGGAAATCACCGTACTCGAAGGCGAAATGGAAAGCATGCAGGAAGGTTGCCTGTCGGTTCCCGGCTTCTACGAAGAGGTGACCCGTATTGAGCATTGTCTGGTCAAAGCTCTCGACCGTGATGGCAAACCCTTTGAAATGGAATGTCGCGGCCTGCTGGCGGTCTGCATTCAGCATGAGGTGGATCACCTCGAAGGCAAGCTGATGGTCGATTACATCTCACCACTGAAGCGTAACCGCATCAAAGACAAACTCGAGAAAAAGCACAAACTCGAAGCCCGCAACCAGGGTAAAAAGTAATGGCCTTACGCGTCGTTTTTGCCGGTACGCCGGAGTTTGCTGCCATCCATCTGCAGGCGCTGATCAACAGCGGGCATGAAGTGATCGGCGTTTATACCCAACCCGACCGTCCCGCCGGACGCGGTAAGAAGCTGCAGCCGAGCCCGGTTAAACAGGTTGCACTGGATAACGGTCTGCCGGTTTACCAGCCGCTTAACTTCAAAGACCCGGCGGATGTAGAACAGCTGAAAAGCCTGAATGCCGACGTCATGATTGTGGTTGCCTATGGCCTGATCCTGCCACAAAGCGTCCTCGACGCACCAAAACACGGCTGCCTGAACGTCCACGCCTCACTGCTGCCACGCTGGCGCGGTGCAGCGCCGATTCAGCGCTGCATTGAAGCCGGAGACAAACTCACCGGCATCACCATCATGCAGATGGATAAGGGTCTGGATACCGGCGACATGCTGAGCAAAGTCACCACTGGTATTCTGGCCGACGATACCGGCGGCACCCTGCACGACCGTCTGGCCGAGATGGGCCCGGCGGCTCTGCTGAATACCCTGGCACAGCTTGAAGCCGGAACCCTGCAGCCGGAAAAGCAAAACGATGCACTGGCCAACTACGCCCATAAGCTGCTGAAAGAAGAAGCCCTCATCAACTGGCAACAGCCGGCTGAAGAAATTGCGCTGCGCGTGCGCGCCTTTAACCCGTTCCCGATGGCTTACACCCTGCTTGGCAATGAGCGCATCCGCGTCCTTATGGCCGAACCACTGGATAAAGCCACTCAGTTGCTGCCCGGCACTATCGCCAGCGTCAGCGCCGACGGTCTGGAAATCGCCTGTGGCGAAGGAGTACTACGTATCACTCAGGTACAGTTAGCCGGCAAAAAAGCCATGAACGTGGCCGATGTGATTAACGGTCAGCCACAGTTATTCCAGCCTAACCACATGCTGGCGTCACAACTTTGAGCGCCGCAACCTCGCCCTGGGGTAAAGCCAAAGACACCACCCTGAGCGCCCGCCGCGCGGCGGCCATGGCACTCAGCGCCGTCCTCGCCGGACAATCCCTTAACCAATGCCTGCCACCGCTGGAATTGCGCGTCGATCTGGCTGACCGCGGCTTTCTGCGCGATCTGGCACTGGGCAGCTGCCGTCATTTTCAGCGCCTGAACGCACTGGCCAAAATGCTGCTCAGCCGGCCTTTTGGCGAAGAAGATCAGGACTTATTTGCCCTGCTGATCATCGGTCTGTACCAGCTCGAGATTCAGAAGAAAGCGCCGCATGCCGCCGTGCACGCCACCGTCGAAGTCTGCGAAGAGCTGGGCAAGGGTTACGCCAAATCCGTTATTAATGCCTGCCTGCGCCGTTACGCGCGCGAATACGAAAGCCTGACCCCACCACTGGACGAAAACCCGGTAACCGCCAGCAGCCACCCGAAATGGCTGGTGAAAATGCTGAGCAAAGCCTGGCCGGAACAGTTTCAGGACATTCTCGAACAGAATAACCAGCGCCCACCGCTGTGCCTGCGCGTGAACCAGCGCCACGGCAGCCGTGAGCAATATCTCGAACGCCTGCAGCAGGCCGGTATCGAAGCCCGCCCAGCCGAACACAGTGCCGTGGGTATTTATCTGGCCGAATCCTGCGATATCACCGCGCTGCCCGGTTTTGCCGAAGGGGATTTCAGCGTGCAGGACGAAGCCGCGCAGCTTGCCGCCATGCTGCTGGCGCCGCAGGCTGGCGAACGCATTCTCGATGCCTGTGCCGCTCCCGGTGGTAAAACCTGCCATCTGCTGGAAAGTGCAGACGCCCGTGTCGTCGCGCTGGATATTGAAGAAAACCGCCTGCCACGGGTGCATGAAAACCTCGCCCGCCTGCAGCTCAGTGCCGAGGTTGTGTGTGCCGATATGGCCACCCCGGATGCCTGGTGGGATGGTGAATTATTTGATGCCATTCTGCTCGACGCGCCCTGCTCGGCCACCGGTGTGATTCGTCGCCATCCGGATATCAAGCTGCTGCGCCGCCGCGAAGACATCGGGCAACTGGCACAGGTTCAGGCGCAATTGCTGGATACCGCCTGGTCTCTGCTGAAGCCGGGCGGCCGTTTGCTGTACGCCACCTGTTCGGCCTTACCGCAGGAAAACAGCGAACAAATCCGCCGCTTTGTTGATGCCAACAGTGATGCACAGCTGCAGACACTGGACTTTTGCTGGGGAAGCGCCTGTAATGCCGGGCGTCAGCTGCTGCCACAACGCGACGGCCACGACGGTTTTTACTACGCCCTGCTTGTCAAAGGAGCCGGAACACATGCGTAACAGAATGCCCCGGAAACTGAGCGAATTTATGACAAAAAGGCAGGACAGCCTTTTTGCACAGCCGCAGGCTGCCCGTCAGGGTGCTGCACAAGGATGTGCAGCATGAAAATTATTATCCTGGGCGCCGGTCAGGTCGGCGGCACACTGGCTGAAAACCTGGCCAATGAGCAGAATGACATTACTGTGGTCGACACCGATGCCGACCGCCTGCGCGAGCTGCAGGACCGTATCGATATCAAAACGGTTCTTGGCCGCGGTTCATACCCCAGCATCCTGCGTGATGCCGGGGCCGATGATGCCGATATGCTGGTTGCGGTAACCAACTCTGACGAAACCAATATGGTGGCCTGTCAGGTGGCTTACACCCTGTTCCGTACGCCAACCAAGATCAGCCGTATCCGCTCCGGCCAGTATCTGAAGCAGGCAGAGCTGTTCCGCAACGATGCTTTCCCGATCGACGTTCTGATTTCCCCTGAGCAGGTGGTGACCAACTACATCAGCCGCCTGCTGCAGTATCCCGGCGCGTTACAGGTGCTGGATTTTGCCGATCAGCGCGTACAGCTGGTTGCGGTGCGTGCCTATTACGGCGGCCCCCTGGTCGGTCAGGCGATTCATCATCTGAAAGACCACCTGCCTAATATTGATGCCCGCGTAGCCGCGGTATTCCGCCGCAACAAAGCCATCGAACCCACCGGCGATACCATTATTGAGGCCGACGATGAAGTCTTCTTCGTTGCCGCCAAAGAGCACATCCGCAAGGTAATGAACGAGCTGCGCCGTGAAGAAGATTCCTATAAGCGGGTGATGATCGTCGGCGGCGGCAATATCGGTTACCGTCTGGCGAAAGCGCTGGAGCGCGAATACCGAATCAAACTGATTGAACACGGCGAGCAGCGCGCTCAGTTCCTCAGTGAGAATCTGAGCAAAACCGTGGTGCTGCTGGGCAGTGCCACCGACAAGGCGCTGCTGGAAGAAGAAAACATCGAAAACACCGATGTGTTCTGCGCGCTGACCAACGACGACGAGGTGAACATCATGTCGTCATTGCTGGCCAAGCGTCTTGGTGCACGCAAGGTGATGACACTGATTAACAAAGCCGCTTATGTCGATCTGGTGCAGGGCGGCATGATCGACGTGGCGCTGTCTCCGCAACAGGCCACCATCGGCAGTCTGCTGACCCACGTGCGCCGTGGCGACGTAGTGAATGTTCACTCTTTACGCCGTGGTGCTGCCGAGGCTATTGAAGCCATTGCTCACGGCGACAGCAGCAGCTCCAAAGTAGTGGGACGCAAAATCCGCGAGATCAAACTGCCACCAGGCACCACCATCGGTGCCATTGTGCGCGGTGAAGAGGTAATTATGGCCAGCTCCGATGTGGTGGTGGAATCCAACGACCACGTCATTCTGTTCGTGATGAAAAAACGCCATATTCCGGATGTCGAGCGCCTGTTCCAGGTCGGCCTCGGTTTCTTCTGAGCGGAGCTGTCCATGCACTTTGCGGTTATTGCACGCATCCTCGGTATTTTTCTCATGCTGTTCAGCATGACCATGCTGCCACCGATTCTGGTGTCGATGTGGTTTAACGATGGCGCCACCGAAGCCTTTGTTATTGCTCTGGTGCTGACCTTTGGCCTGGGTTTTGTGTCCTGGCTGCCAGTGAAAAGTGCCCATAATGAACTGCGTACCCGCGACGGCTTCCTGATTGCCGCGCTGTTCTGGCTGACTCTCGGTCTCGCCGGTACGCTGCCCTTTATGATCGCCGAACAGCCGGGCCTGAGCTTTGCTGATGCCTTCTTTGAATCCCTGTCGGGCTGGACCACCACCGGCGCCACGGTAATGACCGGCCTCGAATACCTGCCAAAATCCATTCTCTGGTATCGCCAGCAGCTGCAGTGGCTGGGCGGCATGGGGATTATCGTTCTGGCGGTCGCCATTCTGCCAATGCTGGGGATTGGTGGTATGCAGCTTTACCGCGCGGAAATGCCCGGTCCGCTGAAGGACTCCAAACTCACGCCACGCATCGCGGAAACCGCCAAAGCCCTGTGGTATGTGTACGCCTTCTTAACCATCAGCTGTGCTCTGGCCTATTGGTTTGCCGGAATGAGCGGCTTTGATGCTATTACCCACAGTTTCGCCACCGTGGGTATCGGCGGTTTTTCGACCTATGACGCTTCCATCGGCCATTTTGACAGCGCCCTGATCGAAGGTATCTGCGTCTTCTTTATGCTGATTGCGGCGATGAATTATTCGCTGCATTTCTTCGCCTGGCGTAACCGTACACTGAGCCACTATCTGCAGGATTCAGAGATACGCTTCTTTCTGCTGGTGATGGCCGGCGGTATTCTTTTGACCATTTCCGCACTGTGGCTGACCGAAACTTACCCGCTGCCGGATGCCATCCGCTTTGGGGTCTTTGAACTGGTATCCATCGCCACGACCGCAGGCTTCGGTACCGCCGACTTTGCCGGCTGGCCGGTCTTCCTGCCGGTGCTGCTGTTTATGATGGCCTTTATCGGCGGCTGTACCGGCTCGACCGGTGGTGGTATGAAAGTTATCCGCGTGCTGCTGATCTACAAACAGGGCGTGCGCGAGATCCGCCGCCTGATTCATCCCAATGCGATGATGCCGGTCAAGCTTGGTCGCCGCGCCGTTCCCGACCGTATTCTGGATGCCGTGTGGGGATTTTTTGCCGTCTATATCGTGACCTTTATGGTGATGATGCTGGCGCTGATGGCCACCGGCCTTGATCAGGTCACCGCGTTTTCTGCGGTGGGTTCCTGCCTCAATAACCTCGGCCCGGGTCTGGGTGATGTTGCCGCCCACTACGGTAATATTTCCGATACCGCCAAATGGCTGCTGGCACTGACCATGCTGCTTGGTCGCCTGGAGATTTTCACCCTGCTGGTGCTGTTAAGCCCAACCTTCTGGCGCAGTTAACTATGTCCGGCGCACTTTCTTTCAGCGACAGCAACCTGAACGAACTGCGCCAGCAAATGCTCAGCTTCGCCCGCCTGCAACTCAGTGACGAACAACAGGCTGAAGATGTGGTGCAGGAAGCACTGGCCGGCGCACTGAAAAACGCCGCGGCCTTCAGCCGTGCCGCCAGTCTTAAGACCTGGGTGTTTGCCATTCTGAAAAACAAAATCGCCGACGCCCTGCGCAGCCGTTATCGCCAACCGCAGATGACAGATATCGATGACTGTAAGGATTGCAGTCTGGCCGACGACCAATTGTTTAATGAGCGTGGTCACTGGCACAAAGACGATCGCCCGCAACGCTGGGACGCACCGGAGCAACTGGTGCACGACGAGCATTTCTGGCGCGTGTTTGACCGCTGCCTGGATGCCTTGCCGGCAGAACAGGCACGGGTATTTATGATGCGGGAATTTATCGAACTGGACAGCCAGGAAATCTGTGCGGCTCTGGAACTGACGACCAGTAACCTGCATGTACTGCTGTACCGCGCGCGGCTGCGGCTGCGCGAATGTCTGGAAGATCACTGGTTCGGGGCGGGGGAAAACACATGATGAATTGCCAGCAGGCCACACGCCTGATGTCTGAGGCCCAGGAGCGCCCGCTCAGTTTTAAAGAACAGGCCGAGCTGAAAGTTCACACCCTTATCTGTTCTGGCTGCCGACAGTTTGGTGAACAGATGCAGCTGCTGCGGCGGTTCAGCAAAGCATCCCGGCCGCAGAATAAAGACAACAGCAAGCGGTAGAAACGGCCAGCTTCATGCTGCGCCCGCTCAGGCCATTCAAACAGCCCTTAAGGAATATTCGCAACCCGGTAGCGCGTCGGTCCACCCTCAGGGAAGCGGTTAAAACGCTTATAGGTCCACTGATACTGCGCCGGACAATGTGCAACACAGGCTTCGATGCTGCGGTTCATGGACGTAGCCGACACACGAACATCGTCATCGTACAGATCGTCATCGGCACGGATGAAATAAATATCAAAACCTTCGGCATTGGGCAGACGCTTGGCAAAACCGTAAATAGCTATGGCGCCGGTTTTTTTCAGCATGTCATGCGGTAATTTCGGCGTCAGGGTTTCTATACCCATAAAAGGCGCAAACACACCGCTTTTCTTTTGCGGCTCCTGATCCGGCAGAAAACCGATCATCCCGCCGTCATTGAGTACATCAAATAACCCTTTTACACCGGCGCGGGTGGTCGGCACCAGCTTACAACCCACGGCTTCACGACGAGCCACCATCCAGTTATTGAATACCGGTATTTTGGCCGGACGATACATGATGGTGATCGGGCATTTAGTGGAGATGTAGTTGTTGATGATTTCCCAGTTGCCCAGATGCGGCGCCAGCAGAATCAGGCCACGGGGATCAGCGATCGCTTCATCAAGCACGTCTTCGCCAATAACATTGCGGATCAGGCCTGCTGCCCGCTCGGGCGCGTAGCCCCACATCGGCCCCATTTCGGCGAGAATCATGCCGTTTTCTGCCAGCGTTTCAGCCAGCAGATCTTCGCGTTCTGCTTCGCTCAGCTGTGGATAACAGAGGGACAGATTGAGACGGGCCACTTCACGGGCGCGGGTACGGCGTTTCAATAACAGCCAGCCCAGACCACGGCCAACTTTTTGTGCCAGAGAGAGAGAAGTAAGGGACAGCAGCTTGATCAGCCCTATCGCCAGATAACCAATAATCGATTTCACAATACGACTCCTGTGCGGGAGTCGCAGTGTACCGGTTACCACATTTCATGCAACAGACCGGCACAGGATCAGAACTGTTCTTAAGGATTAATAATATGGCCAGGCAAAGCCCGGCTAGCGCTGCGGAATCAGGGCACCCCGGCTTTGGCGTAAGGGTTCAGCGCATGCTCAGGACGATGCTTAAAGCGCTTGTATTCCCACTGATACTGCTCAGGGCACAGCGCGATACAGCGCTCAATTGCCAGGTTCATGGCCGTTGCCGACACTTCGGGATCGTCCGCGTAAATATCTGAAGGGGGCTCAGAAATATGGATATCAAAGCCTTGCGACTCAGGCAGCCGGACAACGCACAGCATCAGGGCAATCGCGCCGGTTTTTCTCAGCAGCTCACCGGGCAATTTGGGCGTCAGTGCCGGCACTGACATAAAAGGCACAAACACGCCGCTGCGGCGCTTGGGTTCCTGATCGGGTAAAAAGCCCACGACCCCACCAGACTGCAATACGTCAAAAAGCGTTTTTACTCCGGCACCGGTAGTCGGAACCAGATTGCAGCCCAGCATCTCCCGGCGCTTCACCATCCAGTCATTAAATACCTGATTTTTCAGCGGCCGGTACATAAAGGTTACCGGGGTCTGGCCCGAGAGGAAGTTGTTCGTCAGCTCCCAATTCCCCTGATGCGGAATCAGCAGCAACACACCCCGCTCATCCGCAAGCGCCCTGTCCAGCAGCTCACCACCATGAACATTTTTCAGCAGTTTCAGACCTTCCTGCTGACTGTACCCCCAGAAAGGTCCCATTTCTGCTGCGGTCATACCGCTATGCAGCAAAGCATCACGCGCCAGCTGATCACACTGCTCAGGTGTCATGTCCGGATAACAGAGCCTGAGGTTTACCCGCGTCACCTCTCTGGCACGACTGCGGAAAAACCAGAGCAGCCAGCCGATACCCCGCCCCAGCTTTTGCGCCGTCTTTAACGGTGTTAGTCCCACAGACTTAATCAGCCCGATCAGTATGTAACCTAAAAGAGATTTCAACATGCAACTCCTATGCAGAGCCTGAAGTGTACCTGCAGCCTGTCTTATACAACAGGCACAACTGAGACGACGCAGAGACGACAAACATAAGCCCGGCAACAGCATCCACCTGTTGCTCTGCTAGACTCAGAACATCACGTAAATGACCGCTCATAATGATTAATCTTGAACTCGCCCTCAAAGAAAAACGCATCCTTGTCGTTGATGATCTGGTAGAAGCCCGCAGCGCACTGAAAAAGATGATCACCATCCTTGGCGCCACGCAGATAGACACCGCCACCGATGGTCGCGAAGCCATGGACTTTATCATGGAGCGCGAGTACGACATCGTGCTGTCCGATTACAACCTCGGCAAAGGCAAAGATGGCCAGCAGATTCTGGAAGAGGCGCGTTACTGCAACCGCCTGCGTTCAACCGCCCTGTTTATTCTCGTTACCGGTGAAAACGCCGTCGAAATGGTGATGGGGGCTCTCGAATACGAACCCGATAACTACATCACCAAACCCTTCACACTGAACATGCTGCGTGAGCGCCTGACCCGTATCCTGACCACCAAACTGGAGTTGCTGGAAGTCGACAGCGCCATTGATCAGGGCGATATTGACCGCGCCATAGAGCTGGCAGCAGCCGTACTGGAAAACAATCCGAAACTGATGATTCCGGTTACCCGCATCCTCGGCAAACTCTATATCCGTCAGAAGCGCTACAACGACGCCATCAAAATTTATTCCGAACTGCTGAACAAACGCTCGGTGTCCTGGGCCCGTCTTGGTCAGGCGATCTGCATGCACTTTCTCGGCGACTCACGCAGTGCGCTGGCCCTGCTCAAGCAGACCCTGCTGGTTCATCCGATGTATGTACAGTGTTACGACTGGACCGCGACGATTCTGCGTAGTCTGGGCGATGCCAAAGGGGCGCAGAAACAGCTGGAAAAAGCCGTGGAAATATCTCCTAAAGCGGTGCTGCGGCAGATGGAACTGGGACAACTGGCGTACAGCAATGGCGATTTCCCGGTGGCCGAAGCCGCCTTCGAACAGGCCATCAAACTTGGCCGCCACTCCTGCTACAAAAATTCCGGTAACTATCTGAAGTTTGCCCGTACCGTACACCGTGAGCTGAAAGCCGGCGAGCAGAGCCGTGAGCAACGAACCCGGGTTGAGAAAGCCTTTAAAGCCATTGATGAGCTGCGTCAGGATTATGCCGGTCAGGACAACATCATGTTTGAAACCAGCATCGTTGAGGGTAAAACCTACACATCCCTTAATGATGAAGATAAAGCCCGTGCATCGGCCCAGCGCGCCGAAGAAATTCTGCAAAGCATGAAAGACCCCAGCCACGAGCAGCAACTGCAGATGACCGAGGCCTATATCGACACCGGGCAGCATGTAAAAGCCAAGCAGTTGATGCGTAAGCTGGAAAAACAGGGACTGGCTGCCACCGAACTGGCCCAGCTGCAGGCGCTGGAAGACAGCCTCAACCAGATGGCCATCCGTGATCACACCGCCGCACTCAATGCCCGTGGTGTAAGTTACTACGAAAAAGGTGAATTTGCCGACGCCATCACCGCCTTTGATGAGGCCGCCTCTTATGATGAGGCCGGTGTCAGCGTACTGCTGAATGCTATTCAGGCGAAAGTCAGCCTGATCGAAAGTACCCAGATCGACATCGGCCAGTTAAAAGATTGCTACCGTTACTTCCAGCGTATTGGCAAAATTGGCAATAACGATGAACGTTATGAGCGCTACGAGCGTCTGAAGGGCACATTTATGCGCCTGAAGCGGGCCGCGGGTCTTTAGGATACGGGAAGTTTCCATGAAATTTGAATATCTGGTCGGTGCTGTTGTGCACGACCTGAAAAACCAGCTGCAGGCACTGCTCGACTACGAGCAGGAGGCGCTGGCGCGTATTCCCAAACGCTATCACGCTCATCTTGAGCCTATTTTGCAGCGCACCACCCGCCTGAAAAACGACACCATGCAAATGGTCACCCTGTTCCGCCTCGAACAGAAATCCCATTTTCCGATGGACGACGCCTGGCCTCGCGATACCGCCGCCGATGCGATTGAAGCCACCAGTCTGCAATATCCGGGCATCCGCTTTTCTAACGATATCGCTGAAGACTGTCAGGGTTTCTATAACGAAACCCTGATCCATCTGGCGCTGATCACCTTAATCACCAACAGTGCACAGGCTGGTGCCACTCAGGTACGTCTGACCGCCGACGACAGTGATGGCCTCACTATCTGCATTGAAGATAACGGCCACGGTTTCGACGAAGCCGTACTCGCCGGTGAAAAAGACACCACCAAAAACGAAGGCTCTGGCCTCGGACTGTTTTTTGTTGAGCTGATTGCCAGCCACCACAAACAGGGCGAAGTGCACGGCAGTGTGCACATCGCCAACCGTAAGGAAGGCGGTGCATCAGTCAGCGTTCACTTACCCTGAGCGGCCTTCTGCCGGAGTGCTGAGTTCATCATAACCGGCAGTCTCCCAGGGCAGATGCCCGGGGGTGATGTGCAGGAAGTTGAGATAATTCTCAAACTGATCAAGCAGATCACGGATAACCTCCTGCTGATCACAGCCATACAGGTCATAACCCTGACTGCCGCGGCGCAGATACACTTCAGCACGGGCAAACTGCTCTCCGCCCGCCGGCGCTTTGTACGCCGGTAAAGGCTGCAGTGTACGGCGGATATCGTAGATAAAATCCACCTCTTCATCGCCCTGCACCTGCAACCAGGCTCTGGCCTGCGCAGCATCGTGCCCAACCTCAGCCTGCCAGCCGTGCTGTACCAGCTCTTTGCAGACCTGCTCCAGCGCAGGCACCGCAGTGGTGGCAATAAAACCATCAACGCGTGTGGCATCCGGAAAATCCACCAGCCCCGCCAGACGCCGGCGCCACTGACTCTGCTGCTGATGCGGACGGGTCGACGCGACTGAGTTCAGGCTCGAAGCACGGTGCCCTTCAATCACCAGCGCCCGCCACAATCCCACAACCGCCACTAACATAATCAACGCAAACGGCAGTGCACTGGCGATGGTCATGGTTTGCAGCGCACTCAGGCCACCGGCCAGCAACAGAACAGCCGCGATGGTGCCCTCCAGAAAAGCCCAGAAGATGCGCTGCCACAGCGGAGTTTCCAGAGCCCCGCCGGAGGCAAGGGAATCAACCACCAGTGAGCCGGAATCCGATGAGGTAACAAAGAAGGTAATAATCAGGCACACCGTAAGCAGCGATAAAAACGACGACCAAGGCAGCTGATCGTAGAGCTGAAACAGCGCCACCGCATGATCCGCCTGCACATCGGCAATCAGAGTATTGAGGCCTTCATTCATAATCAGATAGAGCGCGGTATCGCCGAACACCGAAAACCACAGAAAGGTAAACAGGGTCGGCACCGCCAGTACGCCAAAAACAAACTGACGGATGGTGCGGCCACGGCTGATTTTGGCAATAAACAAACCAACGAACGGCGCCCAGGCGATGGTCCAGCCGAAAATAAACAGCGTCCAGTTACCGATCCAGTCACTGCGCGAATAAGCCTGCAGATTAAAGGTACGCGCCACCAGACCGCTGAGATAATCGCCGGTGTTCTGCAGGAAGGTTTCCAGAATGTGGATACTCGGGCCAATAAAAAACACCACCACCATCAGGAAGATGGCCAGCGCCATATTCAGCATCGACAGGTTTTTAATGCCTTTATCCATCCCCGCCACCACCGAGGCTGTCGCCGCCAGCGTGATAGTGAAGATCGCAATCACCTGCACCGTGGTACTGACCGGTATCGCCGGCCAGAGGTAATGTATACCGGCATTAATCTGCGCCACCGACAAGCCCAGCGTGGTCGCCAGACCAAACAAAGTACCGAGAATGGCAAACACGTCTACCGCATGCCCCAACGGCCCGTAAATGCGCTCGCCAATTAACGGATACAACGCCGAGCGGATCGACAACGGCAGCCCATGACGGTAAGCAAAATAGGCCAGCACCAGCCCGACCAGACCGTAGATCCCCCAGATATGAACGCCCCAGTGGAAATACGCGATCTGCATCGCCTGGCGCGCCGCCGGAATGGTTTCCGCCGCACCCGCCGGCGGTTGTGAATAATGCAGCACAGGCTCAGCCACACCGAAAAACAACAGAGCAATGCCGTAGCCCGCCGAAAACAGCATCGCAAACCAGGCCGGAAAGCTGTATTCCGGTTCGGCATGGTCTGGCCCGAGGCGGATATTGCCCCAGCCCGACATCGCCACCCCGACGATAAACAGCAGAAAAATCGCCACCGCCAGCATATAAAACCAGCCAAAGGTGCTGGTGATCCAGCTCAGTGCACTGCTGAATACCTCACCGGCAAGTGCCGGATTGGCGATAGTCCCGATGATCAGCAGCGCCGCGATAAGGACCGTAGGAATAAATACCGGCAGCAGCACGGTCGACTGAACGGCCTTATGTTCGGCCAGCGGGGATGTTGATTGCTTGCGGACAGAGTCCGTTGAAGTGGTCATAAAGCCTCCGTGTTATGCCAGAGCGCTCAGGCTCTTTGCCCGCCAGCGCACGTAATTCGCGCCGGACAACTCCGGAAATCCACCCTGCCTGTGGCAGGACAATGCTTTTTAACCCTGACAAACCCCTCCGGCGATTACAACCCCTGCAGGATTCGGCCGGCACGCTGCCCCTGTTCTCAGGGCGCATCGCTGCTATAATCCGGCGTCTTTTTATTTTGCGAACAGCATTCAGGGCCTGATTCACTTAGTCTGAACAAGCTCTGGCCTTGCCAACACAGGAATTCCACCGTGAGTCAGAGTCGCCACAACGTCAAAACCTTCCAGGGCCTGATTGCCGCCCTGCAGGAATACTGGTCCGAACAGGGCTGCGTGATTAACCAACCTCTGGATATGGAAGTGGGCGCCGGTACCTTTCACACCGCAACCTTCCTGCGCGCCATCGGCCCGGAGAACTGGAGCTCTGCTTACGTGCAGCCAAGCCGCCGTCCGACCGACGGCCGTTACGGCGAAAACCCTAACCGCCTGCAGCACTACTACCAGTTTCAGGTAGTGATGAAGCCCAACCCGGTGGATATTCAGGAAAAATACCTCGAGTCCCTGAAAGCCATGGGCATCGACACCCTGGTGCATGATATCCGCTTTGTTGAAGACAACTGGGAATCGCCAACACTGGGCGCCTGGGGTCTGGGCTGGGAAGTGTGGCTGAACGGTATGGAAGTGACTCAGTTCACCTACTTCCAGCAGGTCGGCGGCCTTGAGTGTTTCCCGGTGACCGGTGAAATCACCTACGGTCTGGAGCGTATTGCCATGTACCTGCAGGAAGTAGACTCCGTTTACGACCTGGTGTGGACCTACGGCCCGGACGGCAAAGCCGTGACCTATGGCGACGTATTCCACCAGAACGAAGTGGAACAGTCGGCTTACAACTTTGAACACGCCGATGTCGATTTCCTGTTCATCGCTTTTGACCAGTACGAAAAAACCTGTGCGCGCCTGATCGAAGCCGGTCTGCCGCTGCCCGCTTACGAGCAGGTACTGAAAGCCTCCCACACCTTTAACCTGCTGGATGCCCGCGGCGCCATCTCGGTTACCGAGCGTCAGGGTTACATCCTGCGCGTACGTACCCTGGCCCGTTCCGTGGCTCAGGCGTACTTCAACAGCCGCGCCGAAAAAGGCTTCCCGCTGGCGGACGAAGCCAACCGCGCCGACGTGCTCGCACGCTATCTGGCCGATAAAGAAAAAGCCGCTGCCCAGGAGAAGAAGTAATGAGTAAGCAAGATTTTCTGGTTGAACTGGGTACCGAAGAGCTGCCACCGAAGGCGCTGAAAAACCTGTCTGCCGCGTTCACCTCCGGCATCGAGCAGGGCCTGAAAGACGCCGGTCTGAATTTTGGTGCCGTTGTCTCTTTCGCCGCACCACGTCGTCTGGCGGTGCGCATCGAAGCACTCGAAGCCCAGCAGGCAGACCAGGAAGAAATCCTCTACGGCCCGCCAGCCAATATCGCCTTTGACGCTGATGGTAAGCCAACCAAAGCCGCCGAAGGCTTTGCTGCCCGTGCCGGTGCAACCGCAGCCGATCTGCAGACCGGTGACAATGGCAAGCTGATGATTCAGCGCACCATTAAGGGCAAAAACACCGTTGAGCTGTTGCCTGCCATCGTGCAGAACAGCCTCGACAAGCTGCCGATTCCCAAGCGTATGCGCTGGGGCGCTTCGCGCGTTGAATTCGTGCGTCCGGTGCAGTGGCTGGTGATGCTGTTCGGCTCTGACGTGGTCGACGGCGAAGTGCTGGGGCTGAAGGCTGGCAACACTTCCCGTGGTCACCGCTTCCACGCGCCGGGTGAAATCACCATCGCTGATCCGGCGGAATATCAGGACAAACTGCGTGCCGCTTATGTGATGGCCGACTTTGCTGAGCGCGCCGCGCTGATCAACGAACAGGTTGCCGCCAAAGGCAAAGAACTGGGTGGCGAAGCGGTTATCGACGCCGACCTGCTGGACGAAGTCACCGCGCTGAACGAATGGCCGGTGGCGCTGGCCGGTTCGTTTGACGAAGACTTCCTGCGCGTACCGCCGGAAGCGCTAGTGTCCTCAATGAAAGAACACCAGAAATACTTCCACGTGATGAAAGACGGCAAGCTGATGCCCAACTTCATCACCATCGCCAACATCGAATCGAAAGATCCGGCGCAGGTGATTTCCGGTAACGAAAAAGTGATCCGTCCGCGTCTGTCGGATGCGGCCTTCTTCTGGGACACCGACCGTAAGCAGAAACTGGAAAGCCGTTTCGCCAAACTGGAAAACGTGGTGTGGGTGAATGGCCTGGGTTCCATCGCCGATAAAGCCCGCCGTATCGGTAAGCTGGCCAGCCGTATCGCCGCAGTAACCGGTGCCGACAGTGCTCTGGTAGAGCGTGCCGCGCAGCTGTGCAAAAACGATCTGGTTTCCAGCATGGTGTACGAATTCACCGACCTGCAGGGTCTGGCCGGTAAATACTATGCCGAACACGATGGTGAACACGCCGATGTTGCCGCCGCCATGGTTGAGCAATATATGCCGGCCTTCGCCGGTGACGCACTGCCGGCCAGCCAAACCGGTACGCTGATTGCGCTGGCTGATCGTCTCGACAGCCTGGTGGGTCTGTTTGGTATCGGCCAGATTCCGACCGGTTCCAAAGACCCGTTCGCCCTGCGTCGTGCCTCGCTGGGTGTGTTACGTCTGCTGGTTGAAAAAGAAATCAATATCGATCTGGGCGACCTGATTGACTGGGCCATTGACAACAACTGGGTTGCCGCGCCAAAAGCCGAAACCAAAGCCACTCTGACCGAATACCTGCTTGATCGCTTCAGCGCCTGGTATGCCGACGAAGGTATTCCGGCCGGCGTATTCCAGTCAGTCCGTGCGCTGGGTATCACCAACGCGCTGGATATTAACCGCCGCGTACAGGCCGTTCACGCGTTCAATAAACTGGACGCCGCCGAAGCACTGGCTGCTGCCAACAAGCGCGTGTCGAATATTCTGGCGAAAAACGGGGGAGACAAAGTCGAAGCCAGAGTGGATTCTGCCCTGCTCGCCCAGGCCGAAGAAAAAACACTGGCCGAACAGGTTGCTGCCAAACAGCAGGCCGTTGAGCCATTAATGGCACAGGGCGATTACAGTGCCGCACTGACCGAACTTGCCGGTCTGCGTGCGGCGGTGGATGCCTTCTTCGACAACGTAATGGTAATGGCTGACGACGAAGCCGTGAAAAACAACCGCCTCGCACTGCTGAAGCAGCTGCAGGGATTGTTTATCGGTATCGCCGATATTTCGCTGTTGCAGGGCTAAGCCTCACTTCAGCAGCATAAAAAACGGGAGCAGCCGCAAGGCGCTCCCGTTTTTTTATGAGAAAAGTTGAGACAAATTGAGACAAACTTCTTGATCTGCATTCTTTCTTTGCTTAGCGATTTAGGTACACTGCCCGGAAATTGACCAATTGATCAACAATACCCCGGAAGTTAAGTCGTAAAGGATTGTTATGCTGAAGAAAACCCTGCCCATACTCGCTGCGGCGTTTATTGCCCAGACCGCTCTGGCTGGCGCCACTCTGCCTCCTACGCCAACCATCACCTCGCCTGCCGATAATGCGGAGAACGTCGACACCCTGCCGACCTTCACATCGGATGCCTCTGGTGCAACCGACTGGCTTGCGAGCTATCCATCATCCTATGTGCAGCTGGTGGGTGGCTGGGCAAAAAATGCCATGGGCCAATATCAGGATATTCCCTTTCCGGTAGAAGGCGTAACCCTCGATGGCGCCAACGTCTCAACCCTGCGTATTTACTATGAAGGCAAAGCCGAACTGCTGGCCGAAAACGGTGACATTCTGGCCCGCACCATTCTCAATCCCAGCACCACCCGCTACAGCCAGCCCTCTGACCTGAGTGGCGTGATAAGCGTTAGCAGGCTTAGCAACCGTATTATCATCAACTGGCACCAGAAAAATGATGGTGGCTCTGTTAACTGGGACGCTGCGTTGCAGGCCCTGTTTCTGATTGATGGCAACACCCAGGTCATTAAAAGTGTCGGCCTGAAATCGAAGCCAAACGATCTCAACAACGAGCTCTTCTCCCTGAGCAACAGCGAAGTCGGCTGCCAGCTACGTTCAGACGGAACGCTAAAAGGCCCAATAAACTCCACCCTGCCTGCATATAAAACTGAACTAAAGGAGCACACTGTCCCGGCTCAGACTATGTTTTCAATGCAATGCTATGTGCAGTCTGGTTGGGGGGGTGTGGAACGCCAGCCTTTCCTCTATCCGGAAAGTCCTTTCATGAATTACGGCAAACCACTGGTCACTGTTACAGAGTCCGGAACAAGCCAGGCAACACCTGAGACTGCATTGCAGCAATTCTCTGAGTATCAGGTGCAGGTACGGGCCAGAGCCGCAACCGGCGAAAGCTCAGTCTGGAGCACTCCGGTCGGCTTTACCACCCGCGGACCGCTGAGCGACTATGTATTTACCAGCCTGCCAAAGAACATCCGCACCAACGCAAATAGCGCGCAGAACCTGACCTTTGTGGTGAAAAATCAGGGCAGCGAAAGCGGCAACCCTGAAATTTACCTGCGCCTGCCATTCAGCGCAGAGCCAATCGGAGACGCAGAAACGATTCCAGATCCAGAAACGCTTCCAGGCCCAGACACACGCTATAACGTCAGCGCCAGCATCGCTGGTGGAGATTGCTATGTATTTGTAGATGACCGCGAAGACGCTACCTATATCAACTGTCAGCCGAATGAGCCGCTGCTGGCGCAAGAGAGCGTCATCATAGAAGCCAGCCTGTTACTGCCACCGGGAACGCCATCGATTGAGTATCTGGCCTGTGAACGCAGACTCTGTGACGAAAGCACCTTTGAGTCGCTGCCCGTAACGGATGCCAGCAGCAGCTCAAGCTCGGGTGGCGCCAGCTGGTTACTGTTGCTCTTCTCATTTGTTGTATCATTACGCCGCCGGTAAGATCCGGGATTACAACACCCGTTTTATATTAAAAGGCAGCCTGATTCAGGCTGCCTTTTTATTGACTACCTCTCTATTTCAAAGGATGAAATATGTTTAAACAAACCGCACTTTTTTCTGCAATTATTCTGCTGACTGCCTGTGGAGGCGGTAGCTCTGGCGGCTCATCTGAGCCACTTAAGCTAACTCTCGTTAACACCTCCACAAGCTATTCGGCTGTTCGTATTGATAACGGTGACTGGCAAAAACTGGCAGTGGGCAATAATGCCTTTACCCTGCCTGACGATGGAGCAATGGTATCTGTTATTACCATTTGCCAGGACAGCAACCGCTATGACGTTGATATGAGCCAGAACTTTATCAGCCAAAGCCTCAGTAGCGAAATTGACTCTTGTGATGATGCGTCGATAGAAAACCCTGAAGTAACCTTCAGCTATGTCGCACCCGGCATTGGCGTTCAGTATTTGGATGTTTCTGATTCAATGGAAATCAATAGCAATGGCCGGGTTGTGCTGAATCAGAAAAATACACCACGCACTGTTGTCGCAACCGGTTATCGCGCTTCCGATCAGAAAGCTTTTTTCTTCAAGCGCACCAACTGGACGCTGGCCGATGGTGATACGCCGCAGATTGACTTCACCGACGAAAACTATGCTGCAGAAGTCAGCTATGAAGTGGTCGCGGATAAAAATGGCTTTAACTACAACCTTGATTATGAGTTAGCAGATATCAGCCTGCCGCTGTCACTCTACTCGGCAGACAATTATCCGGTAATCTCTATTCCTGCCAGTATGCGTTCGGCTGGTGATATGTTTCGCGTGAACTGGCAGTTTGGCGATGACTCCGCGTACAACCGCTACCTCAGCAATCCTGATACTGTTCTGGAATTAGCAGCAGCACCTGCTGAGCCTGAATTATCGGATGTCGTTTTTACACAGGATGGTACCAGCGCAACCATCAGCTATCAGGCATGGAATTTTGATGATTTATCACCATCTCAGATCCATTTAGAGTTCGACACCTACGACAGCGCTACAGGTACTTACGTCGATACGGATTACTATCTTGAACCTTCAATAAATGATACTGACAGCTTTTCATTCACCCTGCTGGATCTGAACAGCCTGCCGGAAATGACACTGAATATTCCGGCCGTCAGCAAAGATGATCTGGCATACTGGTTTGCCACTCTGGATAACGGTAAACGTTATGAAACCGGTGCCCGAATGCTGCAGCTGACCAGCTTAGACAATCGCCCGAGATAAATAAAAAGCCCGGCTCAATCAGCCGGGCTTTTTATTTTCGTACACTGAAATTAATTCCGCTTAATTTTCCTTCACACCACGGCGTATTTCTTTAAAGTGAATCCGTTCTGCCACCGGATCATCGCTGTTTTCCTGCCATTGCATCCATTGGGTTAATGAAATAGACAGCTGCAAAGAATAATCGAGAGAAATCCAGCTCTTACGGCCGCTGGCATAATCCGGAACACCATTGCCCATGACATTAACCGGTCCGTTATCAGTTTCAACGGTCATATTAAAAGGTGCCGCTGCCGGTACATTGGCAAAATAAATACTGTCGATATTGGCAAAGCTGACACCATTATTCACCGTTGCTTTACTGCCACTGCGATCGACACCAACTAACGGATTTTCAGGATCAGGGGTTACGCATTCTTTGGTGATACCCGAAAACTGTGACAGCAGCGGCGGCGTATCAAAATTGCTGTCCGGTACCGAGGCTGTACCATGGCAGGACATGCACGAACTGTTGGCATTATCGGCCGGACCGTTCAGACGATAATTACAACCCAGATGCCCCATGCGCTGCATCGGGTTAGCGCCGCCGTATTTATTCAGTTCGTTCACGGTATCCCAGAAAATAACTTCTTCCATAAAACCGTTCTTTTTCACATCCAGCGGATAGTTGTGCGCAAGTTTGCCATCCGGTGGCGTGTCGTTGCCCCACATCACCCCCAGCAGACTGATGCGCAGCCACGGATCGGCCTCTTTGGCTTTGCGCTGACCATCGGCAACAAAGGTGCCGAATACCCATTGCGTTCCCGGCGCACGGCTGTCTTTTACCGCAAAATCAAACTGCAGCAGGCGCACATCGTTCCACTCTGTCGTGCTGCGCGGACACTGCTGGCTTTCTTCAATCAGCGTACACTCATTGCCCTTCGCTGGTTTGCATTTACAGAATGACGGATCGGAGATATTGGCATTCCAGGCGGGCTGATTTGCCAGCACCGGTAACTGTTCCGGAGTGGAGGTATTAAACAGTGGCTTACCGACAACGGCGCCTTCATCAAAACTCACATCGTTAGCCGGAATTTTCGCCGTGCCGTCTGCCTGCCAGACAGTGCCCAACGTATAAGCAGCCGTTGCATTAAAGAAGCCAACCGCCCACATGGTGGTATCGATTGCACCTTGTGGTGTGGAGAAGGTGACCGGTGCTTCGCGGGTCAGGCCGTGGGTAAACTCACGCCCGCTCATGGCATCGTAAGTCTGGAAAGGAATGCTGTACCACGGACGTACGCTGTTATTACACACATCCCAGTCTTCGATCCCGGGACGGTTAACGTTGCCTTCCTGGATGTAATTCATCACCAGCCAGCTGTAATCATACGCCAGCTGTTTTTTCTGCGCGGCCGGAGTGTCTGTTCTGAACAGGGCATCAAAGCGTGCATCACGCCACGGCTGTGCCGCACGGTCATCCACCGGCTGACGCGGATACTTGTCGGATATGCGGAACACCGGGCCCTGCCAGTCGGCAGGTGGTACGTTGCTGACTTCCTGACCTTTCCACATATTGCTGAATTTGGCGGCCGGGTCCTGCCAGTAACTTGGATAAGTACCGCTGCAGGTGCCTGCCGCGGTGCCGTTAACTGCTGAAGTTGTTATGGCAGCGGTGGCCATGTCGTCCTGGGTTTTGTCACCACATCCGGTGATTAATAAACCAAGGCTGAGTAATGTGGCAGCCGCCAGATGGCGGCGCAATAAACTTTCCATAGTCAGTATCCTTTATCGCTGAGGGCTTGAGCGCTTCACCGCGGAAGGCTTGCAGCGCCGAGCCTAACACCGGCAAAAATATACAAACATGCCCTGCCGCTCAGACTCAGGCAGATTTATCAGCAGCAGCGGATGAACTGGCCTGTGAGACCATGTTTTTAATTCCACGCTACTGTTCGTTATACTCCGCCCCCTTTACTTTTGTCTGCCCGGAGGCATACATGAAACTCATCATTCTCGACCGCGATGGTGTTCTGAACGAAGATTCTGACGACTACGTGAAATCTGTGGATGAGTGGCAGCCCATCACCGGCAGTGCAGAAGCTGTTGGCCGCTTATGTGAAGCTGGCTACACCATTGCAGTGGCAACAAATCAAAGCGGTCTGGCGCGCGGTTACTTCAGCCTTGGCGATCTGGAAGCCATGCACAGCAAAATGATCAACCTGGCCGCAGAACATAACGGCCGCTTTGCTCATATTGCCTTCTGTCCGCATGGCCCGGATGACCATTGTGATTGCCGCAAACCTTTGCCCGGCCTGATTCACCAGATTGAAAAAGCCTTAGGCACATCGGCCGAAGGTTGCTGGATGGTTGGCGATTCTATCCGTGATTTAGAAGCCGGTATTGTTGCCGGTTGTCGTCCGGCATTGGTACGTACCGGTAAAGGTGAGAAGAGCATAGCTAAGCTAGCCGACGCCGGGCTTGGCCAGACGCAGGTGTTTGATAACCTCGCCGCGTTTGCCGATTTTGTGCTGAAAAACGGATAATAAAAAAGCCGGCAAGAGCCGGCTTTTTATTTCACAACTTATTCGGCGAAGTTATTCAACAATGGACCAGTACAACCCGAGGTCCAACTGATTAAAGACCGAGTTCACCATAATCTGTGCCTGCAACAACTCAAACCCTGTCATATCAGGGGATGAAACCGGCGCCCCAAGGTACAAACGCCGCTGCGTAAACTTACTGAAATCAATATCAGCTAAACGCTGAGCACCTGCAGGAATCGCTTCTGCACCATTACCGGAGTAGCGGATAACCATCGCCAGGCCATCAAATTTCATGCTGACCAATGTTAAACCGGAACCGACCATTCGCTGATCGATATAAGGCTCCGGCATGGTAAAAACCAGCGCGACTTCGTTATTGAAAACTTCAACGTCCACCTGGGTATTACAACCAGACAAGTTCAGAACCTTACCCGTATCATTACTGATGGTCAGGCTCGCACCATGATCAGTATATAAAGCCTGCGGCAATTGTGACCGCCCTTCTTCATCCAGAGAGACATCACCAATGCGGTAGCTATAGCTCAGGTTGCCATCCAGGCCATTAAACGATGCTAAAAAACTCTGAAAGGCTGGCTGATCGTTATCAGAAAAGTAATGCTGATCGGGATTTTCACTGTGTGTGCCTGAGCCTGAATTATGTAAATATTCTGTTGCCAGATCCGGCATACAAATGGCGACATCCAGATTACCCGTTACCGGGTTCACCACCAGACTAACTGCCGTTGTGTCATTGGCATTGACCTGAGCTGAACCCGTCCCGGTGGCGATCAGGTTATCTTCGTCAAAAACCTTAACCTCAATGCTGTAGCTGCCCAGTGGCAAAGCCGTAAAACTGATACTCGCTGCCTGATCTGCGATATCCGCCGATGATGAGCGCTCCAGCAAATCATTAAACACCCGCACCTCTGCACGTGTGGCACTGACCCCGACATTCAGGGCTTTGCTCACATCCAGACGGAAAGACACATCTTTCGTAGCCAGCTGCGGATTTTCTGGGGCAGGGTTGATGGAGTCAGAGGTTTGCTGAGAATTATTTTCTGCACCACCACAGGCAGTGAGAGCCGTAATGGCACAAGCCAAGACGAGGGGTTTAAACGGGTAAGAAGGCATAATACATCCTTGGAACTTATTGTTTTTATTGTGATTACGTCATCCGACGCAAATTACTATAACAACATGGCTGCGCGGCAGAATCTGCGCATCCAGAAATATCACACTTAATGACTAATAAGTTATTAGTAGTACATTCGTACCGCATAAGCATAAAAAAGCCGGCAAATGCCGGCTTTTTATTTGCGTTAATAAATTCATTCCACCGATGAAAAATAAAAGCCTTGTTCCAATAAATCCTCGGGACCACCGAACACAAGGCTCACAGCATCCGTAGAACCTGTTGGCATAGGTACACCAAGCATCATGCTTTGTTGCTCAAATTTGCTGAAGTCAATGTCAGCTAATCTTGTAATTGTATTCACAGCAGCATCGCCATCGGTATCCATAAAATTGATTACCATCGCCAGTGCATTTGTCTCTATCGTTCCCACCTCTATGTTCACTATATCGACCCGGATTGACTTGTTATATGCCTGCGGCAGCGCATACCAGAAGCTGAGCTGATTATCCCCTTTCTCCACCATCAGCCGTGTATTACAACCGGACAAATCCAGCAGCAAATTTTCGCCAGAATGAATCTGCAGAGAAGCACCATGGTCCGTCAGGAAAGTCGTTGGATATTCTGCACTCCAGTCATTCAGGAAGGTATCTCCAACACGGAAGTCATAGCTGATGTCGGTAACGCCGTCGAATATTGCATGGTATGCCTGTACTGCAGGCTGATCGTCATCATCAATATTGTTTCCATCGGGCTGATGAACGAGCGTGCCTGCACCGGCACCGGTAAAATACTGCGTGGCAATATCGGGCATGCAGATGGCAACATCCAGATTACCCGTCACCGGATTTACGAGCAGGTTAACGGCTGTGGTGTCATTGGCGTTCACCTGAGCTGAGCCTGTACCACTGGCTATCAGGGTCGTACCATCAAAAACCTTAACCTCAATGCTGTAGCTGCCCAATGGCAAAGCCGTAAAACTGATACTTGCTGCCTGATCTGCGATATCCGCCGATGATGAGCGCTCCAGCAAATCATTAAACACCCGTACCTCTGCACGGGTAGCACTGACCCCGGCATTCAGGGCGTTGCTGACATCCAGACGAAACGAGACGTCTTTCGTAGCCAGTTGCGGATTTTCCGGTGCGGGGTTGGTGGAGTCAGAGGTTTGCTGAGAAGTATTTTCTGCACCACCACAGGCGGTCAGTGTGGCAATGGCGCAGGCAAGCACCAGCGACTTAAACGGGGAAGAATGCATACGACGTCCTTTGTTGCCGTGTTTTTATTGTTATTACGAGCACTGTTAGTAAACAGGTTCCGGCAGATTAACAATACAATACGGTCGTACCAAACAGTAATCAGGCTCCACTAGTGAGAAAGTCTGATTCCGCGCAACAGGGCTGAGCTAAATTACAGCCGGGAAAAAGTCCGAGGAATTCAGGTAACAAGAGAAGTGCGCCTTAAGTGGTATAAATAACGCCCATTACAATAAGCACAGAGCAAGGTATCCCTATGGCTGTACAACCGGACGCAACTGGCACGGATGCCAGCGTAACGCCTTATCGCCTGTGGTTGGCGCAGCTGCGCAGCATTATTTTTTACGGCTGGCTGGCACTGTTGACCTTCGTCTGGTTTATTCCCAGCTTTGTCATTGGCATCTTCCTGCCGCTGAAGGCGCGTAACTATTTCATCATGGTGTTTTACTGCCACATTGTGGTCTGGTCGGCGCGGCTGATCTGCGGAGTAAAATGGCGGGTGGAAGGACGGGAGAATATTCCCGCCGATGGCCGCGGCTATGTACTGCTGAGCAAACACCAAAGCACCTGGGAAACGTTTTTTATCCCAACCCTGATCGCTCCTCATGTGCAGGTGGTCAAACGCGAGCTGCTCTACCTGCCATTTTTTGGCTGGGCGCTGAAAATGATCCACCCGATTTTTATCGACCGCACTCACAAAACCAATGCACTGAAACAGGTGCTGACTCAGGGTGCCGATCGCCTGAACAACGGTATCCATGTACTGGTGTTTCCGGAAGGAACCCGGGTGTCGCCAGGGAAGCGTAAGGCCTTTTCCAAAGGCGGCGCTATGCTCGCCACCAAAAGTCAGGCGCCCGTGATTGCCATTGCCCACAACTCCGGCGAACACTGGCCAAATGACAACTGGGTAAAACGCCCGGGCACCATTAATCTGGTGATCAGCCCGGTGATGGAAACGACCGATCTCAGTACTGCGCAACTGAGCGAGCTGAGTGAAAGCTGGATTAACAACCGGGTGGATGAAATTTCAGCCCGGCCGTTTGACGGTGAAATGGTCGATGCCGACAGCAGCGGCAAACGCTTCTGAGTAACAGAGTGTCCACTGGCGGCAAGCGCGAGTAAGCACTTACAGCCAGCGCGCCGCCAAGGTTCTGCGGCTTACAGCACCATCGCTGCAACCCAGCCAGCTACTAACAGCGGCAGATTGAAATGCAGAAAGGTAGGCACCACAGTGTCACGCATATGATGATGCTGACCATCGGCATTCAGACCCGCGGTCGGTCCTAAAGTAGAATCCGATGCCGGTGAACCCGCATCCCCCAGCGCCCCGGCGGTACCGACCAGCGCCACAATCGCCAGCGGGCTGAAGCCCATCTGCAGACATAACGGCACATAGATCGCGGCAATAATCGGAATGGTCGAGAACGACGAGCCGATACCCATGGTCAGCAACAGGCCGACAACCAGCAGCAACAGTGCCGCCAGCGCCTTGTTATGATCGAGCCAGGCCGCTGAGCCATTCACCAGCTCAGCAATATGACCGGTACGCTCCAGCACCTCCGAGAAGCCCGAAGCGGCAATCATAATAAAGCCGATAGAGGCCATCATCTTGATGCCATCGACCAGCACGCCTTCTGACTCATTCCAGCGCACCACCCCGGTAACGGAAAACAGCATAAAGCCCGCCATCGCCCCCAGCACCATCGAATCGGTATACAGCTGCACGACAAAGGCCAGCACAATGGCCAGCGCCGCCACCATCAGCGCCTTAGGCTCGTAACGGCGTTCGGTATGTTCGGCAATCGCTATGCGGGTGAGGTTATATTCACGCGGCTTGCGGTAGGTAAACAGCGCCGCGATAAGCAGGCCAGTCAGCATGCCCAGCGCCGGAATCACCATCGCCTGCACCACCGACACCCCTTCCACGTTCAGGCCGGCCTCAGCCACACGTCCGAGCAGAATCTCATTCAGATAGATATTGCCGAAGCCCACCGGCAGGAACATATAAGGCGTTACCAGACCAAAGGTCAGCACACAGGCGACCAGACGTCGGTCGAGACGTAAGCGGGCAATCACTAACAACAGCGGCGGAATCAGAATCGGGATAAAGGCGATATGGATCGGAATCAGGTTCTGCGACGACACCGCGACCAGCAGCAGCAGACCGAGCAAGCCGTTCTTCAGCCAGCGTGACTCGCGGCCACCGGTTTCCGCACCCAGCTTACGCAGTATGGCATCGGCCAGTAAATGCGGCAGACCCGACAGCGAAATCGCCACCGCAAAACCGCCCAGCAAGGCGTAGCTGAGCGCAATACCCGCACCACCGCCGATACCGGCATTAAAGGCCTCCAGCGTGGTCTTCAGATCCAGGCCGCCGACCCAGCCGCCAACAAAGGCCGCAACAATCATCGCCAGCATTACGTGCATACGCGCCAGACTGAGCACCAGCATCAGTACCACCGCAATCACCACCGCATTCATGGTTTTTCCTCATTCAGGCCCGGTATAAAACTGACCGGGCAGTCAGACTCTCAAAGAAGGCGCGCAAAGTACCACAAACTGGCCGGTTGAGGGTGACAGAGCGCAGGAATGGCAGGCTGGCGCTGCGTCTTTTTCAGGTTTCTTTCAACGGTGCAATCTGAAGTGAGCCGAAAAAGGTCTGGTATTCGGCTCATATTTCTGACTATTATGAGCCGAATATGATTATTAATCGGCTCAGATACTATGACTGAGTTCCTGCCATCAACCAGCGTCCTCCCGGAGACGAGCATGCAATGGATCTGGCAATCCTCTGCCTGGCCAGAGTTCAGCTGGCAACATGAACCGCTGCAACCTCTGCTGCGGGCCGTACAACAGAAAAGCGGCGTCCTGCAGGGCAAGGCCAGCCTGAGCTCACCGGCCGAGCAATCCCTGCAGGCTTTGCTCGCCAATATCGTTGCCTCCTCCGCCATTGAAGACGAGAAGCTGAACGCCCAGTCAGTCCGCTCTTCCCTCGCCCGCCATCTGGGCATCAGCGAAGAACAACCCTACCCGGTCTCTGAACGCTCGGAAGGACTGGCCGAGATGATGATGGATGCCCTGCAAAACCATCAGCAAGTGCTGACACTGGAGCGTTTGTATCAATGGCATCGCTGGTTGTTCCCACAAAGTGAGACGGGCTTTCTGAATAAAATCCGGGTTGGCCAGCTGCGGGGACCAGAGCCTATGCAGGTGGTGTCCGGCCGACTGGACCGCCCGACCGTACATTACGAAGCGCCGCCAAGAGCCGGACTGGAACAGGCTGTACAGCAGTTTATTGATTGGTTTAACCGCACCGCAGCCAGCCCGGCCAGCGACCCTCTGCTGCGCGCAGCGGTTACCCATCTGTGGTTTGTGACCCTGCACCCCTTTGATGACGGCAATGGTCGCCTGACCCGCGCCCTTACCGATATGGCGCTGGCTCAGGCCGATAGCCAGAGTGTACGCCTGTATGCCATGTCGGTTGCCATTCTGGCCGACCGCAAAGGCTACTACGCCGCGCTTAATCAAACGCAGCTGCTTGCTTCTTCAGAAAACGCAGCAGAGAACGGAGAAGAGGAAAGCGAAACGGCGCAAACTCTTGATATCACACCCTGGCTGCGCTGGTTCCTGCAGACACTCGAAGCCGCCATCGACAGCGCTATTCAGACTATCGACCGCACCTTAGAGAAAACCCGCTTCTGGCAGCAGCACCGCGATACCCCGCTGAGCAAAGAACAAATCAGGGTACTGAACCGCCTGCTCGATGGCGGAGAGAAAGGCTTTGAGGATGGAATAAGCGCAAGCCAGTATCAGAAAGTAGCCAAAGTCAGTAAGGCCACCGCTACCCGCCATCTGACGGATTTACTGGAAAAAGGCTGTATTGAAAAGCTGCCGGGCGGCGGGCGGAGTACGAGGTATAAAGTAGCCTGAGTTGAGAACCTCCGGCATCGGGTGCCGGAGGTTTTCTGTGCAAGATCAGTCTTTCAGGAACTCTTCCACAGTCTTCTTCTTACCGTACACAACCTGGCCGCTGGTTGTGTCTTCAACCCAATAGTAGGTTCTGTCGCCCACTTTCAGCATATCGATAAGATATTCATGGCCAGCTTCATAATTGACCGCTCCAATCCTCATATCACGACCATCAACGGTCGCAATCATTGAATGACGTCCAGGCGCTAATTTCAGCGCATCAAACGCTTTTCCTGTCATCACTTCGAGGATACTGGCAATACGCTGACCATCTACCGACCAGACCTTAATGCCACGCACAGTCTTTACCGCTGCACCTTCCCCTTGCTCTGAGCCATACCAGCTATAACTATTCCGTGGCTGGCTCGGTATTGGTTTAACCGCGCATCCGGAAAGCATCATGGTTGAGGCTAAAATAGCTGCGAATATCAATTTCACTGTGTTTCTCCTTTTTAAAGATAAATACAGAAAAGGCAGCCGAAGCTGCCTTTTCTTTCCTGCAACTCTTTCAAACCCAGAATCAGAAATCCAGGTTCGCTACGTTCAGCGCGTTGGCCTCGATAAAGGCGCGGCGCGGTTCTACGTCGTCGCCCATCAGGGTGGTGAACATCTTGTCGGCGCCGATGGCGTCTTCGATGGTCACGCGCAGCATGCGGCGGGTGTTCGGATCCATAGTGGTTTCCCACAGCTGTTCCGGGTTCATCTCGCCCAGACCTTTATAGCGCTGGATATTGAAGCCTTTTTTCGCTTCGGCCAGCAGCCATTGCACAGAATCCCAGAAGTCTTCAATCAGATGCACACGTTCGCCACGCTGAATGTAAGCGCCTTCTTCCAGAGTTTCGCTCAGCTTCTGGCTCATGCTGGCCAGTTTGTTGTAACCGGAACCGGCGAAGAAGTCGTGATCGAGACGGAATTCTTTCGGAATACCGTGGGTAATCACTTTAATAACAACCTTATGGCTGTTGCGCTCGCTGTCGGCGGCCACTTCAACAATAAAGTGGCTGCCACTGCGGCCGGCATCCGGCAGACGGTCGCTGAGCTGCTTAGCCCAGGCTTCGGCACTGGCTTTGTCGGCCAGATCAGCGCTGTTCATACGCGGCAGGGTTACCATCTGGTGCAGCACTTCGTGCGGTACCAGGTTGGACATACGGGTGATGGTTTCCTGCGCTGCACGGTAGTCGGCAACCAGCTGGGCAAAGGCTTCATCGGAGATGGCCGGAGCCTCAGCAGACGGGTGCAGAGCGGCTTTTTCCAGCGCAATGTGTGTCAGGTAGCTTTCCATCGCTTCTTCGTCTTTGATGTACTGCTCCTGCTTACCACGCTTGATTTTGTACAGTGGTGGCTGGGCAATAAAGACGTGGCCGCGTTCGATGATTTCCGGCATCTGACGGAAGAAGAAGGTCAACAGCAGCGTACGGATGTGCGCACCGTCGACGTCGGCATCGGTCATGATGATGATGCTGTGGTAACGCAGCTTGTCCGGGTTGAACTCTTCGCGGCCGATACCACAGCCCAGTGCGGTGATCAGGGTGCCGACTTCAGCAGAAGACAGCATCTTGTCAAAGCGGGCTTTCTCGACGTTCAGAATCTTACCTTTCAGCGGCAGAATGGCCTGGGTGCGGCGGTCACGGCCCTGCTTCGCAGAACCACCCGCCGAGTCCCCTTCCACCAGGTACACTTCGGACAGTGCCGGGTCTTTTTCCTGACAGTCAGCCAGTTTGCCAGGCAAACCGGCGATATCCAGCGCACCTTTGCGGCGGGTCATTTCACGTGCTTTACGCGCCGCTTCACGGGCACGGGCTGCGTCGATCATCTTGCCAACCAGATCTTTGGCCTGCTGCGGGTATTCAAGCAGGTAATCGGCAAACAGACGGCCCATTTCCTGTTCTACCGCAGGCTTCACTTCACTCGATACCAGTTTGTCTTTGGTCTGGGAGCTGAATTTAGGGTCCGGCACTTTAACCGAAATAATGGCGGTTAAGCCTTCACGGGCGTCATCACCGGTGGTGGAAACCTTGGCTTTTTTCGCCAGACCTTCTTTTTCGATGTAGTTGTTCAGGGTACGGGTCAGCGCCGCACGGAAACCAGCGAGGTGAGTACCACCATCGCGCTGTGGAATATTGTTGGTGTAGCAGTAGATGTTTTCCTGGAAGCTGTCGTTCCACTGCATCGCTACTTCAACGGCAATGCCATCATCGCGCTGGATATTGAAGTGGAAAACGTCGTTCAGCGCGGTTTTACCTTCATTCAGGAAGGTAACAAAGGAACCCAGACCGCCTTCAAAGGCGAAGATATCTTCACGGTCGCTGCGCTCGTCTTTCAGGTGAATACGCACACCGGAGTTCAGGAATGACAGTTCACGCAGGCGCTTGGCCAGGTAGTCGTAGCTGAATTCCGTTTTGTTGGTAAAGGTCTTCAGCGATGGCAGGAAACGTACCGTGGTGCCCTTGCCTTCGGTGGTACCGACTTCTTTCAGTGGGTAATCCGGTATCCCGTGGCTGTATTCCTGCTCGTAGACTTTACCGCCACGACGGATGGTCAGCTTCAGCTTTTCTGACAGCGCGTTTACAACAGAAACACCCACGCCGTGCAGACCACCGGAAACCTTATAGGAGTTGTCATCGAACTTACCGCCAGCGTGCAGTACGGTAAGGATAACCTCGGCCGCAGATACACCCTCTTCCGGATGCAGTTCAGTTGGAATACCACGGCCGTTATCCGATACGGATACGGAGTTATCGGTATGGATAATCACATCGACCTGATCACAATGGCCAGCCAGGGCTTCGTCAATGGAGTTATCCACCACCTCGAACACCATGTGATGCAAACCGGTACCGTCATCGGTATCGCCAATGTACATGCCCGGCCGTTTGCGCACGGCATCCAGCCCTTTCAGGACTTTAATACTCGACGAGTCGTAAGTCTGCTCACTCATTCGGTGGTTCCTCTTGATGAATTCGGTGCACTGCCGCTGTTATGCGTTGTCGGGCAATGCGAAATAAGCTGTTTTGTATCAGTCCGCAGGCCTGTCTTGCTGTGACGCTGCATCTTCAACTTCCGCTGCAACATCCTGAATAAGACCCTGTTCCACGTGGAACAACTTGCTGGCTACGGGCTGCCAGATATCGGTCAGCTTGTCCTTATCGATACTGGTAATAAAGACCTGACATTTTAAGTCTTCCAGCAGCTTACATAAAGCGAAACGGTGCTTTTCATCCAGCTCTGATGCGAGATCATCGACCAGATAAATGGTGCGCCTTCCACTCTCTTGCTGGAACAGTGCGCCCTGGGCAATTTTCAGTGCGGCGACCACGGTTTTCTGCTGGCCACGGCTTAATATTTCGGCGGCAGGCTGCTTGTCGACCTTTATACGCAGCTCTGCACGGTGAGGGCCTGACTGGGTATAGCCCAGCACCATATCACGCTCCTGCTGCTTATCCAGCACGTCCTGCAGCTCGGAATCTTTATCCCAGCCCGGATAGTAGGCCAGGGTGACATCGACGCTGTCATCCAGCGCTTTGAGGATGCGCATAAACTCAGGTTTAAAGCGTTTCAGATAGGCGCGACGGTGCTGATCAATCACCAGTGCGCTTTCGACAAAGCCTTTGTTCCACACCGGCAGCCATTCCGCTTCTTTTTGCTTAAGCACCGAGTTGCGTTGCTTAAGTTGCTTGCGGAAGGTTTTCCACTGTTCCATAAAACTGTGTTCCACGTGGAACACACCCCAGTCGATAAACTGGCGTCGTTCTTCCGGCGAACCGGACAACAGTTTAAATGTGGTGGGATCAATCACCTGAACCGGCAGCCAATGGGCGGCTTCTGCCTGAGAGGTCAGCACCGAGCCATTCAGCTTCAGCAGATGATCGCCGCCTTTCAGACGCAGACTGTCGAGCTGACACTGGCCAAGGCTCTCGTCGTCGATATCCATCTGGATTTCAATACGATCCGCATTGTGAGCCAGTACGTGTTTGAGCTGTGAGGTACGGAAAGACTTACCCGCCGCCATCAGCACGATAGCTTCGAGAATGCTCGTTTTGCCCGAGCCGTTATCGCCGTAGATGAAATTCACTCCGGACTGGAGTGTAAGATCCAGCGGCTGCAGATTACGCACGCCGCTGATTTTAAGCTGCCGGATTGGCATAAGAAGGTTCGCTATATGGCCGGCGACTAGAGGCGCATCGGCATAACAACATACATCGCGTCGCCGCCTTCCGGTTCTTCCAGCAAGGCACTGCTGTTGGCATCAGACAGGGTCATTTTTACCTGCTGGGTGTCGAGCACGCTCATAACATCCTGCAGATAAGAAACGTTGAAGCCCATTTCCAGAGCATCACCTTTGTATTCCACGGCCACGGATTCTTCTGCTTCTTCCTGCTCAGGGTTATTGGCAAACACTTTGAGCAGATCAGTGTCCAGCACCAGACGTACACCACGGTACTTCTCGTTGGACAGAATCGCGGTACGGTTAAATACCTGACGCAGTTCAGTACGGTCGGCCAGCATTACATTGCTGCCATTTTTCGGGATTACACGGCTGTAATCCGGGAATTTACCGTCCACCAGTTTGGAGGTGAAGGTGAAGTTTTCGGTGCGTGCACGCAGGTGGTTGGTGCTCAGCGACAGCGTAACGGACGACTCAGGGTCGGTCAGCAGCTTGGCCATCTCCAGCACACCTTTGCGCGGCAGAATGATCTGCTGGGCAGTATCCGGGCCGTTCATCGCTACATGGCAGGTCGCCAGGCGGTGACCGTCGGTAGAAACGGTACGCAGACCGGTGGCACTCACTTCAAACAGCATACCGTTGAGGTAGTAGCGGACGTCCTGCTGGGCCATGGCGAAGCTGGTGCGGTCGATCACACGACGCAGGCTGCCCTGCTCCAGGGTGAACGTCTTTTCGCCGGCAATGTTATCCACATTGGGGAATTCGGTGGCAGGCAGCGTCGACAGCGTAAAGCGGGAACGGCCGGAGCGGACATTAACGCGCTGCTCGTCCTGTTCGATTTCAATCTGCGCACCGTCCGGTAACGAACGGCAGATATCCATCAGCTTTTTAGCCGGAACCGTGATCTCACCTTCCTGACCAACCTCATCAAGGGTGACGCGGCCAACCAGTTCGACTTCCAGATCGGTGCCTGTCAGTGACAACTGCTGACCCTGAACCTCCAGCAGTACGTTTGACAGTACTGGCAGAGTCTGGCGTTTTTCTACTACGCCGGCCACCAATTGCAGAGGACGAAGCAAGGCTTCCCTAGAGATAACGAATTTCATGGTTCTCCACTCAGGTCCTGGGCATGTTCATCGGATTGAACAGCGCCTGTGATTGCTTGAAAACGGTCTGTCGTACAGTAAATCAGCACAAAATGACGGCTGATTTACGTTGTCAGCGAGCGCAGCAGATTCTTATAGTCTTCGCGAATATCTGCGCTGGTTTCCTGTAATTCTTTAATTTTGCGGCACGCATGCAGAACTGTTGTGTGATCACGGCCACCAAAGGCATCGCCGATTTCCGGCAGGCTGTGGTTAGTCAGTTCTTTGCTCAGCGCCATGGCCACCTGGCGCGGGCGGGCGATGGAGCGGGTGCGGCGCTTAGATAATAAATCAGACATCTTGATTTTGTAATACTCAGACACAATTCGCTGAATATTATCGACACTGACCTGTTTATCCTGCAGCGCGAGCAGGTCTTTCAGGGATTCTTTAATAAACGGCAGGGTGATTTCACTGCCGGTAAAGTGGGCGTTGGCCACCACGCGTTTCAGTGCACCTTCCAGCTCGCGCACGTTGGAACGGATCTTCTGGGCAATAAAGAAAGCGGCATCATCGGGCAGGTGTACACCGGTCTGCTCTGCCTTCTTCATTAAAATAGCCACACGGGTTTCCAGCTCCGGCGGTTCAACCGCTACGGTTAAGCCCCAGCCAAAGCGGCTTTTCAGGCGCTCTTCAAGACCGTTGATCTCTTTCGGATAACGGTCGCAGGTCAGAATCATCTGCTGACCGCCCTCAAGTAAGGCGTTAAAGGTGTGGAAGAACTCTTCCTGAGAGCGCTCTTTACCGGCGAAGAACTGGATATCGTCAATCAGCAGTGCATCCAGGCCGCGGTAAAAACGTTTGAATTCGTTAATAGCGTTCAGCTGCAGTGCTTTCACCATATCCTGCACAAAACGCTCAGAATGCACATACAACACCTTGGCATTCGGGTTTTTGCTCTGCAGATAGTTACCCACAGCATGCATAAGGTGGGTTTTACCCAGACCAACACCACCATAAATAAAGAGGGGGTTGTAGGAGCCGCCGGCATTTTCGGCAACCTGACGGGCTGCAGCATGAGCCAGCTGGTTCGATTTACCTTCAACAAAGGTTTTAAAGGTGAAGGTCGGGTTAAGGAAACTCTGGTGCTGGATGCCCCCTTCAACCTGAACTTCGCGCTTGGGACGGCTGGCTGCCGGCGCAGGTGCAGAAGCAACCGGAGCCTCACCATAAGACGGAGTGTTATTAAAAGAAGGGACTTCCTGCTGACTGCCATAGTCAAACTCGGCCTGCGCCCGTGGGGCGGCAAAACCAAAATTTTCATTCTGGGCAGGGGCCGGTGCTGATTCAGGACGATTAACTGCCAGCGGCCGGAACATAGGCTGCGCTTCGCCCACAGCCAGCTCCACCCGGGTAATCAGGCCACCATTAAGGTCGGAAAGGATTTCCTGAATGCGCTGCAGGTACTTGTCCTTTACCCAGTCTTTTACAAAACGGTTAGGCGCGCTCAGTACCAGCTGTCCACTGTCGGCATTCGCCACCAACGGCCGGATCCATGTGTTGTATTGCTGCGCGGGGAGTTCGTGCTGCAAGTGTCCCAGGCAATCTTGCCACAGAGCTGTCAGTGCCACTTCTTTATATCCGTTGTCTGAATTCTAGCGAGCCGCACATTCTAACCGAGGGGACGGTGGTTATCCACAGAAGTTATGATAATTTTCCACTTCACCTTAAACCCTGTGGATAAACAGGGCCGAAAGATGCGGATAGTTTTCTGAATAACTCTCTGAGGAATTTTTCTGCCGATTCCACACACATTCCATACCTTACTTACCGGCAGCTAGTGCATAACTTAAGCGCAGTTAAACACAGCACTTATGCTTTCTATAAGCTTTTGTTTTTTAAAGGTTTTTTATGGTTACCCACAGATATTGGCGTGACTAAGAATAAAAATAACGAACTACTCCTTCTCTCTTTCACATAACATAACAGGTATAAAAATCTTTTCGGGCGAACAGGTAAAACCGGTTTGAGTAACTTCTGAAACTGCACATAAAATCACCATTGCTATTGCTGATTCTTTCTCATACAATTGCCGCCCTTAAAAATTAGACCCTTTTCACTTAACTGGGTGACAGTGTTA